>JAJZTK010000011.1:14741-48987 GCA_021849045.1 Deltaproteobacteria bacterium | reverse complement strand
GGGCGGGGGGGTGGGTGAAGCTGCAACCAGCGGACTTCGTGGCAACTTCCCCCCCACCATCACCCTCCCCCGCCAGGGGGGAGGGGATTTTTTTCAAGCGGGCGGAAGATTAGTGCTAATCAGGAAACTAGATAACATGACTCGCTCTGGAAACCCTTGTAAAATTTTAGCTACACAGCGAATGCCTCACAGAATCAAGACAGCTCCAAGCTCAGGGGAAATATTTAATGTAACGATTGGGGAAGAATTGGGAGAGCCAGAAAGAGCTGCGTTTATTTTAGTCAGCAGAGTTTATGAATGGTTCGGAGTCGATCATGACAAGATTCCTTTCGTGAAAAGTAGGCATGGCAAAAACATCTTAGATATGGAACAGATAAAAAATGCTCGCGGATAAGCACGCATAACCTGCGGCGGCACACGGACTTCGCTACGCTCTGCCGGTGCGCCTTGTGACGTTGAACAGGTGAAAAAGGAAGACAGCATGAAAGAGTGCATCTACTGCAAACGGCCAAAACCGGTCGAGGATTTCACGCTTGAGCATGTTATTCCGCAGTGCCTAGGTGGTGCCTATGCTCCTGACAAATTCAAAACAAGAGACGTCTGTGGGCAATGCAACAACAACCTTGGACTTTTTGTGGATGCTTCTTTTGAAAAGAACTGGTTTGTGTCCCAGTTTTTCCGTGAGGCTGCATATGCTCTATTTGATCCAGCGAAGCCCGTTGGATTGCCACTGACTCCCATGGGTAGCTCGGACCTCATGCCACCTGAGTTACAAGAGGATGATGTGTGTGAAAGCTGGCTGGGGCCGCTAGGTGAACAAGTTTACTGGATCAGGCCTAAGGACGCTCGGCTTTACTGGTACGTCGGCGGCAACCCACGTACGACAAAAAAAGTTGAAACTCGTGCGTACTTTCAGTTTTCGGAGAGGTCAACAAAGAATGCTCTTCTGTCGTGGCTAACATTCAGAGATGCCTTTGAGGGAAGGCGTGTAAGAAAGATTATGTGCACAATCGTTGATGGCGCGGACCCAGCTGACATTGGCTTTGCGCCCCCTGATCGTCTTGATGCAGCTCGTATTGAGTTTTTCCGAACCGCCTGTTCAGGTGAGCAAACAAGGAAAAATAGTCTTGCTATCTATACTCGCTACGACGTCCGCTTTATGGCGAAGTTAGCACTAGGTGTGGGGTATTCTTTATTCGGAGAGAAAATTCTGAGTACCGACTACACAGCCGAATTGCAAAAAGCACTGTGGCATCGGGAAGGTGAACAACTTCCAGACATTCAGGGAACTACTGACTTGGCAGGTCATTTCGATCAGCTTTTTAAAGACGTAACTGGGCATCAATACGCAGTAACACTTTTAATATTGCCAAGCAAGGAGGGTGTCGCTGTCAATCTTAATTTAGGCAGCAAGATGAATTGGATCGTGAAATGCGCCTCTTTAGAAAACCTGGATGCCGCAGATATTGAGCCAATCAAGGATGGTGTTGTAATAATTCTTTATAAGTATCTCCAACGCGGATTTACGATGACTCTACCGGAATTCATTGCTTATAAAGGCGGAATGATAGACCACAATGATTTGGCGACAATAAACAACCACATAGGTAAGCATTCTGAATATTTTAAAAATTTATAAACAACAGTTTTCCCCCCTGCAGGAAATGCAAGGAAATGGGGACAGATCTATTTTTTATTCTTTAGCAATCGATAGATATACGATCTATTCCTGATTATTCAAAGACTTGATTCATGACAGATCAAGTTGTACCGCTGAAATTCCCAGGGCTTCGGCTACTTTCTTGAGGGTCACGCCACGCGGCTTTGCGTCCGCTTTTTCCAGTTTGGCGACCGCGGCCTGGCTGACTCCCATACGGGCGGCAAGCTCCCCTTGGGTGATGCCGATATGTTCCCGCCATGCCCGGATCATTGGAACATCGTTCAATACATGCGCCTCGACAACCTCTTGCGGTATACCGGTGACGCGTGCCTTGTCTCCTTCCAGCAGGGGACGGACACGCTTGAATTCTTCCCACGGCACCAGCACAAAGGCCGGTTTGCCATGAATGTCTATGGTCTGGCAATCAGTATGTGCTTTCATCTCTTTCATGATGCCAATATAACTTTATACAACCTCATGTCAAGACGAAAGTTGTGGATTCTTTCCTGGCTGAAGCAGTGTTCGGCAAACAAGATGATGCTATCAAATAATGATTGTAAGCTGACGGATTGCTTGTTACCATCACCCCATGAACAAATCCCACCGCAACACCCTCGAAGCCATCTTCTCACAACCGGTTCCCGCGTCGCTGGAATGGCGTAAGATCGAGTCGTTATTCGATGCGCTTGGGGCGCAAACCATCGAGGGGAACGGATCACGGGTTCGCTTCGTGTTGAATGGCATTATCGCCACGTTTCACCGGCCCCATCCGGCAAAAGAAGCGAAGCCATACCAGGTTCGCGATGCACGAACCTTTTTGGAGAATGCAGGAGTGAAACCATGAGCACAATGAATTACAAAGGGTACGCCGCTCGGATTGAGTACAGCGATGAAGATGGTTGTTTTATTGGCCACATCGCAGGAATAAAAGATGTCATCGGCTTCCACGCCGAGTCCGTCAAGGATTTGCGCGCGGCATTCGAGGAGGCAGTTGATGACTATCTTGCCACATGTGAAAAGGTTGGCCGCACCCCGCAAAAGCCTTATTCGGGCAAACTTATGCTGCGAGTCCCGCCTGAAGTCCATGCCCGTGCCGCCATGATGGCTGAAGCTCACGGAATGAGCCTCAACCAGTGGGCTGCGGACATTCTTTCAAAAGCTTCCTGAAAAGGCCGAAGAAGGCGTAGAGTCTGACCGAGCAGTGCCCGCTCACCCCAGCATCGCCTTCAGCCGGGCAAAGGTGTTGCTGGCGAGCTTGTCACTCTCCTCCTCGGTGACAACCCGCGTGCCACTTCCCCCCTCGACGTTCAGCAGCTCCGCCGGTATCTCGTCGAGAAAACGGCTCGGCTGCCGCTCCTCCATCCGGCCGTACTTTTTACGCCGCTCGCAGCGGGTGATGGTCAGGTGTTTGCGCGCCCTGGTGATCCCCACGTAGCAGAGACGGCGCTCCTCTTCCACGGTGCCGCCGTCCTCCATGGACCGTTTGTGGGGGAGGATATCCTCTTCCAACCCGACCAGAAAGACGTACGGAAATTCCAGCCCCTTGCTGGCATGGAGCGACATGAGGGTCACCGCATCCTCGCTCTGCTCCTTTTTGTCCTTGCCGGTGAAGCGGTCCTCGTCCATGAGCGCCACCTTCTCCAGGAAGCCGGCCAGAGTGGCGCCCAGGGTCCGCTCCTCGTAGGTTGCCAGGGAGTTGACCACCTGCTCCACGTTCTCCATCTTGCGCCGCGCCACGTTCCGGTCGTCCTCGGTTCTCTGGAGCTCCTCGTCAATGCCGAGACGCTGGAACAGCTCCCTGGCGTGAAGGGCCAGGCGTCCCCTTTTGAAGCGGGCCGCCTCTTCCCGGAGCATCGTGCAAAAGGCCAGGATCTTGACCCGCACCGGCTCGGCAATACCCGGCAATTCGTCCACCCGGGCAAACGCCTCCAAAACGGTACAGCGGTGCTCAAGTGACCACTGGATCAGCTTGGTGGCCGTACCCTCGCCGATTCCCCGTCGGGGAAAGTTGACGATCCTCAAGAGCGCCTGTTCGTCCGCCGGGTTGGCAAGGACCCGAAGATAGGAAAGAACGTCCTTTACCTCCTTCCGGTCGTAGAACTGCATCCCGCCGACCAGCACATAGGGGATGCCGGCCATCCGGAGCTGCTCCTCGAAGGCCCGGCTCTGGGCATTGGTCCGGTAAAGGATGGCGAAGTCGCCATAGGCGCGGTCGTGCCGCACCCGCTCCGCCTGCAGCCGCTCAACCACCAGCGTAGACTCGGCTTCGTCATCGCCGGCCACGACCAGATCGATGGGCCGCCCTTCACCGGCCGCGGTCCAGAGGGATTTGGCCTTGCGCTGGACATTCCTCTTGATCACGCTGTTGGCCGCGGCCAGGATGTTACCGGTGGAGCGGTAGTTCTGCTCCAGCTTGATCACCCGGCAGCCGGGGTAATCCTCCTCGAAGGCGAGGATCTTCCGCACGTCGGCGCCGCGCCAGCCGTAGATGGACTGGTCGTCGTCCCCCACCACGCACAGATTCCGCGTCCCGGCGGCCAGGAAGGAAATCAGAAGGTACTGGGCAGCGTTGGTATCCTGGTACTCGTCCACCATCAGGTAACGGAACCGCTCCTGCCAGTGAGCCAGGACCTTGGGATGGTCCCGGAGCAGCCCGACGGTCAGCAGGATGATGTCGTCGAAATCGACGGCATTGCACGCCTTGAGGGCCGCCTGGTAGCGGGGGTAGACGCGGGCCGTGGCCAGCTCCACATCGTCGCTCCAGCGGGGCTCGTAGCGGTCCGGCGTCTGCATCTGGTTCTTGGCACCGGAGATCTTCCAGAGGATCAACTCCGGCTTGATGACCGAACTGTCCAGTCCCGCCTCCCGCATCACCTGACGGAGCAGCCCCACCTGGTCGGCGGTATTGTAGATGGTGAAGCCGGGACGGTACCCGAGATGATGGATCTCGCGGCGCAGAATCCTGACGCAGAGCGAGTGGAAGGTGGCAATGATCATCCCTTCGCACGCCTTGCTCCCCACCAGCTCGGTCAGCCGTTCGGCCATCTCCTTGGCAGCCTTGTTGGTGAAGGTGACGGCCAGGATGCTTTCCGGCGGCACACGGCGCTCCTTCAGGAGATAGCCGATCCGGCAGGTAATGACCCGGGTCTTGCCCGAACCGGCGCCGGCCAGGACCAGCAGCGGCCCTTCGGTCTGGCGAACGGCTTCGAACTGTTCGGGATTCAGGTTGGCGAGATACGGTTTGGCCATAATGTCGGGAACACCGGTTGTGATGGAGGCTCGGAAAACGGGAGGGTATTTGTAACAGAGGCGCTGCCGGAAATCAAGGGTGCGGCGGCACTCGCCCTGCCGGTGCAGTTCTGCTTGCCATCCGCCATTCCCATGGTATTATTAGCCAGTCGTAATCACATTTTCAGGAGGTCATCATGAAGAAAGTTGCAGCAACGTTCGTCGCCATTGTCGCCGCCCTCATCCTCGCCGGTTCGGTCCTGGCGGCCGAAGCAGAGAAGGAGTACTCCCCGACCGGTGCGCTCCTCAAAAAGGAAGAGGCCTTGAAGGAAAAGATGGGTAAGAAAGAGGCCGAAGCCAAAGAAAAGATGGGTAAGAAGGAGCAGGAACTGAAGGACAAAAAGGCCAAGCAGGACGAAAAGGCTGCAGAGATGAAGAAGAAACGACAGGAAAAGGCGGCGGAACTGGAAAAGAAGAAGCAGGAGACCGTGCAGAAGGTAGAGGAAAAGAAGAAAGAGGTCGGCGAGGCCAAGGAAAAGGCCAAGCTGAAGAAGGAAAAGAAAAAGCAGCAGATTAAGGAAATCAAGGAAGATACCAAGAAGGACCTGAAAGATATGAAGGAAGGGCTGCAGGTCAAATAGACCGGTCTTCAATTTATTGCTTCAGAAAAGCCGCCGTATGGCGGCTTTTCGTTTCCCGGCGCCTTACGCGGGAGGTTGCGGCTGCCGCGCCCGTGTGGTAGGATGGCGGCGATGGCGACCATCGGCAATCAGGAGGAGACACGTGTCAGGAAAGAATCCGGAAGTGAAATTCAAGTACATCTTCAATTACGGCTACAACCCGGTCTATGTGAACGGAGCCCACGGCGGCGTCAACCCGCGCGGCGAACTGGTGGTCAATTTTTACCTGGAACGGACCCCGCTGCCCAACAGTATCACCCATGAGATCAATAGCAACGGCACCATCGGCAACGTGGTAGCCGAAGATCCGGAGGATCTGAAAAACAGCATGGTCCGCTACGTGGATAGCGGCGTCATCCTCAACTACGAATCGGCACGCAACATCCACCTCTGGCTGGGTGAGCGTCTGAAGGAGATGGAGTCCATCGAACAGGCAAAGGCGGCCTTCAATTTCGGCAAGACCGAACCCGGCACATCACACTGACCTTCAACCCACCACACGAAAAAGGCGGTCCCACTCAGGCCGCCTTTGTTACCTCTACTCCAACCGCCGGTCCAAACCCCAGTTCAGGCGGCACTCTCCATCTCGTTCTCGGCCAATTGGACGATTTCCCGGTAGATGGCGATCATGACCCCCACGTTGCACCAGTTACGGGCCACGGCAACGATCAGCGAGACTGCATAGACGATGGTTCCCGACAGGAGACCGATCCCCAGCAGGCGGTTTTCATCGTCTGTCAGCAGAATGCAGGCATAGATCGCCACCGTCACCATGGAGGCAAACCAGGCGAATTCAGGCCCTTTGAACGGGTTTTCCATTACCCGCAGGAAGTTGATGTAATAGCGCGACAACCCGGCCACCTTCTTCAGGAACTCCCGCACCTCGCTGCTGCTGTGCCGAAGGTAGGTGAAAGCGAGAAAGCGCTCGCGGGCATGTTCCTTCCCATTCTCCATCCGGTCATTCACGTACAGATCAATGGCTTCGTCAACATCCCTGGCATTCATGATCCACCTCTCGACAACCATCCCTGCGCAAGCTCACCGTACCGTCTTAACGTACCGCCGGATTCGTAGCGGCTCCGCCACGCCCTGCTTCGCTCACCCACGAGAACTGCGTATGTTCAATTATCGGGAAGTTTTGCCCGTAATCAAGCGGAATTCTCTCCGTTTGAAAATTATTACCAAAATAAAACAGCGACTGAATCCATGGGCCGGGGAAGCCCGGCAAAACGGCAGAGGGCTTCAGAACTCACGGATCAGGCCGGTCCTGTGCGGCCGGCTAATTCAGTGAGGCGGGACATATCGAAGATCGTGACCCGACTCCCGTCCACCTCCAGCAGGCCGTCTTCCTTCAGCTTGCGGAAGGTGCGGGAAAGGGTCTCGCTGACCGTCCCCAACCGGGACGCCAGTTCACCTTTTTTGATATCCAGGTCCAGGTAGGTCTTGCCCTGAAAGGTGGTCGCCTTGCGGGCCGCCAGTTCCACCAGATAGGCGGCGAGCCGGTTGGGGACTTCGGCAAAAGAGAGTTCCTCGATCTGCCTGGCAAAACGCCGCAGCAGAAGCGACAACGAAACGATCAGGTTCATGGAGAACCGGGGATTACGCTCCAGGAGTCCCATGAAGGCGTCTTTCGGAAAGCAGAGCGCTTCGCCGCTCTCGATGGCCCTCGCCTCGGCCGGATACCGGCCGTCGCCGAAAAACGCCGCCTCGGCAAAGGTCTCGCCGGGGTGGACTAAGTGGAGCACCTTTTCACGACCGTCAGGGGAGACCTTGCAGAGCTTCATTCCCCCTTTGGCCAGCAGGTAGAAACCGGTGGCCGGCTCTCCTTCGCCGAAAAGGGTTTCCCCCTTGACAAAGGTCCGTCGGATGGCGATGGCAGCCACCTCGGCCAGGTTTTCGGCGTCCAGGCCGGCAAAGAGCAGCGATTGTTTGAGAATTTCCTGAATCTCCATGGGGCTCACCGGGGTACTTCGCCTGCAGAGCGGCCCACGGGCCGGCAGGGTTTGCCTCAACCGGCTGCGGACATTGCCGGGCAGCAGGTTTCGGGTACACTTGATTTCAGGTAAGGAGGCGGTTCGCATGAACACATCCCCGGACGTCATCATCATAGGCTCAGGTTCGACCGCCTTTGCCGCCGCTCTCCGCGCGAGCTCCCACGGCGCCAGCATCGTGATGATCGAAAAGAGCGTGCTCGGCGGCACCTGCATCAACTGGGGCTGCATCCCGAGCAAGACCCTGATCCATGCCGCACTATTTAACCACGAAGCCGGCCTTGGGGCAAGGATCGGCCTCGCGAAAAGATCCGGCGCAGTCGACTTTCAGGCCCTGTCAGCCCACAAGGACGAGGTGGTCGGACACCTGCGCACAGCCCGCTACCTGGAGGTGCTGCAGCAGATTCCCGACCTGGAACTGGTCAAGGGGACCGCCCGGTTTGTCGACCAGCGGACCGTTACCGTGGAAGAGCGGCAGTTCAGTTGCGACCACATCCTGATCGCGGCGGGTGGAAACCCGCGCATTCCCGAGATTCCCGGCCTTGCCGGCAGCGCCTTCCTGACCAGCCGCAGTGCGCTGCTGCTCAAAGAGTTGCCCAAATCCCTGGTGATCATCGGCGGTGGGGTCATTGCCGTGGAACTCGGTCAGATGTTCCACCGCCTCGGGGTTCAGGTCACGATCCTGGAGCATGGCCCCCGCCTTCTCCCGGCCATTTCTCCCGCGGTGGCCCTGGCCCTGCAGGAGGTTCTGGTGGCCGAAGGGATACGTATCGTGACGGATGCGGCGTTCTGCTCGGTCTCCTCCGTGGGCGGCCAGACCGTGGTCTCGGCCGACCTGCACGGCCGGCGGCACGAATTCACCGGCGAGCGCCTGCTGGTTGCCGTGGGAACCGCACCGGCCACGGCCAGGATCGGCCTGGAAGAGATCGGCATTGCATTGGACCGGCACGGCTTTGTCACGGTGGACAGCACCATGCGGACCAGCGTCACCGGCATCTGGGCAGCAGGAGACGCCATCGGCGGCATGATGATCGCCTCGGCCGGGGCCAGGGAGGGGATCGTTGCCGTGGACGACATGTTCAACCCGGACTGCGGCTGCACCATGGATTACCTGACTGTGCCCATGGCAATCTTCACCGACCCGGAAATCGGCCTCGTCGGCCACACAGAGGAATCAGCCCGCCAGGCGGGTATCGACCCGGTGACCAACAGCCTGCCGGTCATCGCCATCCCCAAAGCCCACGTCACCGGCCACACCGCCGGCATCATCACCATGGTGGCCGACCGGGCCAGCGGACGGCTCATCGGCGTCCACCTCGCCTGTCACCGGGGCGCCGAACTGATCAACGAGGCAGCCCTGGCAATCCGCCTCAGGGCAACCGTTGAAGACCTGGCCAACACCCTGCACGTCTACCCCTCCATCGGCGAGGGGTTAAGGCTCTGTGCCCAGGGATTCAGCCGGGATATCAGCAAGCTTTCCTGCTGTGCGGAGTAAATCAAGGTACGAGCGAGGGAAAAGCGCCGCTGAACCAGCGCCGGACCACGAACTCACGAGCCGCATTGCCCGGAGTGACGCTGAGCCGGTCCACCGGCCGTCTGGTTGCCATGATTACTTTGAGCCGCTCCCGTAGCGACGAGATGACCACCCCATGTTCGGGATGAGCGCAGTCGAGTCGGCTCTCGATGACCCGTTCCCGATCCAGCACCACCAGGACATGGCCGGGCCAGACGATCAGGTCGAGCGGTGCCAGCCGGTCGACAATCTGTCGCGCCGGGCGGCCCGCGACCGCTACCGGGGAACCGTAACCCGCGAGGGAACTGGTGTTGCGCGGGGTGAAACCATCCGTTGCCGCATAGAGAAGCCCCGAGCAGTCGACCCCGGACAGCTGCCAGCGTTGCCGGCCGGCCTGGTCGAGGGGACCGGCCGGGAGATAGAGCTGGAGGAGCACCTCGACCCCGGTCGGGATGTTCCCCCCCCAGACATAGGGAAGGCCCGCCATCCCTTCCAGGCGGGCGACTATCTCTTCCCGACCCGGCAGCCTCCGCGCCCGCTCAGGTGGCCGGGTATCATGGAGGCGCACCAGGCGGCTGTCGATGTAGTAGCCGCTCCGGGCCGGATAGGGGTAATCGGCGCTGGTCACCCGGTAGACCGTTCCCTCTGCCATGGCCAGCTCATCCAGGATGGTGAAGAGTGTGCCGGGCAGCGCCACGAACTCCAGTGCCCGGAGCTGGCCGCAGCGATCGACGGCCAGGGTTCTGCCGTCACGGCCGCCGAAGACGGCACGCGGGTCGGGGGTATTGAGGACCGGCACCGGCCCGACCGCCATGGCAAAACGGGAGATCTCCCCGCCGGGGGATGGGCGGACAAACAGCATCAGGATCGAAAGGAGCAGCAGGAAGTATCTCATTGAAGTTTGCCATGCATTGCGGGAAGTAACTCGGCATACAACGTTCGCGGCCAACGGGCCTCAACAAAAAAGCGGCTTACCGGGCAATCCCAGTAAGCCGCTTTCCCATTCAATTCAGATAGCGCGCAGACTGACCAATCTTGCCTTGCAGGAGAGTTATCGTGTGTAATAACCGACTCCGACAATGACATTATTCACCTTGCGCAGGAAGGTGGTCTTCTTTTCCACTTTTTCCGTGACCGGATTGCGCCAGTGATATTCCAGCTTTCCGTAGCCAGTTGGCTTGGCGTTGGCGATCATTTTCTTGAGCAGGGGCATGTCGGTGGGATCTTTCAGCTCCAGGGCATCAGTGCCAACGAGACGGGGTGTTGCCCCGTGGGCACGGAATTTCGAGTCCTTCAGATCGATCACGAATACATAGAGATCATCCTGAACGAACTTACCGTTCAGGTCATTGAACAGGGTATAGGCAGCGGTTGGGTCGATCGTAATGGCATTGGCGGCCTGGTCCAGTAACGTTTTGGCCTGCTCCTGGCTTGCCCGTGGGATGTAGAACCCGACAGCAATAATACGGTCATCAACCTTCTGATAGTTGACAACCTTGCGCTCAATCTTCCTGTCTGAGCGATTGAGCCACCGGTACTCCACCGTACCGGCACCTTTGGTCTTGGCCGTATCGATCATCTCCCGGATAAACGCCTTTCCCGTGGCATCGCGCAAATCAGAAATATCCCGGCCGATCAGCGCTGACGATGACCCGCCACTGGCGAGCATCTGCCCATTCGTTCCGACCACATACACGTAGAGATCGCCGTTGATGAATTCACCCGCGCGCGAAAACGCCGCAAGAGCCCGATCCTTGTTCCCTTTATAATAATCGACAGCTCGGGCGAGGAGTGCTTGGGCGCGTTTGGCATCGCTGCTTTCCACGGTCTCCTTTGCCGGCGCAACCGCTTTTTCCGCAGCATGCAGAGCTGGGGTCATGAGCAGGAAAATCAGGGTGGAGTACACAATAATTGCTCGCAACATATTTGATCTCCTTTTATTAAAATTTTATTCACGTTATAGGGATGTTACGTGAATCCGTCAAGAGAGTTTCTCTCAATCGTTCAGCCTTTTCACGTTGAAGGTTCAGGCCACTCTCCAGGGAATCGCCATTGACGGCAGCTAATGTCCGATGGTACGATGCCGGCCGTTGCGTACAAATTCCCATCACACCAAGGAGCAGAGATGAAGCGACTGATTATTGCAGCCATTGCCACGACCCTTGCGGTGCCGGCATTTGCCGTGGCCAACGATGCCATCGACAAGGCCGCCAAGGAAAAAGGGGCAGTGAAGACCGCATCCGGCATGGTCTACCGGTCCATCAAGGACGGCAGCGGTAAAGCGCCGACCGCCGCCAGCACCGTCGAAGCCAACTATCGTGGCACCCTGACGAACGGCAAGGAATTCGACAGTTCCTACAAGCGCAAGCAGTCCATCCAGTTTCCGCTCTCCGGGGTAATCCCCTGCTGGACCGAAGGGGTCCAGAAGATGAAGGTCGGCGGCAAGGCCAAACTGGTCTGCCCGCCGGAACTGGCATACGGCGCCCGTGGTGCAGGCCGGGATGTCCCTCCGAATGCGACCCTCATCTTCGAAGTTGAGCTGCTGGATGTGAAATAGCAACCAGCAGGCAACTGTTGCCGAAGCGCCTGAAAGTCATAACGCCGTGGAACCAAGCAATTCTGGGCCCACGGCGTTGTTTATTGTTGTCGAAATGCTCTCACTGCTCCATATATGCAGCCTATAACTACTCCGAGAGGTCCGGTGACAATGCTCAGCAAAGGACCTTGTGGAGATCTCGAAAAAGCAATTGGACCCCAAAATCCGCCTACAAATCCCACCACACCGCCTATTACTCCCCACAGCATCGCGCTCAGGAAGACACATCAACCTGACGAGAGCGGAGACCGAGTGCCGTCGTGTTGTTGGGCCTTTTCTTTCAAACTGGTGATACATATTTTACCATATCACCTTCAGCCCCTGCTTTTTATACGCTGCACACGCTTTGTCCTGTGAGATGAAAGTCAGTTTTCCGGAAATTGCCTGCCAGATCAGCAGACGATCAAAAGGGTCCTTGTGTTCCAGTCGCGGCAAATTGTGAAAGGTTGCAGCATCAGCTTCGGCAAGCGGCAAGACCTCAAAACCTGCCTGCCGGACAAGGCTGGGGAATTCGTCCGGGGTGACATTGCCGAGTTCAAGCTTGCCGATAGCATACTTCAACGACAGTTCCCAGAAGGAGACCACGCTGACAAATATGGTTTCGTCGGCATTACCAAGAATCTCCGCCCCTTTCCTGCCCAGTCGAGTCGGCTCGAACAGTGCCCAGAGCAGCGTATGGGTATCGAGAAGAAAATTCATGACTTCAACAATTCTTCATCGGATATGGCAAAATCTTCCCGAAGCGAAAAGGTCGCCTTCCCTGCCAGAAGCCCCAGCTTGCGTTCCTGTTTGCCCTGATAGTGCGAAAAAGAGACCAGCACAGCGATCTTCTCCTTTTTCTTGCCGAAACTGATCACTACATCCTCGCCACTTTGCACCATGTCGAGGACTTCTGAAAAATGAGCTTTGACCTCACCGACTGTCATGGTTTGCATACTGAATAACCTCGCTGTTTTTCTTCAATATCACCTTTTCGTGACAAGTTGTCAAGAAAAGGTGATATTGATTGGGTCTCTTACTTAATATCGCTGCTTCTGGTCGTGTACTCTAAATCAGCTCCCATGGCATTTTTTATCCTTCACAACGGTGGCGTGGCGCAGCGGCGAAGCGAAGCGAAGACCGTATGCCGCCGCTGGTTAAACATCGCCACCTTCAAACCCGGCCATAACGAGTGGCCGAATTTTTCGGAGTCTCGTCTCAAATTTCGAAGCCAGTGCTTCTGGAAACAGATCGGCAATACCAATTGTTGAGGCGGCTAAATATCTCCGTGCCAACATTAGGCAAATGAGGCAGTAGTTTACATCTGGGTCGGTACCGATACCCCGTCCTCGCTCACTGTCTATCCTTTCAATTGATAGTGGCAGAGGATGAACAAGGTTGGATAAATGTCTGTAGTTTCGCCTTAGATCCTTGCAGACTGCCTGCTCGGCTTCAAAATCCGTCTTCGTTTTGTACATCTCAATGCCGCGGAGGGCTCTATTTCTTTGGGCTTCTGTGAGCGAGGCTAGATATGGGTGGTTTCTTATTCGCTCTTTTTCGCTTTTGATCCCGTCTTCAAATTCTTTCAGTCCTGGATCTGTCGAATCAGATAGCTTCCTGATCTCATACCATTCAACATTTTTATGAAGTTGGGCAATAAAGAAGCGCAACTCCGCTTCCTCCTCGGCTACTTTTTCAAGTCCGAAGTAGGATAAGCACAAATAACCTTCCATTAGGTTTCTTGAGAGGGATGCTATTGAACATATGTCCCAAAGTTCAGTATCTGGCTCTGTGAACTTTGATGGCCGTGGCAGTATCCTTTGGAGGGATAACCCCGTTACTGTCTGACGGGTAAAAATCCTCATGCCCCTTATCCCTCTGCCGTCGGTCATTATGCCGTGCTGGTTCCAAGAAATAAGTTTGGTTGTCTCGATAACCTTGTCATACAAATCCACCTCTTCCAGAAACGATAATTCGAGTTCTGAAAGCTTCCGAACCGGCTTCCTGATTTTTCCCTTTTTCTGGGGCTTGTTCATCTTGCTCTTTTTCTTTCGTCGTTTAACCCGTTATTAAGCAGTTTTCCTATAAAAGAAACTTGCATGGTTACCCATATAAGTAACTCAAACCTTCCTCTTGCCGATCAAAAGCTCTCCGCGATTCTAGCCCCAACCTCCGCACTACGAACCGAAAGATGAATAGCTTGTAATCCGGCTGTCAAGGGCAATCAATGCTGTGGGGATTGGCTGCATCGTATCAGTAGATAGAGGATACCGACCCATCTGGAGAGATACTGCAAGATGACCTTTGGGATTACTCAGAGAACGTTACGTACCTGTCACCTGCTTAAACCTACCGCACCAACCACTGGTGGACGGCGGCCCCGGCCAGCCAGACCGTAAAGGCGGCGGCCAGGGTCAACGGCAGGGCCAGGCCGCGACGGAGACAGAACCAGGCAGCGGCAAAGAAGAGAAAGGTTGGGATGATCCCCCAGAGCGCACCCTTGGCGTAATCGGCCAGAAGCGGGGTGTTGCCGGGGTTGTCGCTATGGAGCCAGAGGAGTACGGCCAGGGTGGTGATCGGCATGGTGGCGATGAGCCCGGCCAGAGGCGGGAAGCGCCGCCCCACCTGGACACAGGCGACGATGACCAGGTTGGTGAGCAGGAACTTGGCCAGGAACGGCATGGGGGCTAGACCAGGACTGCGCGCAGCGCCTGGTCGATCTTCTCCACATCCACGGCGGTGTTGAAGCAGGGGCCAAAGGGACGGTCGTTCAGGACGCCGATCACCGGCAGCGGGTAGCAGTCCTTGATCCCGGAGGTTAGGTCCCGCTCGCAGGCCACCGCCACCACCAGCTTGGGCCGCTTCTCCACGATCACCTTGCGCGCCAGGGTGCCGCCGGTGGCTACCGAGATGTCGATCCGGTACTTCTCCGCCAGTTCCGCCAGCCCCTTGATGTCGCACCGGCCGCAGCGGACGCACTTCTCGATGCCGCCGGTCACCTTGATGTCGCAGTCGAAGAGCTGCAGGCAATGGGGCAGGAGGATCAGTATCCGGTCGGCCGGCACCAGAAGCCGCTGGGAGGTGACCAGGCTGTTGTTCATGGCCACGAACGACTGACGGATGGTGTCCTTTGGAATGCCCAGGCAGCGCCCCAGGAACTCGATGGCCGGCAGGAGAAACTTGATCACCACCAGCCGCATAAAACGGGTGAAGAGAATGTCCTTGCCCAGGGCCGTGGTCAGGATCAGGAGAATGGTCCCGAGCAGTGCGATGCCGGAGAGGGCGGCGAAGATCAGGCCGACGGTCCGCGGCAGGTCGGGATGGATGTTGGCCAACCCTTTGGTGGGAATCCACCAGAGCAGATAGGTGACCCCGATGATGAGAAAGCAGGTAACCCCCATCAGCGCCACGAACAGGCGCTTGCGGGGCAGTCGGTGCAGGCTTGTATCGTCGCTCACCTAGATGTCCTTTGCCTCTAAGACGGTGCCGGGGAGGAGCCGGCAGCCGGCCAGGAAATCGCCCACTGAAAGACGCCGCTTCCCTTCCAGTTGCAACTCGCCGATGATAACGCTGCCGCCGGCGCAGGCCACTTCAAGGCCGTTTCGGTCAGCCGCCAGGATCGTGCCGGGGATGCCGCTCCCGGTGCCGGTCCGGACGCGAAACAGCTTCAGCAGCTTGCCTTCCAGGGTCGTGTAGGCGCCGGGCCACGGGGTCACCCCGCTGATCCGGCAGGCGATCTCCCGGGGCGACCGGCGCCAGTCGATCCGGCCGTCTTCCTTTTTCAGCATCGGGGCGTAGTTGGAAACGGAGTCGTCCTGCTTCTCCGGTACCAGCTTTCCCTCTCTGAGGAGGTCAAGGGTCTCATTCATCGCCTCGGCGCCGATAAGCGAAAGCCGGTCGTGCAGGGACTGGGCATCGTCGTCCGGGGCGATGGGAGTCGACCGCTTCAGCAGCATGTCGCCGGTGTCGAGCCCCACGTCCATCTGCATGGTGGTGACCCCGGCCTCGCTCTCGCCGTTGATGATGGCCCAGTTGATCGGTGCTGCCCCCCGGTAACGGGGAAGGAGCGATGCGTGGACGTTGATGCACCCAAAGCGCGGGATCTCCAAAAGCGCCTTGGGGAGGATCTGGCCAAAGGCGACCACCACTATCAGGTCCGGCGCCAGTGCCCGGATCTCTTCGATCGCCTCGGGTGCCCGCACCTTCAGCGGCTGCAGAACCTGGATGCCGTGCTGTACGGCCAGCTCTTTCACCGGCGGTGCCTGGGTCTGCTGCCCCCGCCCCTTGGGCCGGTCCGGCTGGGTCACCACCGCCACCACCCGCTCCCCCCGGTCGATTAGCATCTGCAGGGTCGGGCAGGCGAACTGGGGGGTCCCCATGAACACGATGCGGAGCGGCGCCATCAGCGGCCCCCCTCCTGTTCTTCCATGGCCCGACGGTACTTGCGGCGGAATATCTCCCGCTTCAGGGGAGAGATATGGTCGATAAAGAGGATACCGTCCAGGTGGTCGATCTCGTGCTGGAACGCGATGGCCAAGAGCTCGTCGGCCTTCCAGGTGACCTCTTCCCCTTCCAGGTTGAGCGCTTTCACCACCACCCGGGCATGGCGCCGGACATTGGCCGAGTACTTGGGGACCGACAGGCACCCCTCCTCCTCGTACTCTTCCCCTTCGGCATGGACAATGACCGGGTTGATGGCCACGATCAGGTCGGGCGCTTCGTCCTTCCCGGCCACGTCGATGACGATTACCCGCTGGTGCACCCCTATCTGGGGAGCAGCCAGTCCCACGCCCGGCGCGTCGTACATGGTCTCGGCCATGTCGGCCACCAGCTCCCTGATCTTGTCGTTGATGACCGTCACCGGCGCCGACTTCTTCTTCAGCTCGGGGTCCGGATAGGTCAGTATCTTGCGTATCATGCCTGCCTCACTGCTCCCACAGAATTCAATCACTATATAAACTTGCCGGTAAAAATGCAATTCCTTCCTATCTCAGCCAGTGCCCCCCCTTCCGGCCGGATAACCACTTGACCGCTGGTGTCACATGTTGTACCTACCGACAGAGAAAAAATTCACGATCCTTAATCGACAGGGATAACCTGGTTGCCAGGAGCCATATGAACAGACTGATCTGCAGTGCACTCATCGCCGCAACCCTGGCCGGGGTCGCCGGCTGCAGCAGGAACGACCAATCAGCCGGAAAACCGACCCAGAAACCGCCGGTGGCGGTCGAGACCGGGGTGGTCACCGGGACTCCCCTGACCGAGGGGATCGAGGTGACCGGCAGCCTGGAGCCCAAATTCTGGGCCGATGTGAAGACCCAGATTCCGGGGCTGGTCAAACAGGTCTTTGTCACCGAATGGGTCAGGGTGCGCAAGGGACAGCCGCTGGCCCGGATCGACATCGCCGAGACCGAGGCATTGGTGAAGCGGGCCGAGGCCGGGGTGGAGTCTGCCCGGGCAGGACTGGCGCAGGCCCAGGTCATGGCAACCCGAACCGAGCGCGAGCAGGCAAGGGCGCTGAAGCTGAAGGAGGCGGGACTGGCCACCCAGCAGGCGGTGGACGATGCCCACAGCGAGACCGAAGCGGCCAGGGCCAGGGTCGACGCGGCCCGCGCACAGTTGAGGGCTGCCGAAGAGGAAGGGCGCCAGACCAGGGCCCGCCAGGCCAAGGCGCTGGTGACCTCCCCGCTGGACGGTGTCGTGGCCTTGCGTGACGTCAACGTGGGGGACCTTGCCAGTGACGCGGCCGCGGCCAAGCCAATCTT
The DNA here is from genome assembly GCA_021849045.1 of Deltaproteobacteria bacterium. Lineage (GTDB taxonomy): Bacteria > Desulfobacterota > Desulfuromonadia > Geobacterales > DSM-12255 > Geomobilibacter. Next base: position 31,575 of record JAJZTK010000011.1, on the reverse strand, counting down.
CAGGATCGTCGACAACCGGCTCCTCAACCTGACCGTTGCCGTGCCGTCGGCCGACGCCGCCCGGGTCAGGGTGGGCCAACCACTTGAATTCAGTGTCGATGCCCTCCCGGGCCGCACCTTCACCGGCCGGGTCTCGTTCGTCAACCCGGAACTGACCGCCGCCGACCGCTCCCTGAAAGTCATCGCCGAGGTTGCGAACAGTCCGGAAACCCTCAAGGGAGGTCTCTTTGCCAAGGGGAAGATCATCACCGGCCGCCGGACTGGCGTCGTGCAACTCCCCCGCTCAGCCCTCACCTCCTGGGACATGCAGACCGGCAAAGGGTCAGTCTTCGTCGTGACCGGCGACAGCGCGGGGCTCAGAGCCGTCACCACCGGTGTCGTCAATGGCGACCAGGTGGAGATCACCTCCGGCCTGAAGTCGGGTGAAACCTACGCCATCCGCGGCGGCTTCACCCTGAAGGACGGCGACAGGGTGACTGTCAGCCGGCAAGGAAAGTAGCCAGCCATGATCCTCTCCGACCTCTCCATCAAGCGCCCCATCTTTGCCACGGTGATGATGCTTGCCCTCGTGGTGCTCGGCATCTTCTCCTTCAAACGGCTGGGGGTCGAGATGTTCCCCAACGTGGAATTCCCGCTGATCTCGGTGGTGACCACCTTTCCCGGCGCCTCGCCGGAGACGGTGGAACGGGAGGTCTCCAAGCGGATCGAGGAGTCGGTGAACCAGATCGCCGGGGTCAAGCACGTCTTTTCCACCTCCCGCGAGGGGGTGTCCACGGTGATGGTGCAGTTCCAGTTGGAGCAGAAGGTGAACGATTGCGCCCAGGAGGTGCGGGCCAAGATCGGCTCCATCCGCGGCACCCTCCCCCAGGGGATCGAAGAGCCGATCATCCAGAAGCTCGACTTCAACGCCGCGCCGGTGGCGGCCCTGGCAGTACAGTCGAACAGTCTCTCCCCCCGGGAGCTGACTACCCTGGTCGAGAAAAAGATCAAGAAGCGGTTCGAGAGCGTGGCCGGCGTCGGCAAGGTTGACATGGTGGGGGGGCAGAAGCGGGAGATCCGGGTGGAACTGGACCCGGTGCGGTTGGACTCCCTGGGGCTCGGGGTGAACGACGTGGTGAACGGTATCCGCTCCGAGAACACCAACACCCCCCTGGGGCGGCTCACCCGGGGAACCGCCGAGTACCCGATGCGGATCGAGGGGAAGCCGGACCGGGCTGAGGAGTACCGCCGGATGGCCGTTGCCCGGCGGGGCGACCGCCCCATCACCCTGGGGGAGATGGCAAGGGTCAGCGACGGGATCGAGGAGCGGCGCAAGCTGGCGCTGGTGAACGGCCAGCCGGCCATCGGCCTCGACATCTACAAGCAGTCCGGCGGCAACGAGGTCGCGCTGGTCGACACCGTGAAGAAGATGATGGCCAAGGTACAGCAGGAACTCCCCCCCGGGGTCACCCTTTCCATGGTCCGCGACGGCACCATCATGACCCGCGAGTCACTGGCCGACGTGGAGGAGACCCTCATCATCGGCGGCATCCTGACGGTGCTCATCGTCTTTTGCTTCATCAACTCCTGGCGCTCAACGGTGATCACCGGCGTGACCCTGCCGATCTCGGTCATCTCCGCCTTTATCGTCATGAACGGTATGGGGATGACCCTGAACGTCATGACCCTGATGGCCCTGTCGCTGGCCATCGGCATGCTGATCGACGACGCCATCGTGGTGCGGGAAAATATCGTCCGGCACCTGGAGATGGGGAAGGACCACATGGAGGCCTCCCGTTTCGGCACCGCCGAAATCGGCCTGGCGGTCTTTGCCACCACCATGTCCATCGTCGCCGTCTTCGTGCCGGTGGCCTTCATGCGGGGGATCGTCGGCCGCTTCTTCTACCAGTTCGGCATCAGCGTCGCCTTTGCCGTGCTGGTCTCGCTGTTCGTCTCCTTCACCCTGGACCCGATGCTCTCCTCCCGCTGGCACGATCCGTCCATCCATCTCCAGGGGAAACGGGCGGGGCTGGCCCGGTGGCTGGAGAGTTTCAACGCCTGGTTCGACAGGGTTGCCAACCACTACCCCACAGCCATCGGCTGGGCACTGGATCACCGCAAGACCATGATGCTCGCCGCCGTTGGCGCCTTTGTCGGCGGCATCGTCATCTTCGGCACCCTGGAATCGTCCTTCATGTCCAAGGAAGACCGGGGGGAGTTCCAGATCTCCTTCAAGACCGCGCCGGACGCCTCCATGGCCGAGACCGAGGACCGGCTCGCAACGGCCCTGGCTGCGGTCAGGGACCTCCCGGAGATCGACCACACCTACGCCACCATCGGCGCCGGGGACAGCGGCACGGTGCGGGACGGCCTGATCTACCTGAAACTGAAGGAACGGAAAGAACGCAATCGGGGCCAGTTCGAACTGCAGCGGCTGGTGCGGCAGCGGTTCGAGCGGATTGCCGGCATCACCTTCTCCATCGAGGAAGTGGGGCAGATCGGCGGGGCGCAGAAGCCGCTGAACGTGAACCTGAAGGGGGACGACCTGCAGACCCTGAAGCAGCTCGGCCAGAAGCTGAAGGAAGAGCTGTACAGGGTACCGGGGGTTAAAGATCTCGCCGTAACCCTGGAACATGACATCCCCGAATACCGGCTGCGGGTGGACCGGGACAAGGCGCTCTCCGCCGGGGTGACCACCAATGACATCGTCGCGTCCGTGAGCCGGATGGTGGGAGGCGAGGCCATCAGCACCTACGAGGACGAGGACGGGGATGCGGTCGACGTGCGGGTGCGGCTGCCGGAAGGGCTGCGCTATACCCCCGGCCAAGTGAACGACCTGAAGGTGTCGGTGCCGGACGCCAGCGGCGGCACGAAGCTGGTGCCTTTGGCCAGCCTGGTCACGACCAGAGTCGCCACCAGCCCGACCGAGATCAACCGCAGGGACCTGGCCCGCCAGGTGACGGTCTCCGCCAACCTGGACAACCTCCCGATCGGCACGGCGGCCAAACACGTGGAGGCAGCGGCGAAGCGGATCAACATGCCGCCGGGGTATTCCGTGAGCCTCTCCGGCGAGGCGGAGGACATGGCCGAGTCGTTCGGCTACATGGGGGAATCGCTGCTCCTGGCCGTGGTCTTCGTCTACCTCATCCTGGCGGCCCAGTTCGAATCGTTCTTCGAGCCGCTGGCCATCATGCTGTCGCTCCCCCTCTCCATCGTGGGGATGGCCGGCATGCTGAAGCTGACCGGCGACACGGTGAACATCATGTCCTTGATCGGCCTGATCATGCTGATGGGGCTAGTGACCAAGAACGCGATTCTCCTGGTGGACTACGCCAAGGTGCTCAGACGCCGGGACGGCCTGCCGCGCCGCGATGCAGTGATTCTGGCCGGACGGACGCGTCTGCGGCCGATCATCATGACCACCCTGGCGATGATCTTCGGCATGCTGCCGCTGTTCTTCGGCATCGGCGCCGGCGGCGAGGGACGTGCCCCCATGGCCCGGGCCGTGGTCGGCGGCCTGCTCACCTCCACCCTCCTGACCCTCCTGGTGGTGCCGGTCATGTACACCTACATGGACGACCTGGGGGGCTGGCTGAAGCGAAAGATGCGGGGAAAGCATGCCTGAAGAGGCCCCAACCGTACTTCTGGACGCGTTCGGGCCAGGCGGCTTCGGCAGCTCGTGGCGCTTCAGTGGCCACACGGGCACCATCGCGACCGACGATCCCGACCGGGTGGCCGGGGTCCTGGCAGCGGTGGAGCAGGCAACAGCGCGGGGCGAGCATGCAGTCGGGTTCGTGTCGTACGAAGCGGCCCATGGGCTCAACATCGACCTGCCCGAACTGCCGGCAGCAGCGGGAATGCCGCTGGCCTGGTTCGCCTGCTACCGGGAGCGGTTCCCCTGCGCGGCTGGTGCGGGGCTGCCGGCCGCCACGGAGGAAACGATCCCGCTGACGCCCAGTCTGGAGCCGGAGCAGTACGAGAGGGCAGTGGAACGGATCCGGTCGCTGATTGCCGCCGGCGACTGCTACCAGGCGAACTACACCTTCCCGCTAAGCGGCCGTTTCCACGGCTCTCCGCTCAACCTCTACCAGCGGATCTGCCAGGGGCAGCAGGCCCCCTTCTGCGCCCTTTTGGACACCGGGCGCCAGTTGCTCCTCTCCGCCTCGCCCGAGCTGTTCTTTGCCCTGCGGGACGGGGTAGTCACCACCCGCCCCATGAAGGGAACGGCGCCGCGCGGCAGGTGGCCGGCCGAGGACCGGGAGGCCGCAGACCGGCTGCGGCAGAGCGCCAAGGAACGGGCCGAGAACCTGATGATCGTCGACCTCTTGCGCAACGACCTGGGGATTGTGGCTGAGACCGGCAGCGTCCGGGTCGCCTCGCTCTTCGACCTGGAGAGCTACCCGACCGTGCACCAGATGACCTCCACGGTCACGGCCCGTCTCCGGCAGGGCATTGGGCTCGTCGAACTCTTCCGTGCCCTGTTCCCCTGCGGCTCGGTCACCGGTGCCCCCAAGCGGCGCGCCATGGAGATCATCCGCGACCTGGAGACAACGCCCCGCGGCCCGTACTGCGGCGCCATCGGCTATGTCTCGCCCGGCGGGGAGGCGCTCTTTTCCGTGGCCATCCGCACCCTGGTCCTGGACCGGGAAAGCAGAGAGCTGACTCTGGGGGTGGGGAGCGGCATCACCTGGGACGCGGTCCCGGCCGCCGAATACCGGGAGTGCCTGACCAAGGGCGACTTCCTCTCACAGCCGGCCAGCCCGTTCCGGCTCATCGAAACCCTGCGGTTGGAAGACCACGAGTACACCCTGCTGGAGCGGCACCTGGCCCGGCTGGCAGCCTCGGCGGCCCGCTTCGGCTTTACGTTCGACGAAGCGGCAACCCGCCAGCTTCTCGCCACCCACGCCGGGACAGTCGGGGGATGCCGCAAGGTGCGGCTGCTGCTGGAGCGTGACGGTGGGCTGGAGGTATCCTCCGAACCGCTGGCAGAGGGTGATCCGGCCGTGGCGCTCAAGGTGGCCCTGGCCGGGGAGCGGCTGCCATCAACAGACCCGTTCCGCTTCCACAAGACCACCCGCCGCGACCTGTTCGAGCGGGCACGCTCGGCGCACCCTGAAGCGGACGAAGTACTGTTCCTCAACGAACGGGGCGAGCTGACCGAGGGGAGCTATTGCAACCTGGTGCTAAAGCTCGGCGGCCGCCTCGTCACCCCGCCCCTGGCCAGCGGGCTCCTGCCCGGCACCTTGCGGGAAGAACTCCTGGAGCGTGGTGAAATCGTTGAGGAGCGCCTCTATCCCCACGACCTGGAGCAGGCGGAAGAACTCTGGCTGATCAACTCGGTGCGGGGGTGGCGCCGTGGACTGCTGGTCCATGAATGAACAGGACAGATAACCCCTCCAGGCCTCCCCTTACCTTAAGGGGAGGTGAAAAAATCCATTCCCACTCTTAAGGTAAGAGGGGGTGAGGGGGAGTTATGGGTGCAGGAGATAAAAATGCACATATTGAAATGGAATGGCACAACGGGGTGGGGCGCCGGGAAACCAGCCTCCCGCGCGGCTTTAATCGTCCTGAGCTTTCTGGGCATCTATCTTCTGATCGGGTTGCCACATCAGACAGCGGCAGCTGAACAACAGGTATTGACCCTGGACCAGGCGCTGCAGATCGCCCGGGAGAACAACAAGGATATCAGGAAGGCGCACCAGTATGGCCAGTCGGTACAGGGACGGTACGTGGAGGAGCGCTCCGCGGCCCTGCCCCAGCTCACCCTGACCGGCTCCGCCAGCGTTACCAGGGATGACAGCCAGCAGCTGTTCTTCGGCACGGCCGCAGAGCAGTACAGCCGAGTCGTCGATCTCTCCCTCTCCCAGCCGCTCTACACCTGGGGGAAAGTAAGCGCCGCCATCCGCGCTGCCGAGGTGGGGCTGAAGACCGCCGGCGAACAGCTTCGCCTGGCCCGCCAGGGGACGGAGCGGGATGTTGCCGTTGCCTTCTATAACCTCCTGCTGGCCAAGGAACTCCATCGCTTTGCCGTGGAAAACCTGGAGCAGAAGAAGCGGCACAGCGACGAGGCACACAAGAAGTTCAGTGCTGGCGTGGCGACCGATTACGACGTCCTGGCCGCCGACGTCTCGGTACAGAACGCCCGGCCCGAGGTGATCAGGACGGAAAACCTGATCAAGACCAACCGCGACCAGTTGAGCTTCCTGCTGGGGATCGAGGGGGAAGCGGTGGATGCCGCCGGCAGCCTCGACATGGCGGTTGCTCCCCCTCCGGCGTTTGAAGAGGTCCTGCAGATTGCCCGCGACAGCCGCCCTGAACTGATCGATCTCCGTCATCGGCTCGGCATCTATGGAGAACTGGTGACCATTGCCGCTGCCGAGAACAAGCCGCGCCTCGACCTGAAAGGGGCTGTCGGCTGGCACCAACTGGATATCGCCAGTCTCGGAAACGATGGTGCTGCCTGGAAAATCGGCGTCTATCTCTCCTTCCCGTTTTTTGACGGCTTCAAGACCGACGGCAGGGTCCAACAAGCCCGGAGCGACCTGGCCACGAAACGGATCGAGGAACAGAAACTGCTGGACGCAATTTCCCTGGAGGTCCGCAACGCGATCAATAACGTCCGGGAGGCCGGAGAGATTGTCACCGCTTTGGCCGGCACGGTGCGCCAGGCCGAGCGGCTGCTGCAGATGGCCGAAAAAGGGTACGAGTACGGGGTAAAGATCCGGCTGGAGGTGGACGACGCCCAGCTGAACCTGCTCCAGGCCCAAAGCAATCTGGCGCGGGCCAGGCGGGACTATCTGGCGGCCCGTACCAACCTCGACTGGACAACCGGCAGGCTGGGGGAGTGACGCCGGGGGGTATACACACAAAAGGCCTGTTCACCGCAATGAACAGGCCTTTTTAGTTTCAGCAGCCAGCGGTTACTTGCCGCAACATTTCTTGTATTTGGCCCCGCTCCCACAGGGGCAGGGCTCATTCCGCCCGACCTTGTCGCTGGTGATCGGTTTGGGACGAACCATCCTGCCATCAACGAAGTACCAGATGCCGTCTTTTTTCCGGAACGTGCCCTCTTCGTGGTGGGCATATTCGGTATCGCCGTCCAGGTAGCGGGCTATGAATTCCACCAGGCCGACGCTGTCATTCGGGCCGCCTTGGCTACTGACGATCTCCAGTCCCTGCCAGTTGGATTTTTCGGACCATTCCCGCGTCCCCTCGTGGTCGTACCCCTTGCGATGGTCCGGGTGGGTGGTTTCATACAGGTAGTCAATACTCCCCTTCACATAGGCGGTATAGCGGGAACGCATGAGCTGTTCGGCAGTTTCCACCTGTCGCTGGCCGGTAATGAACGGTTCGCAACACTCGGCAAACCCCTGTTGTGATCCACAGGGACAGAGTTCAGCAGACATTCTCTTCTCTCCTTACGATTCGTAATCTGCGACAGCTACCGACGAGCTGATCGATTTCATGTACGGGGCAACCGTTCCCCCGTGGTAGGAGTCCACCTGGTACGCCTTAAGGTCGTCCATGGAGTCGAACCTGGTGTAGAGGGCCACGTCATAGGAGCGCTCGGAACGGAGCAGATCCACCCCGACCTCCAGGTGGCGCAGCATGGGAACCTTCCCCTCCATGCTGAGGAGAAGTTCCTTGGCCTTGGTTATGTTGGCCTGCGTCGGCTCGGCAAGTTTGAATAGTACGATATGGGTGATCATGTATCCTCTCCTCTGAACTATGTCGAATTTCAGCACCTGTGTATTACACGGCAACATCGCCGATGTCAACGCCATATCGGGCCTTTGTCGACCCGACATGACCTGTTTTGCACCCGACATCGGGTCGCATGACGATGGATGTCCGTAGCGCGAACCGCTCTTTCGGGGTACGTTTTGTTCAAACAGCACAAAAGGAGCGCAAGCCATGAAACGAGTCATTCTTGCAGCAGCAGTTCTCCTCTTTGGCGCCGGAACCGCATCGGCCAGGGACAACGTCAGCTTCAGCATCAACTACAACGTTGATCCGTATTTTACCACCAGGGTGCAGGAGTTCGCGCCGGTCGTCACCCCGGTCTACTATCCTCCTCCACGGCCGGTCACCGTCGCGGTGCACGATGACGATGACTGCCGGACCGTCATCAGGAACATCTACCGGAACGGCATACTGGTGGAACGACGGGCCAGGACTGTCTGCACGGACGATTACCCCGGAGAGGAGCGATACCGCGCCTACGACCGGAGAGGCGGCTGGCGGCACAGTGGTCATGACCGACATTGCGATGATGACTAAGGGTTGAGCGCCAGCAGGAAGAGGGCGCGGACAAACTCTCCGGCCAGGGCGAGTTCCGGGCCGGTCAGGGACGCGGCCGGCACCGGCTCGCGGAAGCGCCGGAGAAACCGGCGGGCGGCACGGTCGAGCGTTGGGTTGGGACAACCGAGCCGTGGAGCGACGATAAGCGGCCGGAGGCGGGGGATTGCGAGGGCAGCGGCGATCACCGGGTTCAGCACGAGCAGGCCATCTTCGACCCGGCAGGCCGTGCAGCCCCCCTTCTGCCCCAGGTAGAGCACAAAATTGTGATCCAGTGTCCCTTCCCGCTCCAGCGACCGGAGACGTGTCAATTCATCCGCCGGATTCGGCAGCGCCCCTACATGGGCGAAGCGCAGGGGCGTCAGGCCGGCATCCTCCACCAGGGCAACAAGGTCATCAACCCGGAAGGTGCAGGCGCGAGGGTGGAGAAAGGCGTCGGCAAGGCCGGCCGGGGAAACGGCATCCGCAGTCTCCCGCACGACCGTGGCCAGCCTCGACCCCGGAACTGCCCGTCGGAGCAGGCACTGCAACGCGCCGACATCGTTGATCCCCGCCAACCGCAGGGCGCGACGGGCAGACTCGATTTCCCGTCGGGCGCCAAGGCTGTAGACCATGATCCGGACGATCCCTCCCGGTGCCAGCCGGGCCGCCAGTGCGTGCAGCCCGGCCAAAGGATCGGGCAGGTGGTGCAGAACGCCGAAGCAGTCGATGAAACCAAAGTGCCCCGGCGCCACGAGGGGGTCCAGCAGATCCCCCACCTGGTAGCGGATGTTCCGGCAGCCGTGCAGCAGGGCATGGAGACGGGCCCGCCGCAAAGAGCGTTGGGAAAGGTCAAGGGCCACGACCTCGCACTCCGGGTTGGCCAGGGCCGTGGGATAGGGGGAAAAACTGCCGCATCCGGCCAGGAGTATCCGCGCCTCACTGAGTGGAAGGCAACCGTTGAACGCCCCCCACAGGGCCGAAAGGTTCAGCGCATAGGTGTCGCAGCGCTGTACCGAAGCCAGGAGGCCGTAGTGCGGGTAGACATGGTGCTCGTAATGATGGCGGACAGCGTCGATCATGGTATTCCGGACAAGGTGTCGGGAGAGTATGGGCAGCTCTTCCGCAGATTACGCCAGATTCTGCGCCGGTTCAAAGCACGATTCACCAGATGACCATTTGCAAACTTATACCAACTGTGATTTAATTTAGGTATCAGCAGAACTAACGCATCACCTCAAGGAGGTGTTGAATCATGAAAAGTAGCGAAGGAGCCAGAATCTGCGAACTGAATGACGTCAACGAGATCAGGGCGTTTTCAGCCAACCCGACCGCCATGTGTCGCCGGTGCGGCGCCAAGGCACACGAACCCGGCAGCCTGTGCGATCCGGTGCAGATCCCCGAAGCTGGCTGGCTTGGCGACTGACAAACCTTACCCGTAATTGGTTCCACAAAAAAGCCTGCGGTGCAGGCTTTTTTGATTTTCCTTATGACACTGGTCGCCGTGACAGTCGCAGCTATGCAACCTTCAGGACGATCTTGCCGAAATGCTTATCCTCTTCCATCATCCGGTGGGCATCCGCCACCTGGTCGAGGGGGAAGACCTTTTCAATAATCGGCACGATGGTCCGGTCGGCGAACTTGGGAAGGGCCGTCTTCGTGAACTCGGCCACGATCGCCCCCTTGTCCTTGACCGGCCGGGAACGGAGCACGGAGCCGATGATCTGCTGGCGCTTGACCATCATCAGGGCCAGGTTCAGTTCGGCCTTGATGCCACTGATGACGCCGATGATGACGAGGCGCCCGGCATAGCCCAGGGAGTTCATGTTGGGCGCCAGGTACTTGGCCCCCACGTGGTCGAGGATCACGTCCACCCCCTTCTTGTTGGTGAACTCCTTGACCGCCTCGGAAAAGTCGGGCGTCTGGGTGAAGTCGATCACCAGCCCTGCCCCGAGCCCTTTTACCCGTTCGATCTTGCTCGGGTGGGCAGTGACGATGATCCGCGTATTGGGAACCAGGGCCTTGCAGAGTTGGATGCCGGCATTGCTCACGCCGCCGCCGCCGCCATGGATGATGACGCTGTTGTTGTCTTTGAGGCCACCGATCATGAAGATGTTCGAGAAAGCGGTAATGTAGGATTCGCAGACGCAGGCCGCCTCCTCATAGCTCATACTGTCCGGGATGGGCATCAGGTGACTGGCGTAGGCCACGGCGTACTCGGCATAGCCGCCACCACCAACCAGGCTCATCACCCGAGCCCCCTTCTGCCAGCCGGTTACCCCGGCTCCGAGCTCTTCGACGGTCCCGGCCACTTCCAGACCGAGAATGTCCGAATCGCCCGGCGGGGGGGGATATTTCCCTTCCCGTTGAACCAGATCGGGACGGTTGATGGATGTGGCGTGGACCTTAATCAGCACCTGCCCTTCGCCGGGGATCGGCCTTGCCACCTCACCGACCTTCAGCACCTCCAGGCCACCAAAACCGTCTAGCAATGCCGCTTTCATGCAGACTCCTCCTGTACACGGAATATACGAACGATGTTCCTTTTTGATGCCCGTCTTCATACACCGTCAGTCCCCCCCTGTCAACGGTGAATGCCGCCCCGGGCATCAGCCGGCAACGCAGCCACCTGGCCGGTCATCCGGGGGAGGAACGAGCGAAAATCGGCCTGCAGATCACCATAGTGCCGGACCAGCTCCCGAACACCGCTCCCGAGCGGGCTGGGCCGTTTCCGCCGCGCCGCCATCCGCTGGAGAGCCCTGTCGATCCCTGCCACCTCCCGGTACGAGGGGATAAGGTCGGTAAAGATTACCGGCAGGATATTTAGAAACCGGTCGGGCATGACGGTGCGATGGTCCAGGGCCGTAGCATAGGCATCGTCGAGAAACGTTTCCAAGGGGAGCGGATGATACGCTGGCCATTCTGTGGCCAGAAAATGATCATAAAACAGGTCGACCAGGACCCCCCGGTAAAGCCCGAAGTACGGGTCGAGCCGCTCCCGGCTCTCCAGAAACGAGCGGTCACGATTTGCCGCGCTGTCAATCCAGCGGTGGAGCCTCAGTCCCTGCTCGATGCCGGCCGGAAAGCGGCCGGCAAGTGGCCCCTTGACGAAATCGCCCATCAGGTTACCGACCTGGAGTTCCGGGTCGTTACCGGAAAGGTACAGGTGACAGAGAAAGTTCATGCCGGCTTGACGGCGGCAATCAGGATGGAAAGGGACATTGACGCCTCACGGATCGTATTCGTTCCAGAAGATCAAGCATACCCGGCGCACCGGCAATTTCAACTTGTGCAGCTGGAGTCGGAAAGCTATGATGCGGAGCAGGAGGGTGATGATGGTCGTTACGTGGCTAACCTACTGTATCCTCGGCGCGTTCGCCGGCATCATGGCAGGACTCCTCGGAGTAGGCGGCGGGATCGTCATCGTGCCGATGCTTACCTTCACCTTCACGGCCCAGCAGTTCCCGCCACAACACATCCTCCATCTGGCCCTGGGAACATCCCTGGCCACCATCGTCTTCACCTCGATAGCCAGCTTTCGGGCCCACCACGGTAAGGGGATGGTGAACTGGCAGGTGGTCCGCCTGATCACTCCGGGGATAATGGTCGGTACGCTGGCCGGTTCCTGGGTGGCAGCCAGCCTTTCCACCGTTTTCCTCAAGGTATTTTTCGTCTGCTTCACCATTTTCGTGGCCGTGCAGATGCTCCTGGAGATCCGGCCGAAACCGACCCGCCAGCTTCCGGGCGGCAAAGGGCTATTCGGCGCGGGAACCTTCATCGGCATCATCTCCAGCCTGGTGGGAATCGGCGGTGGCAGCATGTCGGTACCGCTCCTGATCTGGTGCAATGTCTCCATGTACGGCGCCATCGGCACCTCGGCAGCCATCGGCTTTCCCATCGCCATTTCCGGTGCGCTTGGCTACATCCTGAACGGCATGGCCGTTAGAGGGCTCCCTTCCTACTCGTTCGGCTTCGTCTACCTCCCGGCCCTGATCGGGGTTGCCGGCATGAGTTACCTGACCGCCCCCCTCGGTGCCCGCCTGGCCCACCGGCTGCCGATCTCCCGGTTGAAAAAACTGTTCGCCTGCCTCCTGATTGCCTCCAGCCTCAAACTGCTGAGCGGGTTGATCTAATGGTGGAAAAAATTGAAGAAGTGGCAGGTAGTGCGCTATAAATGAGCAGATTTTGCACGGGCAGGACGTACGAAGCCAATTTTGCGCAGTATGGAGCGAGGTAACATGCGCTGGAACACGACTGGTTGGCTGATACTACTGGCAATCCTTGCCACCTTCTGCTCGGCCGGCACGGCCTCAGCCATGTCGGCATTCGGCCGTAAGTACAAGATGCAGTGCGATGGCTGCCATACGAGCAAGCTCCCGCAGCTGAACGAATTCGGCATAGAGTTCTACAAAAACGGTTTTGTGCTCTCGAAACAGACAGATGTTACCAAGGCAACTGCCGGCGAGGGAGGAATTGGTGCCAAGGAGACCACTGGCGGCAAGGAAGGGGCGCCCGTGAAGGGAGAGTCAAAAGCACCGGTAAAGGGCTCCAATAGCAACGACGGCCAGAGGGATGACGAAGGCGAAGAGGGAGAGCCTCCACCCAAAAAAGAGGTTCCTCCAACGGTGGTTTACCGGAGCAAATCCCCCGACGGCACGGTCTTTTTCACCGACACCCCGGAAAGACGGACAGACTTTTCCTGGCAACAGGATAACGGGGAAAAGGAACCGGCTGAAACGGGGACCGAAAAGATCCGCCAGCCGAAAAAGAAGAAAACGGCTGCCAGCCGACATCAGGCAGCCCGGCAAAGCGATGAGACCGGAGCTGTGAAGGTCGTGGAAAAGGAACGGTACCGGAGTTACGAGCAGTGCATGGAGCGTCAGGTGATCGGCGCCGAACAGCCCGGTTCGGCCCGGGAGATGATGGATCTTATGATAACGGCAGAAAGGAAATGCGCGGGCTATTCCCTTGAGAGGCGTTAGCAGCGGTCAATCAGGCGGGGATCAGTATCTCTTCTCCATTCTGATCCTCCCCGATGCCGACACGGTGATGCAGAACATTACCGACGATCCATCGTTGACGGTGACATTACCGTCGCTCGCCGTACCATCGGGAGCGGACAATCTGACGGTTCCGTTCGGATTGAACTGGATATAGACGTTGTCCGATGATGTTCCGTCGCTTTTGCTGCGGATGGTGACACTGGGCGGACTCGTCACCGCCTGCAGAGCGGCACCCCATCCGGTTGCCGCAGTATTGTACGCACGATTGCCAGGCATCAGCTTGTAGCTGCTGCCGCCCGGTTCAACAACGACCATATGCTGCAGGTTCCTGGTAATGGCCAGCGACTTCGCCTCGTTGAGCATCGACTGAATCCCGCGAGCCGTCTGCCGGTAGCTGAGCGTTTTTCGCCAGCTTACGAATGGCGGCAGCGCGATGGCCAGCAAGATTCCAATGATGGCCATGAGAACAACGACTTCAATCAACGAAAACCCGCGTTCATTGCCTGCACGCCAACGCTTCAGTCCAGTCGCCATAATCATTCCATCACAGACCATTCGCCAGTTACCGTCCTATTTCTGCCGCCAGTAGAGCGGAATGATGCTCCCGCCCTTTACGGCGTCCTGCTTTTGCATCCCGGTCCAGAGAGAGACGCCCCCCCCGGGAGTGATAATAGCTGTAACGCCGGGGGGGATACCTGAGCCCGTCGTTTTCACCCTGTCGCTTCGCTGTAGGACCTTGCCGCCAGATGTTGCCCGCTGGTTGGTGGTCGTGGTGCTGTCGTTCGAGGTGTCGTAGTTCATCACCGCTTCGCCGGTCTTGTAGTTAAGGGCATACATTCTGGCGGTTCCCAGGTTCGGCTGGCAGGCTTGGATCATGGCCGACGAACCGGGTGTGTTGGTGGTGAAATAGGCAACCTTATTGAATACCAGCGGTGCACTGAGCACCTTTTCGCCGCTGTTCTGATCCAGCTTGATGTACCAGCCGTAGTTTGTGGCGGCATTCAGCTTGCTCAAAAGATCGGCGACCGACCCGTTGCCGGATGACTTCGTCGTTGTCTGGAGTTGATCGGTGGTGAAGTCCATCAGGTTGCTTTCCGTGACCGTGAAGGTTTGGTCCCGGTCGATCAGGGCATAGATCCGGTCGACAACCGCCGTGTTCAATGGGTGCTCCCGGTCCCCGCTGCCGAAATACAGCATCTTGTAACCAAGCTCGGACACGACCGATGGCTTGTAAAACATCTTCCGCCCCTTATCCGACGCACCACCGGCGCCCGGATTGGCACTGAAGAGCTTGCGGGCGGTCCAGTTCACCGGCGCAGGGTCTGCCACATCGAACCGCCAGATGTTTCCGCCGGCGTCGGCTGCGTACAGCCGCTCCGCATAGCCGCTTCCCTTCAGGTCCAGGGCCGTGACCTCGGCGGGGAAGGAAAAGGTCATGCCTGAGTAGGGAGAGGTCGCACTGTCATAGGTAAATCCGCCGATCTTGGTGCCACCGCTGGTAAAGCTCGGCACCCCGCCGCTCAACGTTGCGACCTCGACCACGTAGACCCCGCGGCCTTTGGGGTTTGCCGGAGCGGCAGTCCCGCTGCTCGTAACGTTTCCCTCGGCATTGGATGCCGCAGGAACCACACCGGTCCCGGAATAGGTCTGCGTTGCCCCATAGCGACCATCCTCATTGAGGTTGTCATACCCCGCACCGACGACCATGGCGATCTTGTCGCTGCTGCCGATTCGCATCCTGACGATCTTCGGTTCGCTCCAGCTCTCGGCCAGCTCGGCATACACCGGTGTCGCAGGAGAACCTGTTGTCGGCGAGCTGTTCGAAATGCGCCAGAGGAATTGCGGGGAGGATGGGTCCGACACGTCCAGGGCATAATAGGAACCGGTCGCCGTACCGGCGGCCACGCCCCCTCCCCTCCTGCTGCCGAAAAGCAGAATGACCTTATCGCCGCTCTCGATGATCCCGTTGTTGTTGGCATCGTAGATATACGCCCGGGGCGATGCATCCATAAGCGTAACATGGCTGCCGGAACTCCTCAGGTAGTTGAGGTTACCGAGGATATCCGGCGGAATGAACCCCCACAGCTCTGCCCCGTCGCAATCCCTGAACGCATGCAGTACGCCATCGTTGCTGCTGATATACACAACCGACTTATTGACCGAACAGTTTGCTTCGTTGGTCGCGGAAAAACTGTACGACGCATAGCTGACGGCCAATGGTCTTCCGTGAAGCGGGTCCCCCATCAACCAGGCACGGTTCTCCGTCGTATTGCCATTCTTGTTGCTGTCATCCACATCCTGGCCATACATGAAGTTGATAACCTTGTCCCGCTCCGTATTGTCGGCCACCCCGAGCATGGCTGCAGTGATGTTCGTGTTGTTGAAGGTGACCAGAGAGCTGCCGGTGGGGAGGACCGAGTACAGGGTACGGGTAGTTGCCGCCCTCGCCTGCAAGACTCCCCCGGCCCCTCCTTTGTCGGCGGCACTGCCGTCGGCGGCACTGCTCCAGTAGGAGGTCGCACTGCTCTTGACGGTCCCGTTTTCTGCCCCCACGGGGAGAGGCGTGAGTGTGATGTCGTCGATGCGATCATTGTTCAGATCTACGTACGTGGCCTGGACCCCGTAGACATCAATGATATTGGGATTGATTCCGGAAGAGAGGCCGTATTTTTTCAGGTTGCCGTTCCAGAACGCACTATTGGCGGTCTTGAAGAACGGCATATACAGCCTGCTGCCGGCATAGGTCCTGTTATCCGGACTGGCCGGCACCGAGTTGGCGCCAAACGTGGTGTCGATCGCCGTCACGGTCCCCATGACCTGGGAAAACGCATTCTGAAGATCCTGCGCCGACCCGGCATCGTAGTATTTCCCCTTTCCGTGGGAGGCATCGGCGGCCCTGTTCAGCAGGTCTATGGCAGTGGCATCGGCGCCGGTGAGGCCGAAACCGATGGTATAGGTAACCACCTGCTGTGGGCCGAGATTCAGGGCCTTGGCCACGTCATCCAGGGAATGGTTCAGGTCCCCCGGCTCAATCCCGTCGCCGTCGCAGTCCCCATTGGTGCAGATGGTCTTCAGCACCGGATCGTCATCTGCGTTTGCCATGCCGTCGGTGACAAAGATGACGTAGTTTTTCTGACAGGAGACCTCGACAGGGGAAACATACTTGCCGGACGTAATCCCCACCGTATTGCCGAACGCGCTCGCGTCGCCGTTGAAATAACGCATCGCCTCGAAGAGCGATTCCCCAAGGGGAGTAGACCCAAACGGCACTATGGAGTCGACTGCGGCAAGGAGGGCAGTTCGGTTGGTTATGGTGCCGGTAAAGATATCGTCCATCTTCTTCACGGTGGTAACGTACTTCGTGGTTCCCGCACCGGGCACGGTTGCGCTGAGGAACTGTGCCCCCTGCCCATTGAAGCCGACATAATGGAAGGTCATGAGCCCGAACTTGACCCCGTTTATACTGGAAACCAGATTCTTAATGGCATCCTTGGCTATGGTGATCTTCGGCTTCATCGTGGCAATGGAGGAGATCAGGTAGTTTATGTAGTTGCCCATGTAATATCCTGATTAGT
>JAJZTK010000011.1:0-14731 GCA_021849045.1 Deltaproteobacteria bacterium | reverse complement strand
TTTTTTTCAAGCGGGCGGAAGATTAGTGCTAATCAGGTGTAATATTGACTGGTTCCACTGGAAGCGCAGGCGGTGCCGTTTGAGTTCAGACTTGTGCCGTTGTACTGACCGGTTGTCTGCAGGATATTCTGGGGATTGGCCGAGTTACAGGAGGTGGCGATGTTGCTGATGCTGTTGAGCTGAGTAAGGTCGTCGTTATATACGGCATTGGCGGTGCAGGCGGATGTCCCGGTAGAGCTGCAGGCATTGGCCTGAGCATAGGTTGTGGCAGGGTTGTAGGATTCTGCCGGCACTGGATCATACATGCTTCCGGAATTATCGATGATGATAAGGACATTGGGCTGGTAAGTGCCGGCAGCGCCATATATGGATGCGTCCCCCGGATACTGGTCCGGCGCTGCCTGTACCATGGGTGAGGAAAACAGTGCCGCCAGGAACACGATAACAGCGAAGATCGTCTTTTGCATACCTACCTCCACCAGACGGGACGGCTCGCAGTGCTGCCTCTCACTTGGTTATTGCCTGTTACCGGGCGAACTGCTCAGGGAATAATTGATCCAGTTCCCGACCGCCCAGTCTGATGGTTCCGCCGGAGAACCGCACGATCCGTCCGGCTTCAGGTGCCCCTGCCAGACACCCTTTCGCTTGAGCCTTTTCAGTGCACCGGAACAGGTGACCTTCCTGGTGAAATCGCCTGCTGTCCATTGCAGCCAGACAAGTCCCTTGGGGTTCTTGTAGAAGAGATGTTCCGGGGCATGCGGGCCGGGGTACATGATTGCAGGGTCATAGGAGTTCCCCTTTTCTGCCGGCCTGTTGCCGCCATCCGCAAACGCCGGTACAAAACCACCCATGAAGACGAGTCCGAATATAATCAGTGAAAATATGACCTGCATGGTGACCTCTTTTCCGGTGACATTGATCTTGAAAATACAATGGGCCTCAGTCATTGCGGCACCATCCTTGCCACACCGGATTCAATATCCGTACGTGCATTGTTCGGACCGTTGGCAACCACGGTCACGGTAAACAGATTGGCCTTGAAACCGCCCCCATCCCCCACTCCTGCATCCTCCTGGAAGCCGTACCCGGGTGGCGGATTGCCACGGCTCTTGACCAGTTCGACCTTGACCTGTGCCTTGTCGCTGGTCCCTGGGATGGTAATCTGATTGTAGTCCTTGTAGGGATCGGCATTTGTTCCGGTAACCGCGAAGGCGCCATCCAGAATCTTCCCCTGCCCCGGCGCCGGCCACGTCGCCCCAGTTCCGTAAAGCGAAGAATAGATAGCACTGTAGGTCTCGGCGAACTCTACCGCCGCATCGGCCGCGAAAAATGTTTCGAGGTTGTTCCGGTAATTGCCGGCGACCTTGATTTCGGTAACTGACGAGGTCATCAAGCTCGTTCCGAGTATGATCAGCAAGAGCAGCATTATCAGAACAATGATGAGTGCCGCCCCCTGCTCGTTGTCAACCCTCGATAGCGGACCGGAACCTATGTTGCGCCTGGGCTGTTCCATGGGACGGTTATCTCTTGTTCCGCAGCTTGATGACAGAGGTGATCTGACGCGTTTTCGGGCCTTCGGAAAGGGCCGAGGTCGCTGAGGTCTCGCCGGTGATGGTAACTCGCACGCTCCGTATGGCCGCTATCGCGGTAGCGTCGGCAGGATTATTGCCTTCGGTTCCATCTTCGTAGAGGTAGCTGAAATGGAGTGACGAAATGTTGCTGGCAATCACCTCCGGCGTGGCTGCCTGATTGACGGCTCTTGCGAGGCACTTTATGGATGGAGAATCCGGGCAGGGGATCAGGGAATAGACGATCGAATCATTGCCGGCCGGGGGAGTTGTCCCCGGAGGGACGGGTGGCCCGGCCATGGCAATGATGTCTCCCGCCTCTATGCCGACCCCCGAAGAAAACGTCCCTCCACTGGGTAGCGTCAGCGCGATGCTTGGCCCGTTACGGTTGGCAGCATTGAGCACGAGATACGTGTCCATGCCGCTCACCGGATTGCTCTTGTCGCTGGGCCGAATGAGCCGGACGTTTACGGCACCGGCACCAGTCAAGCCATCGATGGATTCAGGTGCATCGACACTTGTGCTGAACGTGCTAAAGGCTGCCGTGACCTTGCTCCTGGCGATCCGGGCAAACTGGCCGGCAGCGGATGCCGTGTTGATCTGCACACTCGTCGAATAGTTGTTGAGTGAACCGTTGGCCAGGGGATTGGTCCCGGGGGGGACCAGCGTGCCGGCCATCCTCATGTCCCTGGTAATGCTGTCCATGGCGATCCTCAGATTCTGCTGGAGATCGACAAGGTCTTCCTGGACGTATGCGGTCTTCTGGTGGGTCAGATAGAGAGAATAAACCGCACCGATAACAACGCCGAAGATCGTCATAACGACCAGTATCTCCACCAGGGTGAAGCCTGACGTCCTTCGCGCAGAACGCATCATACCGTCCTCTTGAAGCCGGTGACCGTGACGCTTCTGCCACCACCGGTCACGGTGACAACAATCCTGGTGATTCCGTCCGGAATACCGGTCGCCGGTCCGACCGTGGTGGTATACGTTGCGCTGTAGCTGCCCGCTCCGGGGACACTGATCGAGGGAGCAGAACTGTTGGGAGGCCACTTATACACCACATTTGCAGCAGTGGTCGTAATTCTGGGGTCGTCGAACTTCCAGGAGAGAATATCCTCAAGCACCTCTTGGGCAAGGGACGTGGCCACCGTAAGCCTCATTGAAATAGAATTGGCGTTTATGGCAACGTCCTGCATGGTGAGAACCGCCAACAATCCGACCGTCATCAGGAGGATCGCTATCAGCATTTCCACCATGGTAAAACCGTGCTGTGTTCTCAGCAAACGCTTCATCCGCCAACTCCAGAGCCAGATCACATCAACTTAATGATTCGACACAACAGGGCATTTGCTTCAGAAAAATTTCGGGAACGGGTAGTTTCGTTGCTGACAAGGAAACAAAGGTAGTTGCAGCACGTAACATTACACCTCAAACCTACATTGATAAACACTCTCCTGCCAAACTTGACATTACAAAACACTAACGTATTCTTACCCATAAATCATTTGCAAGCATCTCTTAAAACGGAGCATGCTATGGATTCGTTTGTCAAAAAAGAACCGATAAACATTTTAATAAACCTGAAGAGTAATCTCATCAGCGAAGCATTAAAGTCACTCCTTTCATTGAAAACTGGTCAATTCAAAACAAAGACCTCACTCAAAGAAAGCCAGTCGTTTTCTCCACATAAAATACTTGTTGACATCCACACGCTTTCCGAGGGTCTTCAGCATCGTTGGCCTGATGCCAAGATCATACTTATCGACACCGGCTTGGCCGAAGAAGATATAATCAGCTGCTTCACCTCCCACAAAATTTACGGCATCATCGCCACAGATACCACTCCTGACTACTTCTACAAGGCTCTCGATGCAATCAGCAACGGTGAGGTCTGGATTGACAACCGGAAGATGAAGGTCCTGCTGCATAGCCAGGAAACCTTACAGCGCGTCGGAACAAAAGAGAGTCTCAGCCGGAAGGAACGGGAGATCGTGATGCTGGTCTCCCAAGGGCTTCGTAACAAGGAAATTGCTGATCGGCTCTGTATCAGTGATCAGACCGTAAAAGCCCACATAAGCCGTATCTTCCGGAAATACAAAGTCTCCAGCCGTGCACAGTTGGTCCCCCTTGCTCTCAAATATTACCCCCCCATGCCATAGCCTCTTTTCACCCTACTCCGTTATTCATCTTCACTATTTCTCCTTACCGGCAGAAACACGACGGTCTCCTTCCTTATTGCCAACTCACCCCGGGTCACCTTAGCCCCACCTTCTACTTCATTCATATCGTACTACTCGGGGTTACCTATTTGTCGTGTCCGAGTGCTGTATGCGTTACCCCGGTTATGTCAATAAAAAATCACCCGTTCAGGTTATAAAATAAATGCCCTGATGGCCAGTTGTCCCCCGCAGGCGTTGCCGTAAACTTCGTATACAATTTGGACTTGATTAAAAAAATACAACAATCCAGTCAGATAACACCAATCTCCTGCAGAGCCAAATTACATTTTTGCTCTGGTATCCGGCCAAGCACAGTGACACCGGGAGACCATCGTATGATTAGCTATTCCAAGGCAGTAAATGAGCATGATCTCAATCACGTCTATAGGCTCCGTTACAAAGTCTATTGCACCGAACGGCACTTCGAGTCGGCACTGGACTACCCACATGAATTAGAACAGGATGCACTCGACCCGTACTCCATTCATTTCATCGCCCGGATCGGGACAGTCCCGCTCGGCACGGTCCGTCTCATCCTCCGCAACCCCCTCGGTTTTCCGGTTGAAAACCACTGCGGGGTCCGAATCAGCAACCAACAAACCGTTGTTGAAATATCCCGTTTGGCTGTCAGCAAAGAAACATGTCAGCGCGCCGCAGTTCCCCAAAAGGCAGTGGTACTCGGCCTCTTCAGGGAACTTTACCGGGAAAGCAGACGGATCGACGTCGAATTCTGCTACGCCGCAATGTCGCTGAGCCTGTATCGACTCCTTGACCGCTGCCATATCCGTTTCAACCAGATTGGCAAACCTGTCGAGTATCACGGAATACGGGCACCATTCATGGCCGGGATCAACGAGATGGTATCGGTCATGTATGCCTCCAACCAGTCGCTATACAGTTTTTTCACACAATGAACACAGAAGGAAATCGCGTCAGTCTTATCAGGATACAGAGCAGAATCGACTTCACGTAGCCACGTCACAGACACTAGCGCGGGCACCGCTGGCAATATAACCGAGAAAGGGGAGAAATAATGAAAAAGCTTATCGCTGTTATCATGGGATTGATGGTTGTCGGTACCGCTTCGGTATGCTTCGCAGATACCGAAAACTCGGCAGTAGCCAAGGTATATGTCAAGGTTGACCCCAACGTCGCCATCCGTCCGCTCACCGCCATCGTTAATGCCGGATCGGTGCAGGTGGGACTCTTCAGTGCCGACGTCCTGTTCAGGGTAGATGCCAACAAGGAGTCTGTACAGTTCTTTGCAGCCGCCTCACCGCTCTACAAGGGTGATGACCCGAAGAATAGCGAAGTCGCCCCCATCCCTCTGGCCAATGGTGCAGTGATTCAGCCGACCAATGCCAACCCGATCGCCGGTGGCACCAATGTCGCCCAGTATGTACTGCCGACCACCATCGACGAATTCCCGGCTCAACAGACCGAGGCCATCATCTTCGAAAGCAGCCAGGGCGGTCACTTCAGTCAGGATGTCAATGTCAAGTTTAGCTGGAATCAGAGCGATCCTGAGAAGCCAATGGGCGAGTACAGCGGCAAGGTAAAACTTACTGCATTACTGCTCCCCTAACTGTTTATTCGAGCAGACATTATGTCTAAATGTATTTAACTCCTAAACGATGGTGCCCGCGTTAGTGTGTCAGCGAACAGACATGGAGGGATGGAGAGATATGCGAACCATCAAATTAAGATCGCTCAGTGCAGTCGTTATAGTCATGATGCTGCTTCTCTGGGGAAGCACAACGGTTCACGCAACCCTCTCCATATCTCCGGCCTACGTAGAGCTTGTCTTGGACAAAGGACGCCCCTCCGGGCAGTTCCAGATTACCAATGTGGGGGATAGTGAAGAACGTTACAGGATCAAGGCGATTCACTTCCTGTTCCTTGAAGACGGTGGTTTTCGGGAGATACCGCCCGACGACCGCTCACTTGCACAGTGGGTTAGGTTCAACCCGAAGGAATTCGTACTCCCACCGAAGTCAAGACAGACTGTTCGCTTTACCGTTAACACCCGGGGGAAACTTCAGACAGGCGAATACTGGGGAGCAATGGAACTGGAATCACTCAAGACGACACACGGCAGAGGGAAAGATGCCGCGGGGCGTGAGTTGAGCATCGAGGTCATCCCTACAATCCTTGTGCCGATCTTCGGCAAGGTCGGGACGGTCCGTTACCAGGCAACCCTGAAGGAGACGCGCATCGTTACCAGTGAGAAAGGCGAAATTGTCGAAAGCCAGATCGCCAATACCGGCCAGGGAAGACTCTTTATCGGCGGCACGTACGAGATTGCCGACTCCAGTGGACAATCCGTAGCAAGTGGGATATTGGGGCGCGCCTACGTCCTTCCCGGTGCCGAGCGAAAATTTGCTGTTCCCCTCGCAGTGCCGCTCTTAGCCGGACAGTACATCCTCAGAGTCGAATACTCATCCACGGGGCTTGAAGCACCCCTGTTCCGGGAAACGGCCCTGACCAGAACACCATGACTCGCTGACGCCATGGAACGAGTGATACGGACAGTATGGATTATCAGCGCACTCATCGCTTCTCTGCAACTCTCCCCCCCACCTCCTGCATTGGGCAGCACCACTCCCACGGCCCCGGCGTATCAGCCTTTTGTCACTCCCGCCCCACTCCCTCTGACGGAATCATCGCCGTCAAGCCTCAAAATGAGTTCGAATGACGAAATCGAAATCGTCGGTTTCACCGTTAAAGGACATAAGGCTTGGGAAAGGAGCTCGATCCAGGATTTGACCTTAATACGCCGTAAGGATGGGAGTCGCTTCCTCCCCCTTTTCAGGTTGTTGCGGCTCCTCGCTCTCGAAAAAACCAGCAAGCAGGGGGTTATATATTTTTCACCCGATGGAGCGCCACCGGTTGCCCTCGACCTTAACAGCAGCCTGGTGGAAAGGGAGGGGGAACGCAGGCCGATCGAAATACTCACTGAATCTGCCGAGACGCCCGGCGAGGGAGAAATTTACCTTCCCGCCGATACCTTTGCCGCGCTATTTGACTTTGACCTCCAGTGGTACGATCAGGGATACGAATTCATTGCCAAAACCAACCGCAGGCTCGGCATCTGGAAAACATCCGGAGGCTCACTATTTGCAATCCAGGCCCAGGAGATAACGGCCAACCTGCCAGAAGTCCTCCCACCGGCAACCCCTCGTCACTTGAGTCTCGACTTTCTGGAGTTACAACTCGGCGCCAGGGCTGTCACTGAAAAGAGCTTCACCTCATTCAACTGGGGAGCTGAGACGCTTCGACAAACCCTTTGGGGACGGCTTTTCGACGGCTCCTACCGCCTACAATTCAGCGAGCCGCGGCTCATGGCCGGGGACAACGTTGCCGTCAGCCGGAATAATGCGTTGGTGATGCTCGACAGAGGAGAGTGGATGTATCGCTTCGCCGAAGCAGAGGTCGCCTTGGGAGATACCGCCTTTGGCTTGAATGACCTCACTCTCCCCTTTGTCCGCATATCAGGGCTTCGCTTCAACGGGGTTACCGGATCTGGAGAAAAGGAAGGGCAAGGGGACCGCTCGGGATTTGGCATGCGACCCTACTTTCTCCGACCCCAGCTCTTCGAGGGAAGCGTACCCAAAGGTTCCAGGGTCGACCTGATGATCAATGGCAGAATCATCGACACCCAGGAAGCTGTAGTCGACAGGTACTCCCCCCCGGGCATGGGAAGCTACCGCTTCGAGGATGTCATCTTTCCGCCCGGGAGCCTTAACGAAGTGGTGATCGTTATTACCGATCCGAACAGCATTGTCACCCGCATTCAGGAATTCGTCCAGGGAACCAGCCAACTCCTTGCGGCCGGCAAGTTCGCATATCTGGGAGGGGTCGGTACCGGCAGAGAGGTTCAAACCTGGTCAACCCGCGGCCTGTTCGGCGGCGTCAGGGGACTTTACGGGATCACCAACCATCTGACTGCAGGAGGAAGCTTCGGTTACGAACAAGGCCTCTACAGGCCGATAACGCTCGATCTTCACGACACCGACCAACGGCAGTACCCCAGTTCAAGCCTTCACGCCGGCAGTCAGTTCACCTGGCAGCCAAACGCCAATGGCCTTATCGGGGGAGACATATCCTTCAGCCAGGCACAGGAGCGGCAACAGGGAGCCACGTTCAGCGATGCGGCCTACAAAACCTATGTCAGTCTTTTCATTCGCAGGGATATGATGTTTTCTTCCCAATTTTTCAGTTATGGTCCGGGCTTTTTTGACGGACAAAACCCAAGACTTCACGACAGGCGTGGCTACAGCGTATATGGTCGATGGGAGGCCCATCAGGTGTTAACTGTTGCAGGAGCATTTGGCAGTATCTGGAACAACTTGGATGGAACCCAGACACAGACCTTCACCGTTGGGTTCCAGAACCTGGAGGTCACCACCCGCCCCTTTCCGGCAACGGTGGTAACAGCAGGAATGACACGACTGGCGGCAAACGGGGAAGAGCCGCGCATTCTCTATGCCTTAAAATTGCGGGCAACGCCGATCCCGGATCTATCCTTTGATGGTTACGTCGGTGCCGGAAACTCCCTTACCATCTCGGAACGACCGGAATTCTTCTCCGGATTGAAGCTCCCAGGGCTTGCAACGTTTTCTGAACCATCAACCACCGTACTCCTACGTAAGACCATTGACCGGAACCACGAATTCGCAACTACGTATTGGAAAAGCGGCCATCGGGAACGCAGTTCGCTGCTCCACACGTTTCGTGGGTTGCACCAGGACTCTCTCAGCATCCGAACAGAACTCGGCTATGATATGGACTACAGGAATACATTTCTGGAGAACCGGAGCGAATACCTTTTGAGCGGAGTGAACCGAAGAAGCGTAGAGTTGTTGACGCGATACGAGCGGAACGATTGGGTTGTGGGACTATTTTTCAATTTCACGGAGCTTTTCAGCTTTGACCGGGGAACGCCGGTAAACCTGACGAGTCGCAACATCTACCCGGACAGCGGCGGAGTCAAAGGAAAGGTGTTCCTCGATTACAACGGCAACGCCAGACCCGACCCGGATGAGCCGGGTCTGGAAAGTATCCAGGTCCGGCTCGGTTCATTCTCTTGTCAAACTGACCAGAACGGCGCCTTCGTATTGCCAGGACTGGGCGCGTACGGAAAGGTGAGGATCTCACTCGACCTGAAGTCGGTGCCGGCAAACTATACTCCAACCCACGGCACTCAGATCGCATATATCTCTCCCGGCAGCCTCACAGAGGTCAACCTGGGGGTCATCCCGGTCATCTCCATCTCGGGGGTACTGCTGGCTGACGTGCCAGGGGAGAAGAAAAAGACGCTAACTGGGGTAAGGGTCTACCTTGTCGACCGGGAAACCGGAAAGACGCAGGGCGATTCGATCACGGCCAGCGATGGATCCTACTACATCGGGGACGTAAGGCCCGGCACATATCTGGTCAGAATCGACACCGACACCCTACCGAAACAGTGCTCCCTTGTCGAAAGCGAACGCCTGGTGGAGGTGCAGCCAGAGCGTGAGCCCCAGGACCTCAAGCTGGCGCCGTTCAATGCCTTGTTGACATCTGTGAGGCAGGAAAAAACTCTGTGATGCGCAACTGCGGACTCGATATCGCCAAGGTACGACAATGATTGACGGTAACGGTCAGTACTGCCCCCCGGTCAGTACCGCCGTCACGCTCCCCACCCGCACCTTGGTCTGTGCCTTGACCGGGATGCGGCGGGCATCGTCGGTCAGCCAGATGAGAGCCCCGCCCTTTCCTTCAAAGACCCCTTCCGGCTTTACCAGCGGCTTCACCTGGATGGTGTCGAATTCACCGGCCGGCACCTTGATCCGCTCCCGCTTCAACACTTTCACCTCGATATGACGCAACTCCTTGCCGTCAAGCACATGAATCATGAACGACTTCCCCGGCTCCAGCGGCTGATTGCGGACATAGTAGAAGCTGGCATAAATGTCGAACGTGTTCTCCACGATCGGCACATCCACCTGCTCGCCGCCGATTCGGTCGTGGAAACGGCCGATCCGTTTCACTTGGTCAAAGGTGATCTCCCGGTCGCGGGTCCGTTTTCCCTCCCTGAATAGCATCCGGTAGTAGCGGGATTCGCCCGGAAACGGCCCGGCGGTCATAGCCAGATGGCTTTCGGTCCGGTCGTCGACCGGATAGAAGGAGGAGAGCCAATCATTGGACCGTGCGTGGGAGACAATCTTCCGCATGCCAGCGGCTTCCGCGATCTCCTGGGTAGCGGTGCCGACCGGAATCCCCATCCAGCTGAGGCTGTAGACCAGTTTCTCCGGCATCGTGACCGCCTCTGCCGATGGCGACGACCAGACCGCGGTTACTGGCAGAACAGCCAGCATCGCCCGTACAACCCATTTCCTGAACGGCAAAACCATGTGTTCTCACTCCTATAACGAAACGACCACTCCAGCGGGAGTGCTGACGTGGTCGTACGTATTTTGCCAATGACTGTAGAAGATTATCGAGCTTTTTTCAAGTTCGGTCAGGCAGCGAGCCGGCTTGCAATCTCCTCGCTCGCGGCGACCAACGCTTCGTACCGTTTGCTGAAATCGCCGGGCAGATGGGTCCCGGCAACCTGATAGCCGCGGATGATCTCGCTGCGCAGCGATGCCGGGATGACCCGTTCGGCCAGGGGGTACAGTATCCCGTCCTCCTTTTCGATATGCTCCCGCAGGAGCGCCACATACTGCAAGGCGTTGTCGACAATGACTCTTGCCTGATCAGCCTCTCCTGCCAGGGCACCCTGGGCGGCACGCTCCATTGCCCTCACCAGGTCCCGTCCCTGGTCATGCTCAAGGAGCATTGCCGCTATCGGGCTATTGGCGCGCGGCATGCCGTTTTTCACCAAGGCCTCGAACAGGACCGCCTCTTCCTTGGCATGGTGGAACCGGTCGGCGAACTGCCTGATAAAATCCACCGCTTCCAGATAAAAGCTAAAGTCACTATATTCACCGTCAGCAGTGGCGCGAGCAACCCGTTCCAGGACATCGAGCATCCGCAGGATAAGTCGGTGCTCGCTGACCAGTGCCGACGTAATGTCCTCTTTCATGGCTATAACCTCCGCTCGCCATTGACGCCGATCACCACCGTTTCCAGCGGAATCTGCTTACCCGAAGCGGCCAGGGCCTGGCGAACCAGCGCGTCAAGCCCGCGGCAGCACGGCACCTCCATGATCGCCACCGTAATGCTCCGGATATTGTTGGCGGTGAAGATGGCTGCCAGCTTCTGCACATAGCCGTCGGTCTCGTCCAGTTTGGGGCAGGCGATGGCAATTGCCTTTCCCGGCAGCAGTTCCTGATGGAAGCTCCCCATGGCGAAGGCGACACAGTCGGCCGCGACCAGGATCTCGGCATCCTGGAAATAAGGGGCTGTGGGGGGGACGAGGTGAAGCTGGACCGGCCATTGCCGCAGTGCCGACGCTACCCGTCCGGTTTCCGTGCCAGTGGTGGTTTCTTCCCGCTCGATGGTTCGTGCCATGCTGCCGGGGCAGCCGCATCCCAGATGACTCATGATCTGTTCTCCTTTGTATTGTATGGTTGGTGTCTACCGTGTCCTGATGGTTACACCCTACCCCATGCCGTGGAGAAAGTTCATGACGTGGGTCAAAAGATGCAACTTGCCTTCTGCATTGCGATTTTTTTATAGTGGACTAAAATTATCTTATAAACACACAGAGTAAGTCTCCAGCCGGCAGGAGGTGTTCCATGAAGCCATTCATGTCGAGTTTCAATGAACAGTGTTACGCGCTGATGCGGATCGTTACCGGATTCCTTTTCCTCTGGCACGGCGCCCAGAAGCTGTTCGGCATTCCGACTGCCATCCCCGGCAATGTCCCTGTGCTCATTACCTACGTTGCCGGGCCGATCGAGTTGATCGGAGGCGTTTTGATCATGATCGGGCTATTCACCCACTGGGCGGCATTCATTACGAGCGGCCAGATGGCCTTCGCGTACTGGATCGGGCACGGGACCAAGGCGCTGTTGCCGATCCAGAACAATGGCGAACTGGCAGTGCTGTACTGCTTCGCCTTTCTGTTCATTGCCGCGCACGGGAGCGGGATCTGGAGCTTAGATGCTGTACGGAAACGACGATAGAAGCCTGACAGATGCTCTTCCGGGGAGGATAGCGAGTAGAGGTAAAGGAGGCTCATCATGTCAGTCATCGAACTGAGCGAAAAAGAGGTAGCAACACTGGTCAGGATGCTCGAATCATATCTCCCGGACCTGGCAACGGAGCGGGTCGGCACTGACAACAAGAAATGGCATGCGGAGCTGAAGGAGCAGGAGGCGGTACTGGGCGATATCCTGAAACGGCTGAAGGGAGTGGCATCCTGATCAGGGCTCTCCATTGCAGTACGTCGTCAACAGATATTTCATTCATATCTCTCCGGCATCCCACGGATTGAGGACACTGGCGCCGCATCGGCCGAAATCGACAACGTTTCTCGTGGCAAGGATGAGGCGATGCACTTCGGCGCTGGCCGCCAACAGCGAATCGATCACTGGGAGCTTCATCCCTGCACTCTCCGCCTCACCTTGGATTCTTCCCCAGGTGACTGCGACCGCGGCGTCCACAGGCAGGATTCGCCCTGCAAATCGCTCCATCAGATCGTGCTCCAGCCATGCCCGCCACTCGGTTTTCCGCGGCGATTCCGGCAGCTTCGTGATCCCCTTCTCCAGTTCCCCGATGGTCAGCACGCTCAGGAAGAGCCGCCGTTCGTCAACCGAATCGACCCAGCGGACTACGTTTTCGTCCGGTCGCGGCTTGATGAGCTCGGAGATGACGCAGGTATCGAGGAGGATTAATGTCACAGTTCGATCTCCCGCCCCGCGTCCCGACTCCGCTCAAGGTCGAGCTCGACGTCGTGGAGTGGCGAGGAGCGAAAGAACTCCGACAGCGGCGAACGGGGTCGGGTCAGCTCTTGATACTTTTCGAAGGAAACGACAACGGCAGCGGGAGTCCCGCGAAGAGTGATCGTCTGCGGCGCGCCTCGCCGCGCCTCTTCGACCACCCTGCTCAGGCGGTTTTTCGCCTCCTGAAGCTGCCACTCACTCCCATGTTCCACACCCTTTTTTAGAGTTGCCACGGCATCCTCCCCAAATTATGGCTAGACTGGCTAGATTATAACTGATCGGATAACGAAGAGCAATCCATCTAACAACCAAATTCTTCACCCTGCAGGGGGATGTAATGCCTGAACATCGCGTATGGCACATATTCTGGCAAAACAAGGGCGGGCGCAAGACCCGCCCCTACCGCAGCACCTGCCGCACCAGTTCGGAAATCCTCGTCACCTCAGGATAATACCCCTGGATCACCAGTGCGCCGATCCAGGCGACCAGCAGGGAAATCCCGAACGGTACCCTGGTGGTGCGGAAAACGCTGCCGATCCAGTCCGGGTCGTTCATGGCGCGGGAGCTTCTGACGAGGCTCGCGGCGAGGACGACCTCGAAGGCGGCCTCCGACAGGATGAAGGGGGCTTCGTAGATCATGTAGACGCTGGCGCCGAGGACAACGGCGACGACCGCGCCGAGGATCGTCAGCACAACCATGGCGACCAGTCCCCCTTCACCGTCCAGCAACCCTTCCACAGCCTCGCCGGCAACGTCGCCGACGGCATCGCCCAGGGCGTTGCCGCCATGCTCGAACGCAGCGTTGCCTGGCATTTCTGCAATAGCATTCCCCGGCCCTTCGGTGATGATTGTTCCCATGTCATCAAACCCGCCCGAGGCCCCGCCACCGGAGAACTGGCCGCCTCCCCCGGTGAAGTGCCCTCCCGAGCCGGAGAACGAGCCGCCCCCGCCGCCGGAGGGGATATCGAGACAATCGCCCAGTTTTTCACCGAGGGAACTCTTTTTCTCCCTGACTTGCTGCACATTGGTTACTGCCAGGTATTTGAGCCAGAGCTTGATGAGACAAAAAAAGACGAGGTAGGAGAAAAGGACCGCCAGCGGGTAGCGGATAATGATGCTCTCCACCCCCGCTGCCAGCAGGCACCGCGTGGTCAGCAGGCCGGAGAGCCCCGTCGCCAGGAGGATAAGGGTCATGTGGAGGCGCAGGGGGAGGCGGTTTTTGAAGTGTTCGGTGAAGGTTGTTTTTATGTTGTTGCATGGAGGCACCTACTCAAATTTGTCCTGTGTCGATGGCAAACCCCTTATTCCATATTTTCTTAGTCCGCACAACGTGAGAGAGCACAGCGGCGGGTTTCATCAGACCGCTGCTGCGTTTTGTTGGCGATCACCGGTCCACAGACTGTCCATAGCTTAGACCGTATTCAATCAGCAATGCACTAACGTGCCCAAGGAGCCTTTTTTATTAAAATTGAGGCATTAAATATAGATATTTCACGTTTCAATTGGGAGGCGATTGCGCAAACAAGTTTAAGAGCACTGTAATAAGATTCAATCGCTTCCTTTTGAGCCACATGGATTTCACCGTATCTGATCTTGATTACGTTTTTTTCTCCATGCAAATTTCCGAGCAAGGTTTCGTCTATTTCCAGACCTAGTTTTTTTGCGTGCCCTGCAAGTGCAATAAGATCGTGGCCCCATCCCTTTTCTTCGCCAAATTGTCCAATATACACCTTTAAGCTTTTCTCAACTGCAAGGTGAAGTTCCCAGCAAGACAATGAAACGTTGGCAGATACTCCAGAAATTATGTCAGATATGGCCTTCTCAATATGCGTCCAGATGCTTGAGGCCATATTAGATAATGCGCCGCCGTTCGTAACTGAGGCCGTCATTATTGATATTCTTGTCCGTCGACTTAGCGCAACTATTTCTTCAACCTCTTTTATTAACGCATCTAAAATTTCCTCGGGCACATGGTCAAATCTCAGATCTGTTGCGAAGAGGCTTCTATAGTCTTCCTCTTCTTGTAGATGGTCCGGAAATCCTGACTCCGTTACTTGACATACAGAAA
>JAJZTK010000141.1 GCA_021849045.1 Deltaproteobacteria bacterium | reverse complement strand
CGGTGCATCCTCCAGCACAGCGGCAAGCTTATCCTCATCCGCCCCAGACCTCCCCACCAGGATATTTCCCCTGATGGTGGCGTTGAAGAGGTGCGGCCGCTGCGGCACGGCCGCGATCAGCCGGTACAACTCCTCCGCTGCCAGGTCGTGCAGTTCGACCCCACCCACGGTGATGCTCCCGCTGTAGTCGCGGAAGCGGAGTAGAATCTCAACGACCGTGCTCTTGCCGGCACCGCTCGGTCCGACAAGCGCCACCCGCCCCCCAGCCGGAATCTGGAGCGTAAAACCGTGAAGCACCGGCAGTGCCGGATCGTACGACGAGGAGACATCGAGAAAACGGATATCGGCCGTTCCCGGGGGCGCTGCCGGCGTACAGGGGTCCGGCACCGGCGCCGGCGCATCTGCCAGTTCCAGTATCCGGCGGATCGCTTCCCTTGCCGACGGCATCAGTTGCAGGGCCGGCGGAATCGCTCCGGCGGCCTCGAAGGCAGCGGCCGAGAAAAGGAGCAGCATGACCAGGGCCGGTCCGTTCAGGAGTCCCTCAGCTACGGCCAGGGAGCCGACAACCAGCACCGCTGCCACCCCCAGGCCGCTGCAGGCGATGCTTCCCCCCAGGGACAGGCCACCGATCCCTGCCAGCCGCTCCTGCTCGGCAACGAGCTGTTGTGACAGCCGCTCGACCTGCGCGGCCTGGCGTTCCACGGCACCAAGGAGGAGCAGTTCCTCCACCCCCAGCACCCCCTCGGTTACGGCGTTCCTGAGTTCACCCGCCAGCGCTGTCGATCGTCGCCCCGGCCCGGCAGCCAGCTGCCCGGCCAGAAGCGGCAGCACAACCCCGGCTGCCAGCAGAAAGAGGAACAGTGCCGCGGCCGTTAGGGCGCTCCACCGGGTCACGAACAGCACAGCCAGGAGGATCGAACACCCGCCAGTGAAGAGCGGCGCAACGATCCGCAGATAAAGGCTCTCCAGGGAATCCACATCGGCTCTGAGCCGGCCGGCCACATCTCCGCCAGCATACCGCTCCAGCCCGGCCGGAGCCAGCGGCTCCAAGCGACTGAAGAGCCAGACCCGCAAGGAGGCCAGCATCCGGAAGGCCGCCTCGTGGGTCACCAGCCGCTCCCCGTAGCGGCCGACGCTCCGGCAGATCGCCAGGCCGCGAATGGCGGCCGACGGGAAGAAGTAATTGAAGGAAACGCCGGTGGTGCCGGCAACGGCCATGGAGGCGATGAACCAGCCGGAAACGGCCATCAACAGCGCGTTGGCGGCAATGACCGCTACACCGAGCACGATGCCGGCAACCATCCAGCGCCACTGCCCCCTGGCAACGGCAAGGATGCGCATGAACTCTCTCATGCCGCCTCCTCCCCGTCAAGATAGCGAGCCGGGGAGACAACCCGCTCCAGACTGCCGGCAACAAGCACGGCAACCCGCTCCGCCCGCCGGATCAATCCTTCCCGGTGGCTGATCAGGAGCATCGTCCGCCCCGCTGCCAGCCACTCCAGCGCCTCTCCCACCAGCCGCTCGCTTTCGGCATCGAGGCCGGCGGTCGGCTCATCAAGGACCACCAGCGCTGCATCACGCAGGAAAACCCGCGCCAGTGCCAGTCGCCGCAGCTCCCCGCCGGACAGCCCTGCCCCGCGATCGCCCAGTTCCGTGTCCAGGCCGTTCGGCAACCGGTCGATGAAAGAGGCGGCGTGAGCTCCGTCCAGTGCACTGCGGATCGCATCCCCATCCGCCTGCGGGCACCCCAGGAGCAGGTTGTCCCGGATCGTCCCTTTGAAAAAGAACGGCCGCTGGGGCACATACGCCAGCCGCCCGTGCCAGCCGGTCGGGTCGAACCGGGTCAGATCGGTACCGTTCACCGTGATCCGGCCGGAAGAGGGGCGGACCAAGCCGACCAGCAGCCTCACCAGCGTACTTTTGCCGCTGCCGCTTTCACCCGCCAGCGCGGTCAGACTCCCGGCCGGCAGTGCCAGGTCGATACCGGTCACCCCGCCCCGGTCGCCGGCATACCGGAAGGAGACCCCTTCGAACTGGACCGTCAGCGGGACTGCCGGTACCGGCAGGGTGCCGCTGTCCCCTACCGCGAGCGGCAGGGCCAGAAGCGGTGCGATCCGCTCGGCAGCAGCCACCCCCTGCATCCGGGAATGGTAGGATAGCCCCAGGGTCCGCAACGGAAGATAGAACTCCGGGGCCAGGAGCAGGACAAAGAGGCCATCCGCCAGGGAGAGGTGACCGCTGAGCAGTCGGAACCCCACCACAACAGCCACTACGGCCGTGCCGACCGTGGCAAAGAACTCCAGGGTAAATGCCGAAAGGAAGGCAATCCTCAGGACAGCCATGGTCGCCTGACGGTACTCCTCGGAAACACGCGCCACCATGGCGGCCTCGCGTCTGACCGCCCCGAAGATCTTCAGGTCCGGCAGCCCCTGCACCAGGTCCAGCAGATGGCCCGCCATCCGCGCCAGCCGCCCCCACTGGCGACGGTTCAGGCTCTCCGAGCCGCGGCCGATGAGTACCATGAAGAGCGGTATGAACGGGGCCGAGAAGAGCAGCACCAGGCTGCCACGCCACTCCGCCGGCAGAACAAAGGCGAGCGCGAGCGCCGGCAGGAGGGCGGCCAGGGCCAGATGGGGAAGAAAACGGGCTACATAGGGCTCCACCCCCTCCACCCCGGCCGTCACCGCCTCCACCAGGGGACCGGTCCCCTCGCCGGCCCGGCCGGCCGGGGTCAAGGCCAGGATATGGCGATAGAGAGCGCTCCGCACCCGTTCCTTGAGGCGGGCTGCGGCAGCAGCACTTTGCCGTTCAGCGAGATACGTCAACAGACCCCGCAGAATAGCCAGCAGCGCCACGCCGTCGGCCAGCGGCAGGACGTCCGCAACCGCGGCCCTGCCGATCACGACCCGGTGGCAGGCAAGCGCCAGGAAACGGGCCTGGAGGATGATCAGCAAACCGGCGCAAAAGGAGAGACAGACCGCACCGGCCAGCCGTCCCCCAACCCCTTTGGCCTCACCGAGAAGCCACGCCTCAGGCCGTTTATTGTTGCTTGTTTCGTTCGATCCCATACGCCCCGTGGTGCACGCGTTCGGTTTACCCCTGCAAGGTATACTTCTGTCCGGCCGAAACGGCAATCAGGAATTACGGCAAAACTGTGGTAAAGTCTCAGGGAAACCACCCGGACGGATCTCCCATGACCCTTTTTCTCATCACCTTTCTCGCTATCTACGGCTCGGCCCATGGCTATTTCTTCCTGAAAGCCCGGGCAGCCGGCATCGGCACCCCGGCCCTGGCCCTCTTTCTGATCGTCATGGTGGCGGCCCCGATCCTGGTCCGCCTTCTGGAGCGGGCCGGCCACGAAACCGCGGCCAGGGTAATGGCCTATGTCGGCTACTGCTGGATGGGGTTCCTCTTCCTGTTCGCGGTCAGCGCTGCCCTGCTGGACCTCGGCCGTCTGCTGACATGGCTCGCCGGCGCCCTGCTCGGACGGGATATCCCGTACCCCCTGGCCGGCACCGCCGGTTTCCTGCTCTCTTTTGTACTGGCCATGGGGATAAGTTTCTACGGCTGGTTCGAGGCCCTGGACATCCGGCAGGAACAGGTCACCCTGGTGACCTCCAAGCTCCCGCCCGGCATCAGACGGTTGAGAATTGTCCAGATCTCCGACGTCCATGTGGGGCTGATCGTCCGTGAAGAGCGGATAAGGCAGATCATTGCCGTCATCCGGGAGGCAAACCCGGACATCCTCGTATCCACCGGCGACCTGGTGGACGGTCATGTCAGCCACTTCAACGGCATTGCCGAACTGTTCCGGGAACTACACCCCCGCTACGGATCGTTTGCCGTTACCGGCAACCATGAATACTACGCGGGGATAGCACAGGCAAACGCCTTTACCGAACGGGCCGGCTTCACGCTCCTGCCCGGCAGGACCAGTGATGTCGCCGGCATGATCACCATCGTCGGTGTGGATGACCCGGCAGCAAGCCGTTTTGGCCCAGCAAAACAGGAAAAGGAGGCCACACTGCTCGGCCCCCTCCCCCGCCACCGGTTCACCCTGTTACTCAAACATCGCCCGGTGGTTGACCCCACTTCCGTGGGGCTCTACGACCTCCAACTCTCCGGCCACGTTCACAAAGGACAGATATTCCCCTTCACTCTCCTGACCTACCTGACCTTTCCGGTCCATGCCGGCCTGACCAGGCTTTCCGCAGGCTCCAACCTCTACGTCAGCCGTGGAACCGGCACCTGGGGACCTCCCATCCGCTTCCTCGCACCACCGGAAGTGACCATCATCGACCTGGTGCCTGCCGGGCACTGAACCATCGCGACTGATTCCATTTCACGTTCCTACTTACTCCCGCCACCGAGTACCTTGTACAGGGTCACCAGATTTGCGAGCCGGGAAAGGCGCGCGCTGATCAGATTCTGCTGGGAGCCGTAGAGGGAGCGCTGAGAGTCCAGCACGTTCAGGTAGCTGTCAACCCCCTTGTCGTAGCGCGCCAGGGAAAGATTGTAGCTCTGGGAGGTGGCATCGGTAAGGGACTGCTGGGCCGCCACCTGCTCATCAATGGTCCCTTGCTGGGCCAGGGCATCGGCCACTTCCCGGAAGGCGGTCTGAATGGCCTTCTCGTACTGGGCAACGGCGATGTCCCGGTCTACTTCTGACACCTTCAGATTGGCCAGGTTGCTGCCGCCGGCAAAGATCGGAAGCGTTATCCGCGGCGCAAAGCTCCAGATAAGGGAACCCGGCGCGAAGAGCCCGGACAGTTCGCCGCTGCCAGTGCCTATTGAACCGGTCAGGGTAATGCGGGGGAAAAAGGCCGCCCGGGCCGCGCCGATATTGGCATTAAACCCCTTGAGAAGATTCTCGGCTTGGAGGATATCCGGGCGATGAAGCAAGACGTCCGACGGCAAACCGGGTGCCAAGTCCTTCAGCGAGGTAAGCGTTTCGGTAAGGTTCGCGGGAAGGAGGCCTGCCTCAACATTTGAGCCAACCACGAGATGAAGTGCGTTCTCGTCCTGGGCCACCAGGGTGGTGTAGCGGCCAATGTCCACCCGTGCCGCATCCACACTGGTCTGGGCCTGATTGAGATCGAGGGCGGAGGAGACGCCGGCCTCGTAACGGCTCCTGGTAAGCTTATATGAATCCTGCTGGTTCGCCAGGGTATCTTTGGCAAGCGTCAGCCGCTCGCTGTCGGCGGCCAGGGTGAGGTACGATATGGCAACCTGGGAAACCAGGCTGATCTGCACACTAGCCCTTGCCTGCTCGGTGGCGAGATACTGCTCCAGTGCCTGGTCCTTGAGGCTCCGCACCCGCCCGAACAGATCCAGCTCGTAGGAGCTGACCCCAAGGCCGGCACTGTATTGCTCAATGGTTATAGCGGGATTGGAGCCAAATGCCCCCCCCGACAAACGCTGTCTATTGCCCGCGGCGGTAGCGTCGACCTTGGGGAACAGGTCGGAACGCCGGATCTGGTACTGGGCGCGGGACCGCTCGATATTGAGGGTGGCGACCCGCAGGTCACGGTTGTTCTCCAGTGCCAGGGCGATCACCTTCCGCATCTGCGGATCGACGAAAAACTCCTGCCAGGGGATGTCGGCCACCGGCTTTTGAGCCTTTTGGGTGGTGTCACCCTTGTAGGCCGGTCCTTCCGGCCAGGCGGCCGGCACCGGTGCAGCCGGCTGCGAATATTTCGGGGCCATGGTAGTACAGCCGGCCACGCAAAGAAATGCCCCTAAAGGGAGGCAGAAGGCCAAAAACTTCCTCTTCATCTCAATTCACCTCCGTGGCATTGGCAGCAGCGGATTCTGCAGGCTGGAGCTCAGGCTGGCGTTTTCTGGCGAATAGCCGGGAAACCAGCACAAAGAAAAACGGAATGAAGATCAGGTCGATGAAGGTTGCCGAGAGCAGCCCGCCCGTTACTGCGGTGCCGATGGCGTTCTGGGCTGCCGCCCCGGCGCCTTTGGTGAGCGCCAGCGGCAGGGTGCCGAAAAAGAAGGCCAAAGAGGTCATGATGACCGGCCGGAGCCTGATCTTCACCGCCGACAGGGTGGCCTCAACCAGCTCATGACCCTGATGCATCTGTTCCTTGATGAACTGGATGATCAGGATGGCGTTCTTGGTGGAAAGTCCCACGGTGGTGAGTAGACCGATCTGCAGATAGACGTCGTTGGGCAGCACCCTCAACGAAACTGCCGTAACCGCCCCCACCAGGCCCAGCGGCAGCATGAGCAGGTTGACGAACGGGATGGTCCAGCTTTCATACAGTGCCGCCACGCTGAGAAACACCACCAGGAGCGAGATGGCATAGAGGGCCGGCGCCTGCTTCCCTGCCTGCTTTTCCTCGTAGGAGAGTCCGGTCCACTCGTAACCGACCCCGGGCGGCAGTTGGGCAGCCATCTTTTCCATTTCGGCCATCGCCTCGCCGGTGCTTATCCCTGGAGCAGCCTGCCCCATGATCTCCACGGACGGAATGCCGTTATAGCGCTCCAGACGGGGTGAACCATACTGCCAACGGGCTGAGGCAAAAGCAGAAAACGGGACCATCTCCCCCTGGTTGTTGCGGACGTACCATCTGCCGATATCCTCCGGCAGCATCCGGTACTTGGCGTCGGCCTGGAGATAAACCTTCTTGACCCGACCGTCCTGGATGAAGTCGTTGACATAGGAACTCCCCCAGGCAGTAGACAGCACGCTGTTGACATCGGCCAGGGAGACCCCCAGAGCACCTGCCCGCACATCATCGATGTCCAGCTTGAACTGGGGCGAGTCATCCTGGCCGTTGGGACGCACCGCAATCAGCTTCGGGTTCTTCATGGCCATCCCCAGCATCTGGTTGCGTGCCTCCATCAGCTTGTCATGCCCCAGTCCGCCACGATCCTGCAGCTGGAAGTCAAAGCCGTTGGCCTGCCCCAACTCCACCACCGCCGGTGGTGAAAAGGCAAAGGCCAGACCGTCCCGGAATTTCGAGAAAGCCCCCATGGCCCGTTTGGCAACTGCCGCTGCCTTCAGATCAGGAGTCTGGCGCAGTTTCCAGTCCTTGAGCCTGACAAAGGCGAGCCCCATATTCTGACCACGACCGGCAAAGCTGAAACCGGCCACGGTGATTATGGCTTCAACTGTTTTGGTTTCCTTCTCCAGAAAATGCTGCTCAAGCTGCTCAACCACCTTCAAGGTCCGCTCCTGGGTTGCCCCGGCAGGGAGCTGGATTTGACAGATGATGAAGCCCTGATCCTCATCTGGGAGGAAGGCGGTGGGGAGACGCAGGAAAAAGACGACCATGGCCGCGACAATGGCGCCATATACCACCAGGTAGCGCACCGGCTTGCCAAAGGAGCGGCCGACGATTCCTTCATACTTTGTCCTGCAGAAATCAAATAATTTATTGAACCGGCGGAAGAACGGGCAGAACCAACCGGTC
Source organism: Deltaproteobacteria bacterium (assembly GCA_021849045.1). Taxonomy (GTDB): domain Bacteria; phylum Desulfobacterota; class Desulfuromonadia; order Geobacterales; family DSM-12255; genus Geomobilibacter. The sequence goes on along the minus strand of JAJZTK010000141.1, from coordinate 3,698 downwards.
TCACACGCTTCATGCCCCTTTTCCACCGGCTTGAGCAGGGTGGCGCACAGGGCAGGGGTAAGGATCATGGCCACCAGCACCGAGAGGATCATGGCGGAGATGATGGTGATGGAGAACTGGCGGTAGATGACGCCGGTGGATCCGCCAAAGAAGGCCATGGGCAGAAAGACCGCCGTCAGGACGGTGGCGATACCCCAGAGAGCGCTGGTGATCTGTCCCATGGATTTGATGGTGGCGTCATGGGGCGAGAGCCCCTCCTCGGACATGATCCTCTCCACGTTCTCAACCACGACGATGGCGTCGTCCACCAAAAGTCCGATGACAATGACCAGGGCGAACATGGTGAGGGTGTTGATGGAAAAACCGGCTACCGACAGCGCGCCCATGGTGCCCAGAAGCACCACCGGCACCGCGATGGTCGGGATCAGGGTAGCGCGGATATTCTGCAGGAAGAGGAACATGATGACAAAAACAAGGAATACCGCTTCAATCAGGGTCTGGACTACCTCTTCGATGGAGACTTTTACGAACGGAGTGGTATCGTAGGGGTAGACCAGCTTGACTCCGGCGGGGAAGTATCTGGACAACTCCTCCATCTTGGCCTTGACCCGATCTGCGGTATCCAGGGCGTTGGCACCGGCTGCCAGGCGCAACGCCATCCCCCCCATCGGTTTACCCTTGTAGCGGGCCTCAATGTCGTAGTTTTCCGTGCCGATCTTGCACTCGGCCACATCCTTAAGCTTGACGGTCGAGCCGTCAGGATTGGTGCGCAGGACGATGGCATCGAATTCCTCAGGCGACTGGAGCAGGGTGCGAGCCGTGATGGTGGCATTCAGCTGTTGACCAGCCGGCGCCGGGTTTCCCCCGAACTGGCCGGCGGAAACCTGGGCGTTCTGGGCCTGCAGGGCGGTTATCACGTCGGTGGTGGTCAGGTGGAAGTTGTTCAACTTGGTCGGGTTCAGCCAGATCCGCATGGCGTTCTGCGAGCCGAAGACCGTCACCTCGCCGACACCTTCCGTCCGGCTGATGATGTCCTGGACATTGGCTACCAGGTAGTCGGTCAGGGCCGGACGATCCATGGAACCGTCTTCCGAGACAATGCCAACGATCATCAGGAAGTTCTTGGTGGACTTGACCACCTGAATCCCCTGGCGCTGGACGATCTGGGGAAGGAGCGGCGTGGCCAGCTGCAGTTTGTTCTGAACCTGCACCTGGGCAATGTTCGGGTCGGTGCCGGCCTTGAAGGTCAGGTTGATGGCCACGGCACCGGCCGAGTCGCTGGTGGAGGCCATGTAGATCAGATTGTCAATCCCGTTCAGCTTCTGTTCGATCACCTGGGTGACCGTATCCTGCACGGTCTGGGCTGAAGCGCCGGGATACATGGCATTGATGGTGATCTGAGGCGGCGCAATGGGCGGGTACTGGGAGACCGGCAGCGTCTTGATCGCCAGGACCCCACCCAGCATGACCATGATAGCAATCACCCAGGCAAAGATCGGGCGATTTATGAAAAAACGAGGCATGGAGGATCTCCTTTATTTCTTGGCTGCGGCTGACTGGGTCGCTCCGGTGGGAGCTGCGGCAGGTTTGCTCTCGAACGGCACGGCCTTGACCGGGGTTCCGGGGCGCGCCTTCTGTATCCCTTCCAGGATGACCCGATCACCCGCCTTGAGGCCGTCGCTGACCAGCCAGTTGTCGCCGACGGTCCGGACGACCTTGATAGGCCGCGGCTCCACCTTCTCCTCGGCCCCGACCACCATGACCATGGCATTGCCGGCAGGATTACGGGTGACCCCCCGCTGCGGAATCAGGAGCGCTTTCTCGCTGACGCCTTCCTCCAGGATGGCGCGGACAAACATGCCCGGCAGCAGGGTCTGTTTAGGGTTCGGGAAGATCGCCCGCAGGGTGATGGAACCGGTGCTCTGGTCCACGGTGACCTCCGAAAACTTCAGGGTGCCCGGCAACGGATAAGCGCTGCCATCCTCAAGCAACAGCTTTACCCGCGCCTGACCGGCACCGCTGTTCTTCAGCAGGCCGCTGGCCAGGTTCTGTTTCAGTTTCAACAGTTCGGCGCTGGATTGGGTGACATCCACATACATGGAGCCGAACTGTTGGACTGTGGCCAACGCAGCTGGCTGGTTGGCGGTTACCAGGGCACCGTTGGTTACGGTCGAGCGGCCGATCCGGCCGGAGATGGGGGCAGTTACCCTGGTGTAGGCCAGGTTGATGCGGGCAGTCTCCACCGCTGCCCTGGCGGATGCCAGATCCGCCTCGGCCTGCTTGAGTGCCGCATAGGCGTTGTCGTAGTCCTGCTGGCTCACCGCCTTGATTTTAACCAGGTCGCGGAATCGCTCCTCTTTCAGCCGGGCCGGGATCAGGTTGGCCTCGGCCCTGGCCTCGGCGGCCTTGGCACTGGCGTAGGCCGCCCGGTAGGTTGCCGGGTCGATCTGGTACAGCACCTCACCAGCCTTGACATCGCTACCCTCGGTAAAAATCCGCTTCTGGATAATCCCGCTGACCTGCGGCCGAACCTCGGCAATCAGGTAGGGTGACGTGCGGCCGGACAGTTCTGTGGTGAGAGCCACCCGCTGCGGCAGCACCGTCATCACCCCCACCTCGGGCGGGCCGGATTGTGGCTTGGGAGCGGTTTTCCTGCCACAGCCGGTCATCATCATGCCGGTTGCCAGCAGTCCTGCTACGGTGATCAGTTTCACTCTGTACATGGTTCGCATAAATACCTCTATCGTGTGCAATAATTGCCAGCCGGTCGGCTGGGCCGCTGTTGATTGTGGTTTCTTAGCGCCGTTTCCGGCCGGCTAGTCGCCCTTCTTTACGAACGCAATGATGACGATCAACGCCCAAACCACCGTCATTGAAAGGACAAAAATGGTTATCATGGTCAATCCCAGTAGTTGATTTGATTCACAGATTCAACACCACTGCCGCCCACCGCACAATGAATGATCATTCATTCCAATAACCATAGATCCGACGGGAACAGCATAGTGGCCCCTAACGCCGGATACCGTCCCAGCAGGCTTCGACGGTCCGGGCGATCAAAGGTTCATCCAGGGTGATGAAATTGAGGATGTGGTCACGCACCACCGTCAGGAGCGGGCCGAACGCCAGGGCAAAAAGAATCACCAGCGGCAGGTCCTTCATTACCTGCTGGGCGACCCCATCATCGAACAGTTCGCGGAACACATCACACTCCCCCTGCTTGCCCAGTATCTTATCCCGACGAAAAGCCACACCGTAGGGGGAATTGTGGAACTGTTCAATGTAGCGGAAGTGGAGCGGGTTTTCGATGCAGTAACGCAGCAACGCACGGCCGAGGTGGATGAATCGTTCCCGGATCGGCTTTTCCGGCAGATAACCTTCCATCAGCACTACCTTGAGCTTCTGTTCAAGGGCACTGTAGAGCTCTGCGATAAGCAGATCCTTGTTCTCAAAGTAGCGGTATATCGTCCCGGCGCCCACCCCGGCCCGGTCGGCGACCATCGCCATGGGAGCGCCATGGAATCCCTGCTCGGCAATCAACTCAAGAGCGGCCTGCAGTATCGCCAGCCGCTTGTCACACTGAGCACTTTTCATATCACCTCACCACCAAGAATGAACGTTTATTCCGAACATACCCAGTAAGGGGAACCTGTGTCAAGCGGTTTATGCCAGTGTTGACTGATTTTGTGTAATATCAA
>JAJZTK010000140.1 GCA_021849045.1 Deltaproteobacteria bacterium | reverse complement strand
CCGATCCATTTAATACCTCCTGATCTGTTCAGAATTGGAAGCTATTCGGCTGTAGGGTTTCCCGGTTTATCCTTACGCTGATGTGTCGCCACGACTAGGCATTCACCACCATGCCATCCTTCAGGGTAATGGTTCTGTCGGAGTAGGCACCGTTTTCCTGGTTGTGCGTCACCATGACCACGGTCTGGCCTGCATCGTTCAGTTCCCGGAACAGTGCCATGACCTCTTCGCTGGTCTTGGAATCCAGATTGCCGGTCGGCTCGTCCGCCAGGAGGATGTGGGGATTGTTGACTATGGCCCGGGCAATGGCGACACGTTCCTGTTCGCCGCCGGAGAGCTGGTTGGGCAACCGGTCAAGTTTGGCGCCGAGACCAACCCGCTCCAGGGCCGAACGTGCAGCACTCTTTTTTGCCGCGGTGCTCATCTTGACGATGGCCAGCGGCAGCATGACATTTTCGATGGCGGTCAGATACGGAATGAGGTGGAATGACTGGAAGACAAAACCCAGATTCTGTGCCCGGAAGTCGGCCAGTTTCTCGCCGGAGAGTTGGTACACTTTTTCGCCGGCCATCTCCACATCACCGAACGTTGGGTGATTCATACCGCCCAGCACGGACAACAGGGTACTCTTGCCGGAACCGGACTGTCCCATGATGGTGATGAATTCACCGGCCTTTATGCTGATGTCCACGCCGCGCAGTGCTTCTACCACGTCATCGCCGCTGGTGTAGTGTTTCTTCACGTTTTTGATCTCTATGAGCGCCATGGTGTCCTCGTGTTATAAAGCCCGCAGGGCTTCGGTCGGGTCCATCTTGCTGGCATGGAGCGCCGGATAGAGGCTCGCCAGGAGCCCCAACGTCAGGGCCAGGCCGATCGAACCAAAGGCCACGGTCGTGTCCCAGACCAGATGGGCAGTCTTGCTTTCCGCCATGAACGGCAGAGCCAGCTTGGCGCCCCCCATGCCGGCGGCATACCCCAGGAATCCGGCCAGCAGGCTTACCAGGGCTGCTTCCAGCAGGATGATCCGCATGATGTGGCTCTTCCTGAAACCGATGGCCCGGAAGACGCCGATTTCGGTGGTGCGCTCGTTGACGCTCCCCATCATGGTGACGAAGACGATCAGGGAACCGATGAAGACCACCACGCCGGCCATGGCATAGGAAAAGCGCTTGAACTGGTCCAGGGCCTTGAGTCGTCCTTCCACCACCTGCTGGATGGCCGACACCTTAGCATCGGGGAGCTTCTCCGCAATCTGGGTGACCATGTCACCGATGGGGCAGCCGGAGCACAGCGCCGCCACCTCTGCCAAGGTGATTTTGCCTTCCTTGCCGAGCAGTTTCTGCGCCTTTCGCAGCGGGGCAAATACCAGCGAATCGTCCTGGGAGCCGGTCTGGTCCAGGATGCCGGCCACTTTGAAGGACTCGCCCTTTATCGTGATGCTGTCACCTGAACTGGCATTGAGCACTTTTGACGCGTCGCTGCCCAGCAATACCTCGTTGTCACCCTTGGGTGCATCGCCGAAAATCTTCCACCACTGCTTCATCTTCAGTTCGCTGTCAAAGTTGACCCCGACCAGCAGCACGTCATGGCTGCCGATCCGGATGCCACCCAGTACTTTTGGCGCAATGGCCGAGATGTTCCTGCTGTTCTTGATGGTCTTGATACTGGCCAGATCCTCTTCCCGGATCTCCCTCTGGTCAAAGGTCACCCCGCCCAGGCTGATGCCGCCGTAGTTCATGGACAGGCCGTTGCTCTGGGGGGTAATGAGGATGTTGGCGCCGAACTCGTCCATCTTGCGTTCGATATCGCTGGACATGGAAGCGGTGAGGGTCACCAGGGTAACGATGGTGGCGATGCCGACCATCAGGCCGATGGTCAGAAACGCCATCTTCGCCTTGCGACGCTTCAGGTTGTTAATGGATATGGTGTGCAACTTCATGGTGTCGATCTCGCCTTAGGATATCTGTTAGAAGTACTTTGCCCCGGACTGCAAATCGGTAGACCTGATGACGACATTGCCGCCGTCTGTGGAACTTGCAAGGTACGAGGGGTTACAGCCACCGACGGCGTGGGGACCAATCCTGGTTGTGGCAAAACTCTTACCGCAGTTCTTGCAGACCATGAAATCTCCCTGCTGAAAATACCCTTTCTTCTCCCTGAAGCAGACATCGCAGGAGTCAAAGGCGGTGTGAAGGGCTCCATCAGCTCCCTTGATGATAAAAAAACCGATATCCTTGCCACCGTCCGAAAATTTATAGAAATGTGCCTCCCCGTCAGATACCTTTGCCACCGGAATGCTCACTGCACCATTAACCACCTTGACCTTCTGATACTTGCCCATGCCGGGCAGGCTAAAGGCAAACACGCTGGTTACTCCGACCAACAGTGCCACAATGACGATACCCCCCCACCTGATCTGTTTTGAATTGTTCGATGCCATTTCCATCTCCTCTATCAGTTTTGCTTGTTCCCGCCGCAACCGCCGCCTTTTTTGCCACAGCATCCCGATGACACTACAGCATTCTGCCCAATATCCCTACCGGTTATCTGCTTGAACTGCTCCGGGGTCACGACAGTATACAGGTTACTGCCGAAACCGGTAGTGCTGACCTTCTCGGCCAAGGCTTCCGGCCTGACCGTCTTCGTATCGTAGCCAACAATGACCCAACCGCCATCCACGTCCACCTCGGTGACCGCGACCCCCTTCAGAGACTCAAGGGCTTTTGAGATCTTGGTGGAGCAACTACCGCAGGTCATACCGCTCGTCCTCAGAACAGCTACGGAATCGGCCGTAGCGCCGACCCTGACGCGAAAGGCGAGAACTGTCAGCAAGGTAACGACCGCTACGAGAAGCAGAGTGGTAATGATATTTTTTACGCGCATGACAGACCTCCCTCTATGACAGCATCAACTTATTCAAGTCTCGTACCAAACCCGGCCACGACCATAACACACCGATATCACATCATCTATAGTCTGGGCAGGCCGAATGAATGTCAGGAACGGTTCAATCGAGTACAGAATATTCCGTTCAGGCAGAGAATATTCTACACCCGGTTATCGAGAACAGCAATTTGCGACGCAGATGCATATTACCTACTAATACGCTGCTTTTATCTTAATTTTATTTCTTGACAAACTTGATGAGTTTATCTATTTTTCAACCAACAGCATTGTTATGCAGATTACACTTTATGCTGTGCCAGCGTGGGCTGTGCGAAGAAACCGTGTAACGGTTAAATTTCTACTGATCTGGGAGAGTATATGCAAGAGACAGCCAGGCGATTCAAATTCGACACCCTGCTCGTCCACGGCGGCACGACCCCCGGCCCGGCCGGTGCCACCAAGGTACCGATCGTCCAGGCGACGGCATTCGCCCACGAAACGGCGGAAGCGCTGGAAGACATCTTCCGCGGGAGAGCGGTCGGCCAGGTATATACCCGCATCGGCAACCCCACCACGGAAAGCCTCGAACGGAGGCTTACGGTCATCGAGGACGGAATCGCCACCATCGTGACCGCCTCGGGCATGGCTGCCATCACCACCGCCATCATGACCATTGTCCGGAGCGGTGACGAAATTCTCTCCTCATCGTCCGTATTTGGTGGTACCTTTTCCCTTTTCCGGGACACGTTGTCCAACTACGGGGTGACCACCCGCTTCGTCGACCCGACCGATCTGACAGCGCTCAGCGGGGCCATCAACGGGGCGACACGCCTGATCTTCATCGAAACCATCGGCAATCCCAAGATGGACGTACCGGATGTGGCTGCCATAGCAAGCATTGCCCGCAAACACGGCATCCCGCTGGTGGTCGATGCCACCATCTCCACCCCGTATCTGGCACGGATGAAGGAACTGGGAGCGGACATCATCATCCACTCCACCAGCAAATATATCAACGGCACCGCCAACTCCATCGGCGGCGCCATCATCGACTGCGGCACCTTCGACTGGCAGAGCGACAAATTTCCGCACTTCGCGTCGTTTCACCGGAAGTACCGGAACTTAGCCTTTACGGCCCGCAGCCGCAAGCTGATCCACAAGGATTTCGGGGCCTGCGCGGCGCCAATGAATTCATTTCTGTTCGCCGAAGGGCTCGAAACCCTGGCCCTGCGGATGGAACGCCACTGTGCCAACGCCCTGAAGCTGGCGCAGTTCCTGGCCGGCCACCCGAAAGTGAGCTGGGTAAACTATCCCGGCCTTACGGACTCTCCCTTTCACGAGGTCGCGGCGCGGCAGTTCGACAGCCGGTTCGGCGGCATCCTCACCTTCGGCCTGTCAAACAGGGAGAGCGCGTTCCGCCTGATCAACAGCCTGCAACTGGCAAAGAACCTGGCCAACATCGGGGATACCAAGACGCTGGTCATCCATCCCGCCAGCACCATCTGCTGCGACTATACCCCGGAGGTGAAGGCGCTGATGGGGGTGACCGAGGAGATGATCCGGGTGTCGGTGGGAATCGAAGAGAGCAGCGACATCATCGAAGACTTTAGCGAGGCGCTCGACAGTCTGTGAACTTGTGTTTGAGCGGAAACGGTCCTTCACGCCTCACGAAACTATTAAACAGGAGCATACAACCATGCAACTCACAGTTAATGGCAAACAGACCAGCATCGCGGACCAGGAAACCCTGTCGGTAACGAGCCTCCTGGAGACCCTCCAGGTCTCCCAGCGGGAATACGTGACCGTGGAACTGAACGGCGAGATCCTCGACCGGGCCGACTTCGACGGTGCAACCGTGAAGAGCGGCGACGCCGTGGAATTCCTCTACTTCATGGGCGGAGGGGCAGCCTAAATGTTCACCGAAGAGCAGATCAACCGTTACTCGCGCCACATCCTCCTCAAGGAGGTCGGTGGCAAGGGTCAGAAGAAGCTTCTCGACGGCCGGGTCCTGGTGATCGGGGCCGGCGGTCTCGGTTCCCCCATCGCCCTCTACCTGGCAGCCGCCGGGGTCGGCACCATCGGCCTTGCCGATGCCGACGAAGTGGACCTCTCCAATCTCCAGCGCCAGGTCATCCACTTCACCCCGGACGTGGGGAAGCCGAAGGTCCTCTCCGCCAAGGAGAAGATGGAGGCGATGAACCCGGATGTCACGGTCAGGCCCTATCAGACCTGGGTCACGGCCGACAACATTGCCGACATCGTAAAGGATTACGACTTCGTCATCGACGGCACCGACAACTTCGCGGCCAAGTTTCTGATCAACGACGCCTGCGTCCTGGCCAACAAGCCGTATTCCCACGGCGGCATCCTCCAGTTCGACGGTCAGACCATGACCGTGGTGCCGGGCGAGTCTGCCTGCTACCGCTGCATCTTCCCGGAACCGCCGCCGCAGGAGGTCATCCCCACCTGCTCCCAGGCCGGCGTCATCGGCGTGCTCCCCGGGGTATTGGGCACGATCCAGGCCACCGAGGCGATCAAGTTCCTGCTCGGCGCCGGCGAACTGCTGACCGGCCGCCTCCTGACCTACAACGCCCTGCGGATGCGGTTTCGCGAGATCGCGATCAAGAAGAACGCCAAGTGCCCCATCTGCGGGGAGAGCCCGACCATCACCGAACTGCGGGACGAAGTAAATGCCATGAACGTCTGCGACCTGGAGCACTGAATGCTGAAGCTGCCACGTGCCATATTCGACGCACTGATCGTCCATGCCCGGGAAGGATTCCCGCTTGAGGTCTGCGGTATCCTTGGTGGGCTGGATGGCGAGGTGAGCGGCCATTTTCCCATGATCAACCTGGATGCCAGCAGCGAACATTTCATGATGGACCCGAAGGAGCAGTTTGGGGTTATCAAGGAGCTCCGCGCCAAGGGGTTGGCAATGGTGGCGGTCTACCACTCGCACCCGGCCTCCCCGGCCCGCCCCTCGGCCGAGGATATCCGCCTGGCCCTGACCCCGGACATCTCCCACGTCATCGTCTCCCTCGCGGAGCCTGAGCCGGTCCTGAAGTCGTTCCGGATCACCGACGGTGTGGTGGAGCCGGAAGAAATTTCACTGATATAATACATGAACGAGGAGAATCAAGCCGTGTCGGAACAGAAAACCACAACACAGATCGACCTGAAAAACCTCAAGGCAGGCGGATTCATCAAGGAGCGCGGCAAGGACCTGTTCACGGTCCGTCTGCGCGTCCCCGGCGGCCGGATGTCGGTGGAGCGGCTGAAAAGGATCGCCGCTGTTGCGGAGAAGTACGGTAAGGGGTTCGTGCATCTCTCGGTCCGCCAGTCTGTGGAACTGATCAATATCAATTTCAGGGACTTCGACGCCGTTGTGGAGGAGCTGGGCGAAAAGGAGCAGAAGGTTGCCTCGTGCGGCGCCAGGGTCAGGGTGCCGACCGCCTGCGGCGGCTGCGAGTACAACCCCAACGGCCTGGTGGACACCCAGCGCTCGGCACTGGAAGTGGACGAGAAGCTGTTCGGCACCGTCACCGGCCACCACAAGTTCAAGGTCGGCTTTGCCGGCTGCCCGTTTGACTGTCCCAAGTCCGCCACCAACGATGTCGGCTTCCAGGGTGCGATCTGGCCGGAGCTGAAACAGGAGGAATGCATCAGCTGCGGCCTCTGCGCCAAATCGTGCACCGAAGGGGCCATCACCATTGGCGAGGACGGCAAGCCTGTATTTTCGGCCGACAGTTGCCTTTACTGCGGCGACTGTGTCAAGGTCTGCCCCACCGAGGCGTGGAAAACCGCAAAGAAAGGGTACACGGTACGGATCGGCGGCAAGTGGGGTCGCCGGCCCCTGATCGGCACCCTGTATGCGGAATTCCTCCCGGAGGAGCGGGTTGTGGAGTTCGTCCATGAACTGCTCGCCTGGTACGGGGAGAAGGCGGAAGGGCTGGGACGGATCAGGATCGGCGACATCATCCTCAGGGAGGGGCCACAGTCACTGATCGAGCGGCTTCGGTCGAAGTTCCCGGACCACGTGGTAAAAAAAACGATTCCACCGGCAGTCATTCCGACCCAGGTGGGAAAACGATGAATTCCGCAGGGGCATTCCCTGAATAGTCCCTGCCCAAGAGGATAGACATGAAATCCATAGACCTGCGCGGCATTGCCTGTCCGACGAATTTTGTGAAGGCCAAACTGGCCCTGGAGATGATCAATGAAGGGGAACAGGTCGAGTTCCTCCTGGACGACGGCGAGCCGGTGAAGAACGTGCCGCGAAGCCTGAAAGGTGATGGGCACAAGCTCCTCGGTCTCAAACAGGACGATGCGGGACATTACCTCCTCCTGATCGAGAAGGTCGGAGAATAACAAGGCGGATCATGGTCGTCGAACGGAACAAACTCCAGCAACTGCTTTGCGTACCGTTCCGGTATGGCGCACTCTCCGAGCTTCGCCGCGAGAAGAATGTCTTTTTCGTCGGCGGAGAACTCCCGGCACACCAGACGCTGGAGACCATTTTCGACAGCTGTGTCCAGCGGTCAGCCGAACTCTTCTGCGTAGAGTTCGGCAGTGTGGGCAGTTTCCACCTGGGCGAGGAACTGACCCGGCTGATCAAGAAGAATTTCAGCGCCCATGTCGTCGGCCGGTTCGATGGACCGGTCCCGCTCCATCTCCTGGAGCGGGCCTATGCGGCCGGGGTGGATATCATCGACATCCCGCTCGTCGTAACGGACGCGGCACTCTCCCGGGAGCGGGGAACGGGACGGGAAGCGCGGCTCGCCTCCCTGACCGAGGCGCTGCAGATCTTCCCCCACTGGGGCGTGGCCTCGACCCTCATTGCCGGTGACGAGCCTCCCTGCTCCACCATCAGCGGCATCGATTTCCTTGCCGGCCGGGGTATCGTCCCCCTGGTGACGCTGTCACAGCGTGGCTCGCATTACGGCATGGACGAACTGGAGGGGGTCTTTCTGCACCTGGCAGGGGTCTGGCGGAAACAGCGGATGGTGACGAAGCCGCTCTTACCGCTTCTGGATCTCTCGACCCCCCTGGACCCCGCCCGTCACAGCGGGATGCTCAAAGGGCTCATCGATCGCCTGTACGACCGGCAACTGCTGGCGGCATCGGACCTGCGCCGCTCGCTCAGGGTCAGGCAGATCGAGGAATCGTTCGAATCGTCGGGGCTCTGACCAATGAAACGGGAACATCAGCATACCGATGCGGCAGAAACGGCACCTGCCGGGCTCTTTGACAAGCCGCTGAAGATCGACAACCGTCCCATGTGGCTCATTGTCCTGGACCGGACGGTGAGATACCAGGTACTGATCGGGCTGACGCTGCTCTGCACAGTGCTGTTCCATCTCACGCCGCCGGAAGGGCTGTCCCGGGAGGGGTACCAGGCGCTGGTCCTGTTCGGCGCAACGATCTTCCTTTGGGTGTCAGGGCTGCTCCCCATCGCAGTGACCGCCCTTCTCTCCATGGTGATGCTGCCGCTTCTCGGGATCATGGATGCCAAGAAAACCTACGCCATGTTCGGCAACGAGGCGGTCTTCTTCATCCTTGGTGCCTTCATCCTGGCCGCGGCCATGACCGGCACCGGCATTTCGGCCCGACTTGCCAGGGCCATGCTGGCGCGATTCGGCAGCACACCGACGCGGCTCGCGGCCACGGTCTTCCTCCTGTCGGCGCTCCTGTCGTTCGTCATGAGCGAACATGCGGTGGCAGCCATGATGTTCCCGGTGGTGGCGGAGATCGCCACCGCCCTCAGACTGGAAAAGGGAACGAGCAGCTACGGCAAGCTTCTCTTCATGGCGATTGCGTGGGGGTGCATCATCGGCGGAATCGCCACCTTCCTCGGCGGGGCAAGGGCACCGCTCGCAGCCGGCATGCTGAAGGAAAACAGCGGTCTCACCTTCGGTTTCCTGGAGTGGACCTTTGCCGCCTGCATGATCGTCATCCCGCTCCTCTTCATCGGTTTCCTGCTCCTGGTGCGGTTTTTCCCGCCCGACCTGGAGAGCGTGGACGAGGGGTTGAGGTTCCTGAACCGAAAAAGGATTGAGACCGGCAAGATGGGGTACGACGAAATGGTGACGGCAACGGTGATGGTGGCAACCATTGTCTGCTGGATCCTCCTGGGAGAGAGAGCGGGTCTCGCTGCCATCGCCATCCTCGGGGCGGCGGCGCTCTTCACCTTCCGGGTCGTTACCTGGGAAAAGATTGAGGAGTACGTGAACTGGGGGATCGTGCTGATGTACGGCGGCTCCATCGCCCTGGCGAGCGCCCTGGAGAAGACCGGTGCCGCGCTCTGGATCGTGAAGAAGGGAATGGGGTTCTTCTCCCACTCCCCCCTGGTGGCCATCGGGATCATCTCCCTCGTCTCCATGGTCCTCACCGAGTGCATCAGCCATGCAGCGGTGGTGGCTATCCTTATGCCGATCGGCATGGGGCTCTGCAAGGCCACGGGGCTGGACCCGAAGGTGATGACTCTCGCCATCGCCCTTCCTGCCGGGCTTGCCTACTGCCTTCCCATGGGAACCCCGGCAACGGCCATATCGTACGCCTCCGGTTACCTGAAGAGCAGGGATATCATTGTCGCCGGCAGCATCATCATGGTCATCTCGTGGCTGTTGTTCATCGGCTCGGTACTGTTCGTCTGGCCGCTCCTCGGGCTGAAAATCTGATCGACGTGGGGGCGCCGCAGGCTTGCGCCCTGGTTTCCGCAACAGAACAACGGGCGCAAGCTTGCGGCGCCCCTACAGGATGAATCAAATGACAATCATTCCCAACATCGCTTCAACCGCCACCCCCCAGGAGATCCTCCGCCTCGGCATCGAGGCCGCCGGAGGTCCGGTGAAACTTGCCTGCTCCTTCTCTGTGGAAGACATGGTGATCATTGACATAGCATCGAAAGCCGGGCTGTCCATTGGCATCTTCGCCCTGGACACCGGCCGGCTCAACGAGGAGACTTACGAAGTGGCCGATGCCCTTACCGAACGGTACCGGCTCCAAATCGAATGGTTTTTCCCACGTTACGAGGCGGTGGAGGAGCTCCTGCGCAACAAGGGGCCGTACTCATTCCGCGAGTCTCTGGACAACCGTCACGAATGCTGCCACGTGCGCAAGGTGGAACCGCTGGGAAGGGCGCTGAAGGGGTTGGCAGGGTGGATCACCGGGCTGCGCCGGGAGCAGAGCGTGACAAGAACCGGCTTGGCTCCCATTGAGATCGACACGACAAACAGTGGCATCCTCAAGATCAACCCGCTCCTGGAGTGGACAACGGAACAGGTCTGGGAGTATGCTACACAACACAGGGTTCCTACCAACCGGCTCCACGCCCGGGGGTATCCCTCCATCGGCTGCGCACCCTGCACCCGACCGGTTGCCCCCGGCGAACACCCGAGAGCCGGCAGGTGGTGGTGGGAGAACCCGGAACAAAAGGAATGCGGCCTGCACCGCCGCTAACAGTCGGGGTGATGAGTAAAGAGTGAGGGGTGAGGAGATTAAAGCCTTTCCACCTAACTCCTTACGCCTCACACCTCACCGATTCGACGAAGGAGAATCAAACATGTACGACCATCTCGACGAACTGGAAGCCCAGTCGATCTACATCTTCCGCGAGGCATACCGCAAGTTCGAAAACCTTGCCATGCTCTACTCCATCGGCAAGGACTCGACCACCATGATCCACCTGGCACGGAAGGCCTTTTTCGGCAAACTCCCCTTCCCCCTGGTGCATATCGACACCACCTACAAGTACCCGGAGATGATCGAATACCGGGACCGGATGGCCAAGGAATGGAGTGCCGACCTGATCGTCGGCCGCAATGAAGAGGCTATCGCCTGCGGCATGGGTCCGGAACAGGGGCGGCTCGTCTGCTGCGAAAAGCTGAAGACCGAGGGGCTGACCCAGGTCATAGAAAAGAACGACTTCCACGGCCTGTTCCTCGGCATCCGCCGCGACGAAGAAGGGAGCCGGGCCAAGGAGCGGGTCTTTTCCCCACGGGACAAGAACTTCGAATGGGCCTACAAGGACCAGCCACCCGAGCTGTGGGACCAGTTCAACACGACCTTTGCGCCGGGCACCCACATCCGGGTCCACCCAATTCTCCACTGGACCGAGCTGAACATCTGGGAATACATCAAGCGGGAAGGTTTTGAGATCTGCCCTCTTTACTTCGCCAAGGACGGCAAGCGGTTCCGCAGCCTGGGCTGCATGCCCTGCACCAAACCGATCGATTCCACGGCAGTGACGGTGGATGAGATCATCGAGGAGCTGAAGATCATCAAGGCCCCGGAACGGGCCGGCCGTGCCCAGGACCAGGAGAATGCGTATGCGATGCAGAAACTTAGGGCCAAAGGCTATATGTAACACTTTAATAATTCGGGCTTAAAACTAGCGGGAAAAATCGTCGACACTAGATCGGA
>JAJZTK010000139.1 GCA_021849045.1 Deltaproteobacteria bacterium | reverse complement strand
CCTCCCGAGGATGAACGATGGCCTGGTTGAGCGAACCGATGGAGACCCGGTCGAAACAGACGATCCGGTTCTTGCCGTCGAGATGCAACACCACAAAATGCTCCTTCGTCTCACGTCGGAGATCCCGGAACATCTCATAGACCTGCTCGGGTTTCGTGAAGCGCATCGACACCCATTCCGGGGCATCGTCACGCACGACTTCGTTTCTGTAGCGGGCCTCGATTGAGCGCACCATGATTCGTTTGGTGACCGGCGGTACCGGTTCACCGAAGAGATTAAGATTCATATCCTCCTCCGATAGCGGGGGCGGACCTCCCCTTGGGGGGGCAGTCATCGCCCCCATAGGGTTTGAGATAGATTTTGTTCAGCTCTGGAGAGCCAGTACGGCTTCCCGGAAAGTCACGCCATCCAGCGCCATCGTGGCACTGATCGAATCCCAGGTCCGGTTACAGACGAAACAGTGGACGTGGTTTTCGTACAAGGCCATGGACGGATTGCGGTCCTCGTGAAACGGACAGCAGCGGTACCGCCCCTTGGAGAATTCGATGATGCTGGTGATGGGATACTGCCGGGCCTGGTCGATCATCTCCTGGGTGATTCCGCCGGGCGCCTGCACAGTCTCCTTGCCGTTGACATGGTTCAGGAGCGCCGTCGCCTCACGTTTCATGGGGCGAAGCTCCTTTTCCTGGTCTCTGATGAGGGATTCGGACAGGGCCTTGATCAGCAGGTCGCGACTGCGATCCGTCCGCCGTCGCGCTCCCCAGATTTCCCGCTCCAGATGCTTGATCTGCGGCTGCAGGAAGGCCAGCCGGCGCATTACCGCGTAACGCTCCGGCACGCCCATATCTCGTGCCGCCTGCAACGTCGTGTTCAGGGTCATGGCAAGCCTCCTTTCACTCACGCAGCCGTTCGTCCCAGCAGCACTCGCCGATAAAGTGGGCGTAGTCGTCCCGCTGGTACAGGATGCGCGCCGAGGCCTGCGGAATCATGTTGCCGCAGCCGACACATTTGACTGCTCGCTGGAGTGGACTGTCCGGGGCATTCAGCTCCCGGATGAAGATCTCGTCGCATTCCTGGCAGTTGTACAGTTCCAGGTCGATCCCCAACAGGGTATCGGTCCGAGTGACCTCCAGACAACAGCCGCACACCGGGCAGCCGAGCTGGCCGGTATCGCCTTGTTCCGCATTCCTTTCATGTTCGTAATTGTTGCGGGCAACGCTGAGATTTTCTTCAAAATCGATCTCCATCCGCTCACAGAAATGCATCAGGTCGGTAAGCAGATCCTTTACGTCGTCCTCGTCGCCATCAAAATCCCGGCCTTCAAGGGTCAGGCAGTAGGCCTGCATGACTGTGTCGATTCTGTCGGCACGCTCCTCGTTGGTCGGTTCGTCTGTCTGTCTGTTTAGAGGGCTCATGCTGCGACCTCCTTTTCTCCGCTCTCTTCCCGCTCATCCAGGATGTCCGGTTCGTCGAGCGACTTGATCAGCACCGTGTCGGTTTCCCACCGGACATCGGTGTGCTTGTAGTAGCCCGACCAGAAGAAATCGCTGTCGGTTACGTTCAGAGTGGAACACTCCATCCGCCCCTCGAACTCCTTCATCGCTACCTTGCCGTTGTCCGGCTCGGCATCCCAGTCGGCGGTCCTGAAATCGCAGGTATGGTTGAATTCGCTGATCTTGTAGGCCTTCATCTGCCTCACGACGACCGCCAGCTTCTTGATCCGCTCGATGAGCGCAGCGTCAAGATCGATAACGGCGTAGTCAGCGTTGTCGGAAAAGAACTCGCTGTTGTCGTGCATGGGGATGATGAGGCGCTTTACGGTGTTTGTATCGGTCATGGTCGGTCTCCTTATTGGTTGCGGAGACCGGCCACCAGTTACGGGGAGTCAGTCCCCGCGAGGGTTGTAGGTGATGGTCTATGCGTATTTCCGCCTTGCAGCAGGATTACGCATATAGACGCCGAACAGGGTGAATTCCAGCGCTCCCGCATCCAGCAAGGTCTGGTACGCGCCGAACGGCAGGTCCCGGGTGACCTCTTTGCCCCCTTCACAGTGGATGACGGCAATGGATGATGGAGCAGGAGTGGGTTCCGGTCTGGTGACCGGCAGATGGATGACATTGTTTCTGACCGGTGGTGCGGCCTTGTTGTCCCCCCTGACGCGGGCGTTCTCGTGCTGGGTCATCTTCTTCAACAGGGACGACGGGTCAGTGTAGTTGAAGTTTCCCTCCTTGAGCGCCTTGGTCATCAGTGATGAAAACGACTGGCTGCTGCTGCATTCCGCCGGGTCGATGTCCGGAGTTTCCCCTTCCGCCAGCTTGGCAACCATCCTCTTCTCCAGGGTGTAGGCAAGCTGCAGAGCCTGGACTTCCGAAGAGGTGAGATACCAATAGCGTACGGGACGTACTTCTCCGAATTGGGCCCGGTGAATGTCAGCAGTATTGACGCGCCGGATTCTTCCGTCTCCCTGTTCGGCCAGCCTGGTATTGGACGTGTAGTCATACCAGACCAGATTGTTGAACTGGGAGAGGTTGAGACCCGTGGCGACACGGTGGAACGAGACGACAACGACCTGGGCCGTTACCTGCTCGAACCACTCGACCAGCCGTTCGGGAACTACCGAGTCGGGAAGAATCTCGATACTGCCTCCCTGGACGTTATCCCGAAGGATTCGTTTCAGGACCGGCCGCATGTCGATCTTCTGCGTATTGCCGGTATAGACCAGCAATCGTTCTCCCCGGTCGATCACCCCCTGGGCGATACCGATCAGTTTTTCTTCTTTTTCCAACAGCCGCTCCCCGTCGGGAAGCGACAGCCGGTGCAGTGTGCCGAGAGAGACGTCCCTGAGCTTCAGCTCGTCGTCGTAATGCCGGAACGTGTCGCTGACACGAAGGAAAGCGGCATTGCGAACGGCTGCGGCGGCCAGGAGATCCTCCGGAGGCAATTCTGCATTGTCGATGATGTTTTCAATGCTCCGGTGACAGGTTTCCACCAGAGCGTGTGACTGACACTTGATGACCTCCCGTTCTACCGGTGGCAGATCATCGAAATCGTCACTGTCCACGTTGACGAAGTTGGGGAGCGTGTAGATCAGGGCTGCCGGCGAGATTCCGGCGGTATCGTAGGTAGTGACACGTTCCGATTCCCGGTGGCGGTTCTTCTCGTCGGTTTTTCGGACCTCTTTGAAGGCTCCGTACTTGGTCTGAAAATCAGTGGCCGACTTCATCTCCCAGCCGGCGTCGCGCATCTGCTGCGGATTCAGCCCCCACAGGATGTTGTAGACGGATTTCGCCATGCCGTTGGTCACGGTGGCGGTGAGGGCGAGAACCTTTTTGGCAGTTGCGGCGAGCCGGATGAACGCGGTTCCCTGATTGCTCATCAGGTTGGCTGCGTTATGAACCTCGTCGAAGATGGCGAGGTCGAACGGTATCCGCTTGAGGAGCCGGATGTACGGAAGCTGCTTGTTGTGCGTCCGTGCTTCCGTGGCAGTGCCGTGTGCTTCGATCTCGTTGATCCAGCGGCGATAGCTCATGACAGGTCGATCATTTTCAGGAATATAGGTAAAGAGTGGTTCGCCGCAGTACGAGCACTTGGGTTTATCACCCTTGCGGATCTTCTCGGTCAGAGGCGAACGGCAGGACGGACATACCTCCGTGAATTCCACGGAGCTATTGCCATCCTTCTTGACGATGGTTTTACGACTCCTGATGCATAGCCGGTATTTCGGGTGCATCCTGAGCCGTGTGTAAGCGATCAGGTAGAGACCGTGCGGCCTGGTTGCGGCAAGTTCCTTCAAGACTTCCCAGGAGTCGATGACATGCACATTGAACCCCTCGTTGGCGTATTCCCGTGCCAACTGGGGGATAAGCTGCGGTTCCGATACCATCACCGTGCGTTTCGCATTGGTCAGGTACTTCACCGCTTTCGCCATCCATGTTTTCCCGGTGCCGGTATTGGCACGAATGCCAATGCCCCGGCGTCCTGAGCGGTAGGCTTTGATGACGGCCTTGACCGCTTCCCGTTGCGGGGGGAGCAGACCAATCCCCTGCAGTTCATCAACCAGGTATGCTTCGTCCTGGCCGATTTCGTGAAGGGGCTGGTAGAGCCGTGAGAGTTTCTGCAGAAGCACCGATGAGAGCCGGCTGTTGAGTTCGTAATAATCGAACCCGTGTTCCCGGGCTGGTTTCACGTACCCGTGGCGGTCCATCAGAAATGCTTCGACGGTGGGCTTGCAGACCATCGTCTCGCAGTTGTTCTCCGGATCTTTGAAGGTCTCGTTTTTGGTGATGACCATGAATTTAGCCAGGAAGAAGTCGCAGTTGATGGTGATAGATTCGATCTGGCTGTTCATGGCTGCCAGTTGGACGGCGTGGGCCGTACGCAGGGTCGAAACGGGCTGGATGCTGGTGTCGTAGGACGACGGATACTGCCGGTCCAGCACCATCCCTGCCGCCTTGTCGAGCCGCTCCTCGCACTCCCGATAGAACTCCGAAAGGTCGCGGGCGGTCATGAGCGGGCGGTTGCTCCCGTTGCTCCCTCTGAGGGAGAGGGTCTGGCGTTCATTTGCAGTGAATTTCGTGCGCACCGCTCCGTCCTCCAGATTGGCCGAGGGCCAGCTCTGGAAGCGGGCGTATTGGCGGTAATACTCGCCGCTGTTGTCCTGGTCCTTGGCGAGAAACACCACCAGCTGCTTGAAGCGGCCATGTTCTTCGCTCAGGAAGGCGTACCGGAACAGAAACATCCCCTGGATGATCTCCAGGAGTTTCCCCTTCAACTCGTATTCCGGGATGATGAGAACCATCACCCCTTCATAGGCGAGCAGCGGAGCCGTCTTTTCGACCCAGGTTGCCA
Source organism: Deltaproteobacteria bacterium (assembly GCA_021849045.1). Taxonomy (GTDB): domain Bacteria; phylum Desulfobacterota; class Desulfuromonadia; order Geobacterales; family DSM-12255; genus Geomobilibacter. The sequence continues at coordinate 6,609 of JAJZTK010000139.1, read as the reverse complement.
GTTCGTTGCCGGCGGCCCGGCTGTAGGGGGGATTCAGCAGTATCAGGTTGAACTTCCCGGCGATCTCCACGTCGAAGAACGACGCATTGAGCTTCTGGGTTGTTCCGTGAATCCTGGCGAATCTGCCGGCATCAAGTTCAACGGCATATGAGAGGATTTCGTGGGGTGAGCCGTCGGCTGCGGCATTGCGCCGTTTGAGCCACTTTGTCACCGTGGTGAGAAAATCGCCTTCACCCGCACAGGGGTCAATGACGGAAATGGTTTTGAGAGGGTTGCTCCGTCGGCTCTTCCAGCCGAACGACGGCTCCAGGGTTTTTAGGACGGTCTGGACGTCGGACGGGAAGGTCGGGTAGTACCCCTTGTTCAGTTCGTTTCCCCGGGTGCGGGAAAACGCGCTGTTGATGCTTGCGGTAAGTTCCATGCCTGTCTCCTTGATAACGGGGGCAGGCGGATTGAGATACACTCGTCCCGTGGGGAAGGTGGTCAATGCCGCCTACCCCGAAGCGGGATAGATTAAAGGACTGCTGCCGGGGAAATCTCCCTGATCAAACGGTAAGTATCATAGTTGATCTGGTAACCGTTGGAGTGGATGACCGCCAGCAGATGATTCCTGGCAGCCTTCATATCGGCGTCGTCCTCCTTGGTGATGCCGCCGATATTGGCCCGATCCAGTTCCCGGATGGCCCGGAGAGCTGCGAGCAGGAACTTCTTATCGGTCCTGTTGGCAAGTGTGCTCATGACGTTCCTCCATGTTGATGGTGAAATGTGCTGTTGCCTGCGGCATCTTGAGTCCGCCGTACCTGAGCCGGTTGACGATCTCGGTTTTCAGGTCGTGGGCCCGGAATTTCCAGCACCGCTTGTTGCCGGTGACCGGTTCGATTTCCCGGGAAACCTCGTTGAACAGCGTCTCGTACCAATCGCGATGAACGAACTCGCGCTGGTCGAGAATCCTGGCAAAGACCTGGTAGCACTCAGCCTTTGAGGCACCGATGAGATAGGGTGAGTCGGCGGACGGGGTAATGTAGATGCCCGAGTAGCCTTCTCCCATCTTCGGGATGACCCGCAGGGAGTGGTTGCTCCAGATGTTGAGCTGTCGCATCTCTTTGCCGTGGCACTCAAGAACTCCCTTCATGGTCAGGATCTGGGCGAATGCCCGGATTTCCTGGGTGGGGCCGTAGGCGGTGAGATAGAAGATGGTGCGGGCGCCGGGTTGGGTATCGTCCAGGAACAGATCCCGGCAGATGACTGTTGCCGACGCCTTGTCGTTTGAAATGGTGATTTTCATGACGCACCCCCGAGTGGCCGGCTTACCTTGACCGTGCGAGGGACCATGATGGTTTCCTCGGCAGCCTCGTTGCGCAGAGTGAAGTCGATGAACGTCCTGATTGCGGCATCGACAGTTCTGTCGAAGTCCCAGACGATATCAACCAGCTCCTTGAGGCTTGAGGTATCCCAGTCATCGTAGTCGCCGGAATGCTCGCCAACCGTTTCACCTGAGGTGTATGCCGTCATGACGGGGTGGGTGTAGTTGCGGCGCGGGTATTTGCAGACGCCGCACAGATCTTTCCCTTCCTCGGCTATCCGGTAGTTTCTTTGGCCGCAGGCGGGACAGTACGACTTGTAGCCGGTGTCCTTCCTGCCGCCGCGGTACAGCACCAGGTAGCCTCCACTGCGACCGTTGCGGTGAATCTGGTAGCGGTAGTCGTTGCGGGCGTTGAATTCAGCGATGGTGTCGTCGAATTCCACGAACGCCTCTTCTACGTCCAGCAGATCCCATGCTCGGTTGCGGGTCTCGTTATCGGGAAACTGAATGCGGTGGAGTTTGATATTTCGGGAGAATGATGTCCCCCCGTTCCAACTCGACATGGTGTCGTAGCGCTGATGGGTTGCGAGAAACGCAATCATCTCCTTACGTGATCTCGGTTTTGCCATTGATGTCCTCCTTGTCTTGCAGAGAAGGCGGATATCCCCATGACGGGGAATATCCGCATCCCCGACGGGTTGGCAGTTGTGAGTGTTATGCGACCAGTTTTTCCCGCAGCAGTTCCAGCAGCGCCGGAGTGAACTGATCAAGGTTCTTGATGATCCGATGGTTGTCGGGCAGGTACTGCTTGATGCTGTTGTCCTGAATACCAATCCCGATCACCTCGATCCCCGCTTCCCTCATCCGCTTGATAGCGGCTTGAGTAACAGGGCCATCGCCGGTGTCGCCATCGGAGAAGGCGATGCAGATCTTGCGTGTTTCCCGGCGCAGACAGAGTTCTCCCCATGCCCACCAGAGAGCATGGCCGAGCCTGGTGCCACCGGAACCGGTGATATTGAATCTGCTGTGATCCGGCTTTTCCCCGAAACCGACCATGGGGAAGACGCAGTTGTCATGACCCTTGAAGGTGGCAATCGCCGTACGGACGCCGGGGATGGAATAGAGGGCCTCCGCCGCCACGAAACAGGCGCGGGATGCGATGCCCATCTTGTTGAGGACGGTGGTGTTGCCCATGCTTCCGGAACTATCCAGAAGCATGCAGACAGCCGTATTGACCGCCCGTTTTTCCTCTTTCCTGGTAAATACCCTGGTGTCGCAGACACGAAGACGGGTCAGTACACGGGAATCCAGTCGGTGCCCGACGCTGACCGGGGTGGATCGTTTCTGTTTCGATGCCTGGACAAGCCCCTGAAGCCGGGCTCGCAGAGCTGCCGTGTGGACACGAAGCGCAGAAAGATCATCGTATCCGCCGGTTTGGTTCAGTGGGTGGGCTGTTGGCAGCCGTGGTGCTGCTGCGGCTGTCCCGTTGAATGAACTCTCGGTTGCGTTCTGACTGAGCAGTTCGGCCAGTTTCTCACCCACGTTCCCGAAGGAGCCGACACTCTTGCCGGACAAAGCTTCCGCTAATGCCTGACGGACAGATTCCTGGGATGGTGTATCAGTTGTCCCGGATTGCCCCTGAGAAGAGTGCCCTGATGATCTGTCCTGTCCGGACCCGGTAGGCTGTGAGGAAATTTGCTGCTTATCCCCGTTCTGTGTCTGTTGACTACCGTTACTGCCAGTTCCATTCTGTTGCCGGGAATGATCGCTGCCTGTCCCGTCGTTTTTATCTCCATGGCTGCCGGATTGACTTTGGGAAGGCTGGGGTTGCCCGTTTTTCGGTTGTTGGTGTGCGGAATCGCGGATGAGCTTCATCAGTTCATCCCGGAGCGCCGCTGCTTCTCGGGTCGATGTAAGTGCCCCGACCCGATCCAATAGCAACAACGCCTGATCGAAGTTTCTCCCCAGAGCCTTCCGGACCAAAGGTTCGGCACTGTCTCTGGTTTGCCGCAACGAGTCATGACCAAGTACTGCCATGTAGATCACGGCCATGATCCAGGCGAGAATGCTTTGGGATGGATGGGACGGGTCTGGTCTGAACACGCCTTCCTGTTCAACCAGAAGACGGGTCAGCTCGCGGAGATTGGCGATACAGCCGGGATATTCCAGGCCGATTGCCAGTTCAATTCTCACATCCTCCAGGATGTTGAGCAGATCCCCGGCGAAATCGTTGGTGAGGCGTACGGAAAAGTCGGTGTACCGGACATGCGCCGCCTCATGATCGATATAGCCATGGGCAAGCGCTTCTGCATGGGGGCCTGACACGACCGGGATAGTGATTTCTTTCCCGCTGGTGCAGGCAACCTGTCCGGCAATGGTTACGGTGACATCGTATTTCCGGCCAAGGACCTTGGCGATCAGGGCAAGAGGTCGTGTTTTCATGGCGACTCCTTACCAGAACCAGACAGCCGGCGCTTCAACCTGCTGCACCGGTTGTGGCATGATCGTTACGGTCTGTAGAGGAAGAGCTGAAGGTAGTACCGGTTCGACTTCAGGTTCGGGGAGCGGTTGCAGCATCTCTTCCCGTTCCTCGGTCGTGATGAAACCGGCAATGTCGGACAGCTCGCACAATACTCCGACCAGACCCATCAGGGTTGCCCCGGTGACCGGTCCTGATCTGGGTACGGTGGCGAGCGCAGAATGCACGTTGGCAACGAGGCCGCTGATCTTGTCAGGGCCGACGAAGCTGAGGCTGGAGAGTTTGTCGAGAATTGCCTTCAGTGGACGAAGTGCCTTCCGGGTTACGGAAGTTCGCCCCCGGTACGATTCCTCCCAGGTAGATTTTGCCAGGGCGCCGATTTCATGGATCAGTTGATCCGCAAGCCCTCCAACCTGACGTTCCAGGGGCTGTGCCGCCGAGGGTGTCTCTCCGGGCGCTTCCACCTTGAAGGCTGTAAAACCGCACGAGAGACGCTCTGCGACACGGTTGGCGGGTTCCACGGCACGGGCGACGATCTCAGACCATTCGCCGGCTTCGGCAAGCCAGTCTGTGAGATTGTCGTCGTAGGCCGACAGGAAATTCGTCTTTGCGGTGGCAAAGCTCTGTTCGACCTGTTCCATCTTCTCCAAAAGTGGAGCCAGCTTTTCCTCGGGAATGGCATAGCCACCAAGGAATCTGACTCCTACCTCTTCGCAGGCGCGTTCAGCCTGACGCTTCAGGGTGGCGAACACCTTGAGGGCATCAGGATCAAAAATACGCTTGGACCCGAGAGAGGCGAGCTTGTCGGGTGGCAGATTCGCACCCTTCAAATCTTCCGGCCGGAGTTTCTTCTTGCCGGACCAGACGGAGAAGCTGAGATGAACCAGGACCAGGCCCTGGAGTACTTTGCTGATGGTAGAGTTGTTCATGATGTCTCCTTTCGTGGGGCTGTAATTGATTACCAGAACCAAGACTTCGGCCCGTTACCGCCTATTGCCGGTGTGGGAACCTCTGGTTCAGGTGGAATGGATGGCTGTGAGACAGCGTTTTTAGAGGATGTGGCAAGCAGGTCATTCCAGACGCCGGGGGTAATGCCGTCGGCATACTGATAGCCGTCGCCCCTGACTTGGTCCGCTTCCTTCCTGTTCATGAGTCTGATGGCGGTCTGATAGTCACGGAGATTCTCCCCACCTTTCAGGATGCCGAGGCGTAATGTCGAGCCGCGACGGCCATAGCGGTACAGGACGTCATAACCGCCGTCGTCCCGCTCGAATACCGCCAGGTGGTAAACCTTGTCGTGATTCCTGACCCTGTCCAGAAGATGCAGGTCCAGTGATGATTTGATGTTCCTGTATCCGGTCATGGCGACCTCCGGTCCCCGAAGTGCCGCTGCAATACAGCGTGCAGGGCGTTGCGGGTATCGGGTTCAGCCCGGAAGCCGAGTGCCCGGTCGAAGGCCTTGGTCAGTGTTTCGCCGTTGGACATGCCCTGACTTGCCGCGGCCCGTCCCTGGAAGGCGGTGATACGTGCCCACCGGGTTAAGGTGCGGGTCGAGAGAGTGACTTCAGTCTCCCCTTTGACAAACAGGGCTCTGATCTCGTTGGCGATGGCTACCATGCGGTCTCTGATGTCGCTACCAACAGATGGCGCCACTTCGGTCAGGATTTTCTTTTCGATGTCCGGGTCGGGATAACCGACCTCGATCATGTAGAAGCGGTCGAGGAACGCCAGGTTTTGCCGCAGTATCCCTTGGTAGAGGCCTGTAGCGTCACCAGCTCCATTAGAGTTGGCGGTGGCGATGAAGCGGAAGTCCGGGTGGGCCGTTACCACTTCTCCCGTTTCCGGAATGGTGATGGGGCGGCCTTCGGCAATACCGTTCAATCCCGCAGCAGTGGAAGGGTCCAGCAGATCGATTTCATCGATCAGAAACCAGCCACCTTCCTTCATGGCAATGATGAGCGGCCCATGCACAAAATCCATTCCGCCGCCGACATTGAGTCGGTAGCTGCCGACCAGTTCCGGTGTTTCCAGCCGGGAGTGGGCGACGACATTCCAGAGGGGGATGTTGAGCCGGGCGGCAACCTCGATGATGACCGAGGATTTGCCGCATCCGGTGGGGCCGGTGAGGTAGAGAGAGCGTTCGCCGAGGAGATACCAGGTGAACAGATCCGACAGGGTTGACTGCCGGAAGATGTACTGGATATCACGGCTGGGAACCGCAGGGTGTCCTGGTGCTCGTCCTTTAATGGTGACTGATTTCGGTGCGTCAATATTGAATGTGCTTCTGATTTCGTAGTTCATGTCTGCCTCCTGTGCAGTGTGGTACCGGACAGGGAGACATACTTCCCCGCAGGGATGTCGTGCTCTCCCTGCCAGGTCTCGATGGGTGATGAGTGTCAGTTGAATTCGTGGGTGCTTACGGCGTTTGCCTCTGCAAGAGCCGCCTCCTCAATCAGGTCGTTTAGGTCTCGTCCGGATTCCAGATGTGCGAGTACCAGACGGATTGATTCAGCAACGCAGTTGAGACAGGTATTGCTCCCCAGATGACAGCCGATGCCGCTCAATGCTTTGACGGCATCGGTTGCTTCCAGTCCCGAACGGAGACCGTACGAGACCAGCCGGGCAATGCCGTCGGCCATCGCGGAACCGCACCCTCCGGCTTTGCCGAAGCGCACGAATACCTCCATGGGGGTAGCGGTGCCCGGGGTGAGTGTTACCGTGGTGTAGATCTTGCCGCATGACGACCGGCGTTCGATGGTGAAACCGGTAACAGCCTTGGGCCGTGGTATTTTTGGGCTCATAATGGCCTCCTTGTCCTGGCAGTGTG
>JAJZTK010000138.1 GCA_021849045.1 Deltaproteobacteria bacterium | reverse complement strand
GATCGGGCAGTTGTCCCGTGAGTATCTGGACCTCACGAAGTGAGATGACTGTGTCTGAATCGCCGGAACAAAATCATGCCAACAGCCGGGTCGGAGCCACGCTGCGGGAGCTCAGGAGTTCGCGCGGGATCGCCCTGGAAGAGGTCTCCCGGGTAACCAGGATCGGCAAGGGGTATCTTCTGGCCATTGAGGAGGACCGCCTGGACAAGCTTCCGAGCGGTGCCTACAGCCGTGGTTTTATCCGCCAGTACGCCCAGTTTCTCGGTCTGGGAGAGGCCGAGATCGCCGCACTCCTCGATCCGCCGCAGACGAAATCGGGAAACACTGACTGTGCCGGTCAGGAAAAGGGACCTCCCCGCAGGAAACCGGGGACGGTGAACGTAACGAGGAACTGGCTTCTTCCCGCCCTGCTGCTCACCCTTATTGTGCTGATCGCCCTGGTCACCGGCGACCGGCGGCCAGGACCCGCGGTACAGCAGTCTGCCACTGTTGACCGCCCCGTCCCGGCAGCGGTCCCGGCAGAGACGCCGTCGCGACAGCTTGCCGTGACCAGCGCCCGCCGGCAGCAGGAACAACCGGTGGTGGCGCCGGCCGCAGATTCGCAAACAATGGCCGGGCAGCCGCCCGGAGGAGAGCCCCCAAGCGATGGAGTCGTGCTGCGGCTCAAGGTGGTACAGGACAGCTGGCTCTCCATTACCATCGATGACGCCATGTCCCAGCAGTACGAACTCAAGAGCGGAGATGTCATAGAGTGGAAGGGCGAGCGCAGTTTCATGCTGGACGTGGGGAACGGCGCAGCATTCGAGGGGGATTTCAACGGTAAGCCGATCCAGGCGTTGGGCGAGGCGGGGAAGCCCGCCCACCTGGTGCTCAGGGCCAAGGCTCAAAACGCCCCATAAGAGGAGTTTCGCTATGCAAGTGGTTGCACGGTGTCGTAAATGCGGCAAGGTAATGAAGAGTGTGCGGATCGATAACTACCGGGTGAAAATGACGTGCAGTTGCGGCTTTTCTGACTTCAGGACGATGACGGAACGGGTCAAGACGGTCAATCCCTTTTTTCAGAAGGCAAGCTTCACCCCGTTCCTCGAAGACGAAAAAGGTAAGATGGTCCTGACCATGCAGCGGGCTAACCGCGAACACCTGGAAATCATCTCCCTGGAAGAGATCAGCATGCTCGTTTCCTCTGATTTCGAACTTCCGCAGGTCTTGCAGCAGATGGCCAGCAAAATGGCGGCCCAATTGAAAGTCAGTGTCTGCAATCTGTACCTCATGGAGGGGAACGAATTGGTACTGGCAGCCACGCACGGCTTCGATCCAGCCTTTGTGGGTAAAATAAAGATCCGGCTCGGCGAGGGGATCACCGGCAGCGTGGCGCGGGACAGGCAGTACATCTCGCTGGACAGGGCATCCAAGGATCCACGGTACGTAAACTTCGAAGAGCTGCAGGAAGAGAAGTACAATGCCATGCTTTCCTTTCCCATTGCCGACAAAAACGATATCTACGGGGTTATCAACCTCAATAGCACGTCCATAAAGACCTTTTCCGAGGACGAGATCTATTTTGTCTCCATCATCTCCAACCTGATTCTGACCGCGATAAAGTTGCGCCGCACCGTTGCCCTCGGGAAGGCGACTGCCGCCGCATTGGCCACTTGACACCGGCAGATGCCATGCTACACTCCATGCGTTATGCGCTATTCATTGGAGAGTTGTGTGGTAAAACAGGCAAAGAGAATTCTCGTGGTGGACGATGAAGAGAATGCCCGCATCGGGCTTTCACGGCTGCTGGCCCAGGAAGGGTTTCTGGTCGAAAGCGTTGCCAACGGCTACGAGGCGCTGGACTATCTCCGGCAGCAGGATGTGAACCTGATCGTTACCGACATAAACATGCCGGAAATGAACGGCATCGCCTTTCTCCGGGAATTGAACAAACATTTTCCCAAGAGCAACGTCATCATGATCACCGCCTACGGTGGGGTGGAATCGTACATAGAGGCGATGAATCTGGGGGCATTCGAGTATATCAACAAGCCGGTGAAGATTGACGAGCTCAAATCGATACTGAAAAAGATTTTCAAGGAGACGACCCATTAAGGGCCAAAGGGGGCTGTTATGAAGGAGTTCAAAACCATCCTTTTTGCCAATGACTTTGCCGAGACCTCCGAAGAGGTGTTCGATTATGCCCTCAGTCTGGCACGGAAATATGGCGCCAAGCTGCTTATCGTCCATGTCATCAACGAGCCGGTGGACCTGCGCGGCTTCTATGTCCCGCATATCTCCTTCGAGAACCTGGAAAAGGAGATCGTCGAAGGGGCGGAAAAGATGATGGAAAAGTTCTGCCGCACCAAGGTAAAGGATTTTGCCGATCACGAGACAATGATCCTCTCCGGTATTCCCTATGAAGAGATCATCAAGAAGGCCGAAGAGACCGGGGCTTCTCTCATAGTCATGGGGACCCATGGCCGTCGCGGGCTGGATCACATGCTGTTCGGCAGCACCGCCGAGCGGGTCGTGCGCGGCGCCGGCTGCCCGGTCCTGACCGTCCGTCTCCCGTAAGGATTCCCAATGCTTCACCGTACGATTCGGAAAGGGCAGCATTTGCTGCCCTTTTCTATGCCTGTAACAACCGCTGCTGACAGGATCTGATAGCAATGCCCAGGGATGTAAAGAAGAAAAAGTCGACACTGCTCGTCATCGACGATGAGCGGGTTATACTCGATCTCACCTCGATAATTCTCCGCAACCGCGGGTATCAGGTACTGACCGCCAACGATGCCACAACCGGCCTGGCGATGGTGGAGGAATCCCGACCCCAGCTGGTCCTCCTGGATTACATGATGCCCGGGACGGACGGCCTCACGCTGCTGCGCCAGATCCGGTCGACCTATCCCGACACCTATGTCATCATGTTCACCGGCAAGGGGAGCGAGGAGATTGCGGTCGAGTTGATGAAGGCGGGGGCTTCGGATTACATCCTCAAGCCGTTCAACAACCAGAACCTTGCCGACCGTATCGACGGGGTGCTCAGGGTCAGGGAAGTGGAACTGCATAACCGGGAACTTCTGGCCGAACGGGAGCGGTTAATAGCGGAGATCGAGCACTGGAACCGCGATCTGGAGGCGCGCGTACAGGAAAAGAGCGAGGCGCTTCAGCATGCCCAGGTGGAGATCGTCCAGTCGGAAAAGCTGGCGACCCTTGGTTACCTGGCGGCCGGCATGGCCCACGAAATCAGGAATCCGCTCAACTCGATCAGTCTCTTTGTCCAACTGATTCGGAGCGGTCTGGAAGAGCACGAGCAGCAGGAATACATCGAAAAGATCCTTAACGAGGTGGACCGGATCGACGGCATACTCCGCAAGCTACTGGACGCGGCCCGGCGGCCCAAGTACGAGATCAGTGATGTGCAGATCGACCGGCTGATCGATCAGGTGCTGGAGATGTTCCGTCCCCAGATTGACCTTCAGGGGATCCGGGTCGTCCGGGAGTTCCGGACGATTCCCGACGCCCTCAAGGCCGATCCGTCGGAAATCGAGCAGATCTTTACCAATCTGTTTCTCAACTCGATCCATGAAATGCCTGCCAACGGGACGCTGACGGTGCAGCTCGACTGCGACGACCAGGACGTCATCATCCGGGTGCGTGACACGGGGAAGGGGATTCCGAAAAAACATCTGCCCAACATCTTTGATCCGTTCTTCACCACCAAGAGCAAGGGGACCGGCATGGGGCTTTCGGTGGTCTTAAGGATCGTGAAGAACTACAAGGGGAAAATAGAAGTGGAACAGTCCGGTAGCCATGGCACCACCTTCTGCATCAGGCTCCCGCGAGTCGGCGTAGCCAGCTAATCGACGAACACCCAATCCTGATTTTCATGCCTTTTATCCTGCGCAATCTCAACCTTCCTTTTGACCATCCTGCCGAAGCCCTGGCCGTAGCTGTCTGCACCCGCTTCTGCCTGCCGGCCGATGCACTTCTGGCGCTGAAGGTGCTCAAGCAGGGGCTCGATGCCCGGAAAAAGCCGCGTATCAAGGCGGTGTATACGGTGCAGTTCAGGGTTGCCGACGAATCCGATTTCTGGCGGTCACACGGAGATGATCCTGACCTGGATGCGGCCCCCGAACCGGTCCGGCCCGTATTCCCCAGGCTACAGCAGGCAGGGCGGATTGTCATCGTCGGCATGGGGCCTGCCGGCCTTTTCGCCGCCCTGCGCCTGACCGAATACGGCCTCGCGCCGACCATCGTGGAGCGTGGACGAGCGGTCGCCGAGCGGGTGCGGGATGTGCAGAGGTTCTGGGGCCACAGAGTCCTGGACCCGGAGAGCAATGTCCAGTTCGGCGAAGGGGGGGCCGGCACCTTTTCCGACGGCAAGCTGACCACCAGGGTGCGCGACCCGAATCTGGGATATGTGCTGGAACAGTTGGTCAGGTTCGGTGCGCCGCCGGAAATCATGATCCAGGCCAAGCCCCATATCGGCACCGACCGCCTCCGGGAGGTGGTGAGCGGCATCCGTACCCACCTCCTGGCCTGCGGGGCGGACATCCGTTTCCGGTGGCGGTTGACCGGTCTCTTGACCGATTCGGGCCGCGTCCGGGGGGTAGCTGGCAGCGACGGCAGCGAGGAGCCGTGCGACTTCCTGGTGCTGGCTCCGGGACACAGTGCCAGGGACACCTACCGGCTGCTTGCGGAGAGCGGGGTCGCCCTGGAGCGAAAACCGTTCGCCGTCGGGGTGAGGGTGGAGCACCCCCAGGAACTGATCAACCGGATACAGTACGCCATTCCCGGCCATCCGCGGTTGCCGGCGGCCGACTACCGGCTGGCATACAACAACGCGAACGGCCGTTCCGCCTACTCGTTCTGCATGTGCCCCGGCGGGGTAGTGGTTGCCGGTGCGTCAGGCCCGGGCCAGGTGGTGACCAACGGAATGAGCAACCTGAGCCGCAACGCCCCGTATGCCAACAGCGCCCTGGTGGTGAACGTCCGGGAGGAGGATTTCCCCGACAGTTCGCCCCTGGCCGGAATCGCCTTCCAGGAGGCGCTGGAGCACCGGGCATTCCTGGCCGGTGGGTCAGGGTATCACGCCCCGGCCCAGAATCTCCTGGCGTTCCTGGGGCGGAAGGGGGCGACAGCCTGCCGCTCTACCTACCGTCCGGGGGTGGTGGAGGCGGAACTAGCCGCCGTGCTTCCCGGTTTTGTCACCGACACCCTGCGGGAAGGGCTGATTGCCTTTGAGCGGCAGATGCGCGGATTCGTCACCGCTGAGGCTACCCTGGTGGGGGTGGAGAGCCGGACCTCCGCCCCCACCAGGATACTGCGGGGAGGCGACCTCCAGTCGGTGAGCCTTCGGCGGCTTTACCCTGCCGGCGAGGGGGCGGGCTATGCCGGCGGTATCATGAGCGCCGCCCTGGACGGTATCCGGGTGGCGGACGCCATAGCCAGGGAAATTGCCGAGCAGTCGTGATCAGCGATCAATCCTTGCCACGGACCCTGTCGATCAGTATTATGCGATGAGAACGCCAAAGAATGAGTACTCCGTCGACACCCATGGGTGCATGACGGCAGCAAAGGACAGTCAATGCGCAAGATTTTCGTGAGCAGCATCAAGGACCGTGACCAGGTGGACGAACTGTTCCTCGTCAAGGAAAAGATCACGGCCATGGCCAAGAACGGCAAGCCGTACCTGACCCTGCGGCTCATGGACAAGAGCGGCGAGGTCGACGCCAAGGTCTGGGACAATGTGGACCAGATCGGATCGCTCTTCGAAAAGAACGATTTCCTGGCAGTGCGGGCCAAGGCATCCGTCTACCTGGGGAAGCTGCAGCTGGTCATCTCGGAACTGAGGCGCGTGCCCGACGAGCAGGTGACCCTGGCCGATTTCCTGCCCGAAACGCCGCGGGACATCGAGGAGATGGCAGCAGAGCTGCTGTCGCTCCTGGAGACTCTGACCAACCCCCACCTCAAGGGGCTGCTCAACGCCTTCTTTGCCGATCCTGAATTCATGGCCCTGTACAAGATGGCGCCGGCAGCCAAGGGGATGCACCATGTCTATCTGGGGGGACTCATGGAGCATTCCCTGGCGGTGGCCAAGCTGGTGGACGCGATAACTCCCCTGTACGCCGGTCTCAACCGGGACCTCCTGGTTGCCGGCGCCCTGTTGCACGACGTGGGCAAGGTGCGGGAAATGAGCTATGTCCGGGCCTTTGACTACACGGACGAGGGGAAGCTGATCGGTCATATCACCATCGGCGTGGAGATGGTTCACGAGCGGATTGCCGGCCTTGCGGAATTTCCCCGCGATCTGGCCATGCTCGTCAAGCACCTGCTTCTCTCACACCATGGTCAGTACGAGTACGGTTCTCCCAAGCGGCCCAAGACCCTGGAGGCGACGGTTCTCAACTACCTGGACGACCTGGATTCCAAGATCAATGGCATCAGGACCCATATCCAGAAAGAAATCGACCCGCAGGCCCGCTGGACCGCCTATCACCGGCTGTACGACCGGTATTTCTACATGGAGAACGGCATGGAGGACGAAGAGTATCTCCCGCCGGTTGTCGAGCCTGTGCCGCCAGCCGCGCCCGGTCCGCCCCGGACCGAACGGCCGCGACCGGACGGGTTCAAGAACTCCCCCTTTGCGGCGTTGCAGGGGGAAACCCTCGACCTGTTTTCCCGGTAGATGGTTTCGGCACGCCACCGCCTGCTACTGCTCTTTTTCCCCCTCCTGCTGCTCGGCAGCGGCGGAGGGTGTCACTTCAACAACGCGAGGAGTCCCATGATATTCGAGACCATTGTTGTCGGCCAGTTGGGGGTCAACTGTTTCATCCTGGCCGATCAGGAGACCAAAGAGGGGGTTGTCGTCGATCCCGGCGCCGACACCGAGCGGATACTGGCCGTTATCAGGGCCAAGGGGCTGACGATCCGTTACGTCATCAATACCCACGGTCACTTCGACCATATGGGGGGGAACCGCCGGCTTCTGGCCGAGACCGGAGCCACCCTGATGATCCACGCCGCCGACGAACCGTATCTGTCCAAAGCCGCCAGTTCGGCTTCCGCCTATGGCCTTGCCACAGAGAACTCGCCACCTCCCGGTACTCACCTGACAGAGGGACAGAACATCCGTTTCGGCAGGCACGAGATCCGGGTGATCCACACCCCGGGTCATACGCCGGGCGGCTGCTGCCTCTATCTGGCGGCAGAGGGTATCCTCCTCTCCGGCGACACCCTTTTTGCCGACTCCATCGGCAGGACCGATTTTCCGGGAGGCTCGTATGACGATCTGGCCGCGTCGGTCAAGGGAAAGCTCTTCACTCTGCCCGATGCCACCAAGGTCTATCCGGGGCACGGCCCCATGACCACCATCGCCCACGAAAAGGCCCACAATCCGTATTTGGGGAGTAAGTGAGAAGTTCCAAGCAGCTATCCAGGCCTCACTACACAACTACCTAGCCAGGAACGAAAACCATGCTCAAAGATAAAGAGATCGTCCTCGGGGTGACAGGCGGGATCGCCGCCTACAAGGCAGCCGAACTGGTCCGCCTCCTGAAGAAGGCCGGTGCTGTGGTGCATGTCATCATGACCCGCTCGGCCCAGGAGTTCGTGACCCCGCTCACCTTCCAGACCCTTTCCGGCAACCCGGTGCACACGGAGCTCTTCAACCTGATTGCCGAACAGGAGATCGGCCACATCTCCCTTGCCGATCGGGCCGATCTGTTCATCATCGCCCCATGCACGGCCAATGTCATTGCTAAGATCGCGAACGGGATCGCCGACGACATGCTCACCACCACGGTCATGGCCACCAAGGCGCCGGTTCTGATCGTGCCGGCCATGAATGTCAACATGTACCAGAACCCCCTCTACCGTGCCAACGAGGAGCGCCTGCGGCAGCACGGCTACCGGTTCGTCGCCCCGGTCCGGGGGGAACTGGCCTGCGGTTGGGAGGGCGAGGGGAAGATGCAGGAGCCGCGGATCATCGTGGAGGAGGCCGTGGCGGCAACCACCCGCCGCGATCTGACCGGAGTCCGGATCCTGGTGACGGCCGGTCCGACCATGGAAGAGATTGACCCGGTCCGCTATGTCAGTAACCACTCCTCGGGGAAGATGGGGTTTGCCATTGCCCGTGCCGCCCGGCTACGCGGCGCCGAGGTCACCCTGGTGACCGGTCCCACCTGTCTGGAGGCGCCGTGGGGGGTGGCAACCGTTAGTGTGACCAGTGCCCTGGAGATGCGGGAAGCGGTCCTGAAGCTGGCAGCCAGTGCCGATGTCGTCATCAAGGCCGCTGCCGTGGCCGACTACCGGCCGGCGACGCGCGCCAGCAACAAGGTGAAGAAAAAGAGCGACCAGCTGACCATCGATCTGGTGAAGAATCCGGACATTCTGGCCGAACTGGGGGTCCGGAAGGCGCCGGGCCAGTGTCTGGTCGGTTTCGCCGCTGAAACCGCCGATCTGGTAGCGCATGCCCGGCTGAAGCTGGAGGGGAAGAATCTGGACCTGATCGTGGCCAACGATGTCTGTGCGCCGGGGGCCGGTTTCTCGGTGGACACCAACATCGTCCGTCTGCTCTACCGGGACGGCAGGGATGAGGAGTTCCCCTGCCTGCCGAAGGACGAGGTGGCGGGAATCATTCTGGATCGGGTGGTGAAAATCAGGGGATTGGGGATTGGGGACGGGGGTTGTGAACCTTGAACCTCTTTACCCCGACAGCACCTGGAGGAGCAGCTTCGGTTCGCAGATCGCCGACCGCATCTTGCCCTGCATCTCGCTCAACTGCTCAAGGGCCTGCTCCCTGGTGATCTTGCCGCTCCGGTACAGGAGCCGCAGGTTCTTCCGCACCGCTTCCGCTGTTGCCAACGCCCGTTCGCCGGTCGGGTCGGCGCGGAAGAAGCGGGCCTCTTCGCCGTGTGCCAGGATGTCGAATACCGCTTCCCGGGCCAGGGTCAAAAATTCGTCCTTTTCCGCATCCTCCAGGGGGAAACGGGAGGTGTCGTTGATGGTCTGGAGCACCTGCTGCCATTTCTCCAGGCGGCTCACCAGCAGGATGGAGTTGAAGATCCGCTTATTGGTCCCGAAGGAGAAGAGGGTGTCCGAGAGGACCCGCCGCAGCATCCTGTCGTTGGCCTCGAAATGCTCCCTGGCCACCATTTTCCCCGTCTCCCAGATCTCCCGGTCCACCATCCCTTCGAAGCGCATCTCCCAGTAGGCGTGCTTGAGGGTCAGGGAGGAGAAGCTCTCCATGGTTTTCATCGGCACGTAATAGTTATGGGCCACGGTGTCGGCCGCCAAGTGGGAGAGGTACCCGTAGGCACAGGCCTTCTGGGGGTCCGGCCCGGCCTCTTCCAGGATCTTCAGCCCCATGTTCCAGCGGTGACAGTGGAGCAGGTAGTGGGTGAATTTCTTCCCGATCGTGATGTCGGCGGCGATACAGCCGTAGAGGAAATCGTTGGGGTAGGCGCTGATGATGGCGGCGACGGCCGGTCGAAGCAGGTCGAGGTTGGCGAGGGCAACCGTCCCCAGGTGAAGATGGATGCCGGCTCCCCAGGCAAAGGCGTCTTGGGGCAGGGCGATGAGTACGAACAGGACAGCCAGATACATCATGATTGAGCATCATAGGGAAAAGTTGCAGTAATGTAAAGGAGTTTGCCGTGTCTGAGCATGAGGAACTGCTGGCGGAGTTGCGGGCACTGCGGGGGTATGTGACGGAACTTGAGGAGAGCGGGATGGAGCTGATCCCCCTGGATATTGCCGAACCTCCTCCCGAGATGGCTGAATCCGTCGTTGTCCCGATTGCGGCCGAGTCGGAACCGGTCTACGCACCGGCGCCAGTGACGGAGCCGGAGGGATTGGACAGCATCCGGCTCGAGATGGGGGAGTGCCACCGCTGCCAGCTTGGGGATGGACGGACCAACCTGGTCTTCGGGGTGGGAAATCCGCGCGCACGGGTCGTCTTTGTCGGCGAGGCCCCGGGTCATGACGAGGACCTGCAGGGAGAGCCGTTCGTCGGCGAGGCCGGGCAGATTCTGAACAGAGTCATTACCCGAATGGGTCTGGACCGGCAGGAAGTGTATATCTGTAATGTTATCAAATGCCGGCCGCCGGGGAACCGCAACCCCCAACCGACCGAGATCGAACAGTGCCAGCCGTTCCTGCTCCGCCAACTGCGGGCCATAGCTCCGGAGGCCATTGTCGCGCTCGGCACCTTCGCGGCCCAGACGCTTCTCAATACCAAGGAGCCGATATCGAAGCTCAGGGGGAGTTTCCACGATTATTGCGGCATCCCTTTGATGCCGACCTTTCATCCCTCTTATCTGCTGCATAACAGGAAGAACACCGACCTGTTCTGGCTGGTCTGGGACGATATGGTGCAGGTGCTGAAGAAGCTTGGTTTACCTGTGCCGGACGTGCAGCGTAAGGGGCGGTAGCTCAAAATTAACAGTAGCAGGCAAAGCCCCAACAGTGATAAAAATGAGGCCGCGTTATGTAAACCGCCATTCACGGAATTCATCTTCGGAAAAGAGCGCAACACTATGCCGCCACGTAAGACAAAATCCTCCCCCTCGTTGCCTACATCCTATCAGCACCCGGACGCCACGGCACTCATTCGGCCGGAAATCGGCGCCCAGCCCCGCTTCAAAAAGAAGAAACCTGCTGCGACCTATCGCTATGATTCATCGCTCTCGCCGGAACTGAACTGGGACGGCCAGAACCCCGGACGTGAACTGGGAGCGTTCCTGCTGAACTGCATCGAGGAGGCAGCGCAACTGGAAGCTCCCCACCAGTTTCCAGCGCCCCGGGAGTTCGTCAGCGGTAACGGCGCAGTGGTAGTGCGGATTCATGGGCTTGCCGACGCAGTACGGGAGCTGAAGGCGCTTGAGAAACCATTCCTCAACTGGTCCGGCAAGGCTGAGCGGCTCTCCTTCGATGTTCCCACGCTTCCCCTCTTCATCCACGAGCGGCTCTCCACCCAGGCGATCCTCGACAGCGTCTCCCGCTACAAGGCGGACAAGCAGCTCGACCTGTTCAGTTTCTTCGGTCATCCGGACCGCTCTCTCCCCGAGCAGTTGATGAAGGCCTACGAGCATCCCAACGGCTGGCAGAACCGGATGGTGCTTGGGGATTCGCTGGTGGTGATGAACTCGCTGCTCCATTACGAGAACCTGGGTGGGCAGGTGCAGATGATCTACATCGACCCCCCTTACGGCGTCAAATTCGGTTCCAACTTTCAGCCCTTTGTGCGCAAGCGGGATGTCAGTCCGACTGACGACGATTCAATGACCCGCGAGCCGGAGATGGTCAAGGCCTACCGGGATACCTGGGAACTGGGGCTTCACTCCTACCTTACCTATCTGCGCGACCGGCTGCTGCTCTCCCGCGACCTGCTCACGGAGTCGGGCTCCATCTTCGTCCAGATCTCCGACGAGAACCTGCATCACGTGCGGGAGGTGATGGATGAGGTGTTTGGGGGAGATAATTTTGTATCCGTAATAACTATAA
>JAJZTK010000137.1 GCA_021849045.1 Deltaproteobacteria bacterium | reverse complement strand
TGCAGGTGCTGGGCGGGTCGGGGTACATGCGAGAGAACAGCGTGGAGCGGATGATGCGTGATGCCAAGCTGACACAGATCTACACCGGCACCAACCAGATCACCCGCATGGTCACCGGCCGCGCCCTCCTGTTTCAGTAACGGGGAGAAAAGGGCAGGAGTTACATAGTCAATGGAGCCAGAGGTAAGCGCCACGCAGTCCACAATCACGACAAAGGAGTAACGACATGTCAGAGAGCCGGCAATTTACGTACGATATTTCAATGTTTCAGGACACGTTTGAAAACGACTTTACCTATCTGAATGGCTTTCTGCGTAACACCCACCGATATGCGGACAGGACAGCCCTGACCTGTTATCTGCGGGAAAGAAAATGGACTTACCGGGAGCTTAATGAAGAGTGTAACCGCCTTGCCCATGCCCTCAAGAATGACGGCGTCGTTAAGACCGATGTTGTGATGTACCAGTTGTACAATTGTGCGGAATGGGTGTTTGTGTATCTGGCACCACAAAAACTGGGTGCCATACACTGCCCGATCAACTTCCGGCTGTCTTATGGCGAGACAGCCAGCATTATTGACGACAGCAAGCCAAAGGTCTTTTTTTACGACGCAGCAGATGCCGCCACGGCGGAACAGGCGTTGAACAGTGCCACGCATAAGCCAAAGACGGTCGTCATGGTCGACATGTTCGGCACGTCAAAGCCATTCGCCGGCGCCGTATCCTATGACGAGTACGTCCGAAACCAGCCGGTCACGGAACCGGGCATCCATCGCCCCACCCATATCTACGACGAGGTGACGCGTCTCTATACCTCCGGGACGACGGGACGGCCCAAGGGGGTTCCGCTGAACAACATCAACGAAATCTTCAGTGCCCATGATGTCATCATGCACTTCCCGCTTTCTCCGCAAGACAAGACGCTGAACATGACACCATGGTTCCACAGGGGTGGGCTATACGCCGGCGGGCCGAACCCGACGCTCTACGTTGGCGGAGAGCTGGTGCCGCTGCGCCATTTCGATGCCGCAACGGTCATGAATCTCGCCGAACAGCATGGTCTCACCTTCCTCGTCGGTGCACCGGTAACTCTGGCGGCACTCACCGATGAACAACTCAAGAAACAGCGCGACCTCAGCCGTTTGAGGGGGATCGTGACCATGGGAGCCCCTCTGGAACGCGCGGCATGCATCAGGTTCCAGGAAGTGCTTACCCCGAACATATTCAACGGTTATGGCAGTACCGAGGCGTTCTGGAATACGTTCCTCCGTCCGTACGATCTTCCCGACATGGCAGGAGCTGCGGGCCGCTCGTGCACCGATGACGACATGGCGGTAGTAAAGGTTTATCCTGACCGGTTGGCCGAGCCTGACGACTATGTGGAAAAAAACAACGAAGAAGTTGGCGAGGTTGTCGTACGAGCTGCCAGTAAATGTTCGTTTACCTATGTCAACAGACCCGATGATGCAAAGGCCAAATATTACAAAGGATGGCTCTACATTGGCGACCTGTGTACCTGGAACAAGGACGAGTATTTGACCGTGGTCGGCAGAAAAGACGACATGTTCATATCGGGGGGCGAAAACATACACCCGGTTCAGGTTGAAGCTGTACTGAACGAGCATCCCGCGGTGACCAACAGTCTGGTGATCGGCATGCCGGACCCGAAGTGGGGACAGGTGGTGGTTGCCTACGTCGTAAAATCCGGCGACTCGCTCACGGCAAAAGAGCTGGACGAATTCTGTGTACAGCATCCGATGCTGGCCAACTACAAGCGCCCCCGATATTACAGCTTCGTAGACAAGCTGCCCATGACGGCGACAGGGAAATTGCTGCACTACAAGGCCAGATTACAGGTACAGGAAGACTTAAAGGCCGGGTTATTTGAGAAAGTGTGACAGTTGACTGTAATTATTATGCAAAGCTGAGGATAACACTACAACGGGAAAGGCCTTTCAGGACAACTTCCTGAAAGGCCTTTCCCGTTGCATCTCTGTGCCGGGTGGTTGCTAACTGCCAATATGATATTTCTCCAGCCGGTCGCGCAACGTATTGCGGCTGATGCCGAGGAGTTTGGCTGCCAGCACCTGGTTGTTGTTGGCCTTGGACATGGACATTTGAATCAGTGCCTTTTCCAGCCCCATGTTGACATTGTCATAGATGGACCCTTTGTTTTTATGACAAAGACCATCAAAGATCGGCTCCAGCATGCAGGTGAATACCTGGTAGTAGTCGTCACCGGCGGCATCCAGGTCGATCTCCTTGAAGCCTGCCCTGGCTTCAAGGAACGACTCAAAGTCGTCGGGTATCAGGAGATCGCCTTTGCATAGGACAACGGCGGAATTGATGACATTCTTCAGTTCGCGTATGTTTCCCTCCCAGGCATGGGTCGAAAGATTCTCCATTGCCTTGGGCGCGATACCCTTGATCTGCTTGCTGTATTTACGCGAGAACCGCCGGATGAAGAGTTCAGTCAGTAGCGGAAGGTCCTCGCTTCGCTCGCGAAGTGGGGGCAGAAAGAAGGAGACCACCCTGAGCCGGTAAAAGAGGTCGAGTCGAAAAGTTTTTTCCTTCACCGCCTGGAGGAGCGAACGGTTTGTGGCGGCTATGATCCTGACATCCACCTTGATGGTTTCGTTTCCACCAACCCGTTCGAATTCCTGATTCTCCAGTACCCGCAGGAGTTTCCCCTGGCTGGCCGGGCTCATCTCGCCGATTTCGTCGAGAAATATGGTGCCGCCATTGCATTGTTCGAATTTTCCGATCCGCCGGGCGTGGGCGTCGGTGAAGGACCCCTTTTCATGGCCGAACAGTTCGCTTTCCAGGAGGTTTTCCGGCAAAGCGGCGCAGTTTATGGCGAGAAACGACCTGTTTTTACGTTTGGAATTGTCGTAGATGGCCCTGGCCAGCAGTTCCTTGCCGGTCCCGCTCTCACCCTGGATAAGAACCGTCGCGTCGGAATCGGCGATCTTACCTACCATTTTCCAGATCTCGATCATCTCCGGCGAGGAGCCGATCTGATGTCTTCATCCAGGTGCTCATCGGTCAGAAGCTCGCGGTCCCTGGTGAAGCGTACCTTTCGGTTGAGCAGGTTGCACTCGAGCGCCTTCTGGACGTTGTTTTTCAGTTTTTTCAGGTCCAGTGGCTTGGTCATGTAATCGTAGGCGCCGCGCTTCATCGCCTCGATGGCATTCTGGGTGGTCTTCTGGCCGGAGGTGATGATGATGGCCAGAGCCGAATCGACCTTTTTCGCTTCCAGGAGAAGGTCCAGGCCGGATTTCCGCGGCATGTTGATGTCAAATATCGCCACATTGGGCCGGTCCGAAACTATCCACTGTAGAGCCATTGTGCTGTCCGTCTCGATAGTGACGTCCATCTCTTCGCCGGCAAAAGAATTCTGGAGCATTTTCAGAATGTCGAGGTCGTCGTCGACGATCAGCAGTTTAGGTTTCACGGATGAACTCCTGGTGACATTTTTCTCATGAATATCGACATGGGAAGTGGTAACTTTAGGCTGCAACGGATAAAAAAATAACCGCCGATAGCGGTTATTTTAAGATGTTATTCCTCGTCTTCCTCGCCGTACTCGTCAACGCCGTAGGCTTCGTCGTAGCCGAGATCATCGGCTCCTTCCACATCATCCAGTTCTTCTGCAAGGAACTGTTCGGGGCTTCTCTCCTCCTCATCGGCTATCGCCTCGAAGCGGGCAATGAGATCCCCCTTGGTGCAGTAACGACCATCCTTGTGACCACAGACATCCAGTTCGCAGAGATCGAAAAGCTGGATTTCACTGCAGAGCCTTTGTGGATTCTTCTTTTCCGTCATGACACCCTCTCAGGTTAGCCTTTCAGGAATTCAACTGCCTTGGCAACGTCTTCACTGCAACCGATGTAGATTGGTTCGCGCTGATCGAGACTTTCCGGTTTGATGTCCAGAATCGACATGGCACCGTTGCTTGCCGCCCCGCCGGCGTTTTCCACGAGGTACGCCATGGTGTTCAGTTCGAACAGGAGCCGGAGTTTCCCTTTCGGAGCGTCCTTGAGGGCAGGGTAAAAGAAGATCCCTTTCCCTTTCAGGAGAATCTGGTTGATGTCCGGCACAAAGCCACCGGAGTAGCGAAGCTTGCTCCCCTTGGCTTCCAGATAGTTGACGAATTTTTCGTTTCCGGGCGTATATTTGTTGCGGAGACCACCGGGCGAATAGATGTCTCCGCTCGGTTTCATGGTGATGTTCTCCCGACTAAGGGTGAATTCCATGAGTTGGTTCATGGTGAATTCGTGGACACCGTTGCCGACCGAGTATACGAGCGAGACCCGCGGTCCGTAGAGGAGGTACATTGCCGCAACCTGCTTGCGGCCTTCCTGGAGGAGGTCGCAGCCGGCATAGATGGATACGATGGTGCCTACCGCCAGGTTTACATCCACCAGGGAGGAGCCGTCCAACGGGTCATAGGCGACTGAATAGAGTCCTTCGGCGCTTCCCTGTGCCTGGTAGATTTCGTCCATTTCTTCGGAGGCGATGTTGCAGACAACACCCGAATGAATCAGCCGTTTGCGTAAGATCCTGTCGGACAGGACATCCAGCGCCAGCTGCTCCTCGCCGTACAGGTTGGAGGTACCCGCCACACCGAGATCGCCGGTGCGGACGGCATTTATCACGTACTTGCTGGCTTCGGCGATTTCGCAGATAAGATGTATCAGGTTGTCGCTGATATTTTGTTCGCGCAGGTGCCGGCGAAGGTCAATCTGGAATTTTGTCTTGCCTGCTTCTTTGTACATGTAGTGAAGCCTCCCAGGATCGGTGTGGACGACATTAAAGTCGCGTAAGAGTAGCGAAAATGCCCGGGCAAGGCAAGCAAAAAGTACCATCAAGCCCCACCATTCTTGACTTTGTTCCCATTCATGATAACCATGTGAAGATATTGGTCCCGGAGAATGGAGTGGGCTTATGGAATCGAATACCAGACGAACTTTTCTGCAGGGTTTCCTGGCACTGTTGACCGCCTTGGGCGCCAGTGGTGTGCTCTACCCGTTGGTCCGCTACCTTGCTCCCCGCTCTTCGGCGAACAATGGGAACCTGGTGCAAATCCCGCTGGACCGGCTCGCTGAGGGGGATGCCAAGTTTTTCGACTACGCCGGCAGGGCCGCTGTTCTGGTGAAGCTTTCGGGGGGGGCGGTGGTTGTTCGCTCGGCAGTCTGCACCCACCTGGGCTGTATCGTTCAATGGCAGAAGGAAAAGGGACAGTTTCTCTGCCCGTGCCATGCAGGTCTTTACGGGGTGGACGGTCGGGTGTTGAGTGGCCCGCCGCCAAAACCGCTCGAAGCCATACCGTTTACCATCGCGGATGGCGTGGCACGGGTGGGGTGACGGTATCGGCAGGAGGGATGATTCATGACGGTTTTGAAGCGTCTGTACAGGTGGCTCGATGTCCGGATCGGGATCGGCGAGGTTATTGAGCGCGAGTTGACCGGGTACCTGCTACCCCGCAATATCAACTGCTGGTATTCGCTGGGGAGCGTGCTGCTGACCATTTTCGCGCTACAGGTCGCGACCGGCATCTTGCTTTTGGTCTACTATGTGCCGTCTGCCGACAAGGCCTTTACCAGTGTTACTGCCATCATGAACGAGGTACCCTTTGGCTGGCTGATCCGGATGGCGCATGCGGTCGGCTCTAACCTGATGGTGGTCGTGCTGCTCCTCCATCTCCTGTCAGTGCTGTTCATGGGGAGTTACAAGCGGCCGCGGGAACTTAACTGGCTTTCCGGGTTCCTGCTCTTCAACCTGGTGTTGGGGATCTCCCTGACCGGCTATCTTCTTCCCTGGAGCCAGCTCTCGTTCTGGGCTACCACTGTCGCCACCAGCAGCATCGGCGCTATTCCGGTCATTGGCAATTTTCTGATGGAGTTCGTCAGGGGGGGGGTGCTGGTCGGCCCGCCGACCCTTGGCCGTTTTTTCGTGCTCCATGTGGCGGTCATTCCCCTCGGCATCGGTGCCCTGGTTGGTGTCCATCTGTTTTTTCTGAAGCGTACCGGGGTTTCAACGCCCCCCTTTGGTATCTCCGATACCACCAACTCATGGCAGGGTGAGAGGTATCAGCACGAAGGCCACCCCGGAGGGATTCCCTTTTTCCCCAACTACGTGCTGGCTGATGCAACGGCCACGGCCATCTACCTGGCCCTTTTTCTGGCGATCGTCTTCTTCAATCCGTACCTGTTTTTCCCGGCCGACGCCTTTGTGCCGGCCAACCCGTTCCTGACGCCGGCCCATATCAAGCCGGAATGGTATTTCCTGCCCAACTATCAGACCCTGAAAATATTCCCCAGTGAGTTTCTCGGGTTGGCCGTGCAGGGAGCGGCCATGACGTTTCTGGCCCTGCTTCCCTTTATCGACCGGGGTCGGGAGCGGCACCCGCTGAAACGACCGCTCTTTCTCTGTGGAGCGGTCGGCGGCATAATTGCGTATCTGGGGTTAATGATCTGGGGGCATTACTCATGATCTGTCGCACATTATTGAAGGGCTTTACTGCCATTGCCTTCGCCGGTATTGCCGTGATGCTGGTTGTTCAGTCCGCTGCCGCTGCCGAGCCGGTGAACAGGCCGGTCTGCCTTTCCTGTCACGCCAGCCAGCAAGGGAAGGGTGGGCGACCTGTTGTGGCCTGGCAAAACAGTATTCATGCCCAGAATGGCATCTCCTGCAACCACTGTCACGGGGGGGACCCGAGCGACAGCGTCAATGCCATGAGTCCTGAACGCGGATTTCTCGGGGTACCCAAGGAAGCCACAGTACCGGTTTTCTGTGGCCGATGCCATGTGGGCATCCGCGATGACTATCTGAACAGTGCCCATGGTCGTGCCTTGGGCAGAGGGGGGCCGACCTGTGTTACCTGTCATGGCAGCCATGATGTTCGGAAAGTTACCCTGGACCTGATCAATGAAAAGCGGTGCAGCAGCTGTCACCCATACGCCCGTGCCAGGGCAATCAAGGAGGCAATGGCGACAAACGAAGGCAGGTTGGTCCAGATTGAGCGCGATCTTATCCGCCTGCGGGGAAGGGGGATAGACACCGCTGAACAGGAAAAGAAATTGTTCGCGCTGAAAAACCGCTATCACCGCCTTTTTCATAAAGTGGACCTCACACGGGTTGTTGGCGAAGCGGCTGTCATCGGCAAAGAACTGGATGTGCAGCGAGCTTTCCTGACAGATCGCCAAAACGAGCAGCACCAGCGAAAGGTGTGGGGTGCCTTTGTAGTCGGATTGCTTCTCCTTGTTGCGCTTGCCTGCCACTTGCTGAAGAAAACCTATGATTGAGACGTCGTCATGCACAAGCATGAATCACAGCCTGTTGCAGGCGTCAACTGACTACGATAAAATTATGTCAGAAGGGAGGTGTTAGTATGACAGTCTATGAACTGACCAAGGCTATCAGTGAGCAGAGAGACCGCGACCACTCCTTCATCAAATTCTGGCGCAAAGAAGAGGACTTCCTTGATTTTGATCTGCTGGATCGTTTTCTTGGCAACCTGAGTGACGATCAGGTGATTGACGGCTTCGAGCTTCTGAGCCGCGACGCGATGTGGGATCAGGTTCGGCAGGTGGCGGGTAACGTCGTGACCAGAACCATCAGGGACGGGAACGATATCCTGCTGTGGACCGACGCGCAAGGTACGGTCACCAAGGAACTTCCCTTCAATGAGGAGTCGTTGATCGCTATCTTCGATGCGGAGACTGACGACAGTTATGTCGACTAAGCTGACGGGCGTTCCCGTTGCAGCAGCGCGACGTTCTCCACGTGGCAGGTTTGGGGGAACATATCCACGGGCTGGACTTCCAGCGGCCGGTAGCCGTTTCTGGCGAGCCAGGCCAGGTCCCTGGCCAGAGTGGCGGGGGAGCAGGACACGTAGATCACCCGTAGAGGTTTAAGTCTGGCCACTTCATTCAAAACCTGTTCTTCGCACCCCTTGCGGGGAGGGTTCAGAATGAGTAGATCAATTTTTATGCCTTCTTCACGGAGATCTGCCAGCAGTTCTCCCACGTCGCCAGCCTCAAAACTGCAATTGCGCATGCCATTCAGGCGGGCGTTCTCCCTGGCGTCCGCCACTGCTGCATCAACCACTTCCAATCCGAGTACCGACCCGGCTTCTTTGGCAACAGTCAGGGCTATGCCACCTATCCCGCAATAACAATCGACCACGTTTTCTCTGCCGGTCAGTGCTCCCCATGTCCGTACCTGCTGGTAGATGAGACTGGCACCGCCGCTGTTTACCTGGAAAAACGAACGTGGCGAGAGGTGGTAGCGCCTGCTGTCCAGGGTGGTGGTGAGGGTCTTGTCACCTGCAACCAGATGGCTCTGATGCCCGAAGATGACGTTCCCCGCAGATGCGTTCACATTCTGCCATATCGATCTGACTTCGGGCACGGCCTGCTGGACAAAGCGTCCCAGGTGGTGGATTTCGTTGAAATTACGTTGTGAGGTAACAAATACGACCATGGCCCGCTCTTCAGCCTCTGCCACCCTGACTACCAGGTAGCGGAGGAGCCCCATCTCGCTTGCCGGATTGTAGACCTGGACCTTTCCCTTTCTTATTCCTTCCTTGACGGCGGCGATAATCCGGTTGATGAGCGGGTTGTGCAGCGGACACTCGGCAAGGTCGAGGACGTCGTGACTGTTCCGGCGGTAGATCCCTATGACCGGGTTTGCGGCCTTGCCCCCCACGACCAGCTTGGCCGAGTTTCGGTAGGCTAGTTGAGACGGCGAGGGGAGTATCTCCCGGACCACCGTCTGGGCCAGCTCTCCGTGCCGCCTGAGTTGGTTGGCAACGAGCTTCTGTTTCCAGGCCAGTTGCGCCGGATACGCCTGGTGAAGTAATGAGCAGGCGTCGCATGCAGGCCAATGTTTGCACGGCATCTGGTTGATCCGGTCGGGTGAAGGGGCAAGAATCTTGGTGGCATGGCCAGTCACGGTCCGCATGCCGGCATGGTCGATGCGCGCCAGGAGACGTTCACCCGGCAACCCGCCCAATATCCTGATGCGCCGGTCTCCACAAGCCCCGATGCCATATCCTTCATCGTCAAGAGAGGATAGGGATATCTCGACGACCTCTCCCTTGCGTACTTCCGGTTTTTGCTGGGTATTCCCGCGCGGTTTAGCTTTCATGCCCTAAACCTTCGTGCATGATGCTGGAAAAGTCAACCGAATCTTGGTGAGTGATGTGACTACATTCTGTGCAGAATGTATTGTATGTTATGTACACAGCTCTGCCTGTGCCAGCTTAATGAGCAATTGCAACCTATTGAAAGTCTTGCGATGGTCATTATGTGTGCAGTTGTTGGGCGAGTGGTGCATATTTTGCAGGCACGTAGCCCACCGAATAGGCATATGTCGTTCATATGGTTATTTAATGAGCAGGCGGGGGCGACAATTTTAAACAGGAGGAGTATGTTGTGACACCACTCATGGACGAAAAGATCGAGGCAATCTATCAGGAAGTGCTCCGTCGCAATCCGGGCGAGGTGGAGTTTCATCAGGCGGTAAGGGAAGTAATCGAGTCGCTCGGGATGGTGCTGGTAAAGCATCCTGAATATGCGGACAGGAAGATCATTCAGCGGATCTGCGAGCCTGAGCGCCAGATTATTTTCCGGGTGCCCTGGCAGGCTGATAACGGTGAAGTGCATATCAATCGGGGATTCAGGGTTGAATTCAACAGTGCCCTTGGGCCTTACAAGGGCGGACTGCGTTTTCATCCCTCGGTGTATCTGGGGATCATCAAGTTCCTCGGTTTCGAACAGATCTTCAAGAACTCCCTCACCGGCATGCCAATCGGCGGCGGTAAGGGCGGGTCTGACTTCGATCCGAAAGGCAAATCCGACGATGAGGTCATGCGTTTCTGCCAGAGCTTCATGACCGAGCTCTACCGTCACCTGGGCGAGTACACCGACGTGCCGGCCGGGGATATCGGGGTTGGCGGTCGCGAGATTGGTTACATGTTCGGTCAGTACAAGCGGATTACCAATCGTTACGAGGCCGGTGTCCTTACCGGGAAAGGGCTGCACTACGGCGGTTCGCTGGTACGGACCGAGGCGACCGGTTACGGCGCCACCTTTTTTGTGCACGAGATGCTCAAGGCCCGCAAGGATTCCTTTGCCGGCAAGACCTGTCTGGTGTCCGGCTCCGGGAACGTGGCGATCTATACCATCGAAAAGATCCACCAACTGGGTGGCAAGTGCGTGGCCTGCTCCGACTCCAACGGGGTCATCTATCACGAGAAAGGGCTCGACCTGGAACTGATCAAGCAGCTGAAGGAGGTCGAGCGGCGGCGGATCCAGGATTATGTGCAATTCCACAAGGATGCCAAATATATCCCCAACGGCAACATCTGGGAGGTCCCCTGCCAAGTGGCCATGCCTTCCGCTACCCAGAACGAGATCAACGGCAAGGATGCCGCCACCCTGGTGAAGAACGGCTGCATCGCGGTTGGCGAAGGGGCCAACATGCCGACGACGCCGGAAGGGGTCAAGGTGTTCCTCGATGCCAAGATTGCCTATGGTCCGGGCAAGGCGGCCAATGCCGGCGGTGTTGCCACCTCGGCCCTGGAAATGCAGCAGAACGCCAGCCGGGACGCCTGGTCCTTCGAATTTACCGAGAAAAAGCTGGAAGAGATCATGGTCGGTATCCACAAGAACTGTTACGAGACTGCTGAAGAGTACGGCGCACCCGGTAACTACGTGCTCGGGGCCAATATTGCCGGCTTCATCAAGGTGGCGGATGCCATGGTGGCCATGGGGCTGGTCTGATCACCGGTTTCACCGTATATCACTGAACAAAACAGCCCGGCTTCGGCCGGGCTGTTTTGTTTCCATAACCTTGACTTTGCCCTGCCAATCCGGCTAGTATGCGCGCTTATGAAAAAGACAACCCGTCAAATCAGGATCGGTTCGGTGCCCGTCGGCGGCGGGGCACCCTGTTCGGTCCAGTCCATGTGCAACACCGACACCCGTGACGTTAGCGCCACCCTGGCCCAGATCCGCCGGCTGGCCGCTGCCGG
This sequence comes from Deltaproteobacteria bacterium, assembly GCA_021849045.1. GTDB lineage: Bacteria > Desulfobacterota > Desulfuromonadia > Geobacterales > DSM-12255 > Geomobilibacter. The sequence continues at coordinate 493 of JAJZTK010000137.1, read as the reverse complement.
ATGCGAGATCGTCCGCTGTGCCGTGCCGGATCAGGCGGCAGCCGAGGCCCTTGCTGCCGTCAAGGGGGACAGCCCCATTCCGGTCATTGCCGACATCCACTTCGATTACAAGCTGGCCCTGACCGTACTCAAGGGGGGGATCGACGGACTTCGTCTCAACCCCGGCAATATCGGCGAGCGCTGGAAGGTGGAAGAGGTGGTCGCCGCGGCCCGGGAACGGCTGGTGCCGATCCGGATCGGCGTCAATGCCGGCTCGCTGGAAAAGGAACTCCTGGAACGGTACGGCCACCCGACTGCCGAGGCCATGGCGGAGTCGGCCATGGGGCACGTTCGTATCCTTGAGGAGTTGGGGTATGATCAGATCAAGATCTCCCTCAAGGCTTCCGATGTCGTCAAGACCGTGGAGGCGTACCGGTTGCCTGCCGCCAGGGTCGATTACCCCCTCCACATCGGCATCACCGAGGCGGGAACGATCTTTTCCGGCACCATCAAG
>JAJZTK010000136.1 GCA_021849045.1 Deltaproteobacteria bacterium | reverse complement strand
CGGAACGGGCCGGCCGTGCCCAGGACCAGGAGAATGCGTATGCGATGCAGAAACTTAGGGCCAAAGGCTATATGTAACACTTTAATAATTCGGGCTTAAAACTAGCGGGAAAAATCGTCGACACTAATGACTCAATCTACAACGGAAAAGAAACGGATCGTGGTCGCCATGAGCGGCGGGGTCGACTCGTCCGTGACTGCGGCGCTCCTGAAGGCGCAGGGTCACGACGTCATCGGCGTCACCATGCAGCTGTGGGACAAGGGGCGTCAGGAGGCGGCCGCCGAGGAAGGGTTCCGCCCCTGCTGCACCCTTGAAGACGCCATGGACGCGGCCAGGGTTGCCGACCGGCTCGGAATCGACTTTCATGTCCTGGACCTGGAGGAACTGTTCAGGCGCGAGGTGGTGGACCGGTTCGTGGCCGAGTACCTGAGCGGCCTCACCCCTAACCCCTGCATCGTCTGCAACGAGCGGATCAAGTTCGGCATCCTCCTGGACAAGGCGCGCGAACTGGGCGCCGACTACCTGGCCACCGGCCACTATGTCCGCCTGGAGTGCGGCGATGACGGACACATGCGGCTGAAGAAGGCCGATGACCGGAAAAAGGACCAGTCCTACTTCCTCTACCGCCTCTCCCAGGAGGTCCTGCAGGCGGCCATCTTCCCGCTCGGAACTCTCACCAAGCCGGAGGTGAGGAAGATCGCCGACGAGTACCAGTTGCCAGTGGCGAAGAAGGCCGAGAGCCAGGAGATCTGTTTCGTCGACAACAATGATTACGTGGCGTTCATTGAGAAACGGAGCGATACCGCCCACCTTTCCGGCACCATCGTCGACCGGACGGGAAAGATCCTCGGCCGCCACGAAGGGACCTACCGCTTTACCATCGGCCAGCGCCGCGGGCTCGGCATCGCCGCCCCCAGGCCGCTGTACGTACTGGCTACCGACCCGGCCAGCGGCATGGTCACGGTCGGCTTCGAGGAAGAGTTGTACAGCGGTTTGCTGACCGCCGGCAGCGTCAACTGGCAACAGCCGCCACCTGCAGCGGAATTCACGGCAACGTGCAAGATCCGCTACCGCCAGGAACCGGTTCCCTGCACGGTGAGGGTGCTGGACAACGATCGGGTACAGGTCGACTTTCCGGAACCGGTGAAGTCAGTGACCCCCGGCCAGTCGGTGGTCTTCTACGACAACGATACGGTACTGGGTGGCGGCTTGATCGAGTCAGGAACGGAAAACTAAGGGAGATAACGGATGCAGAACTCTGAAACGCTGAAAATAGTCATTGTCGGCCATGTGGACCACGGCAAATCGACCCTCATCGGCCGGCTCTTCTACGACACCGGGAGCATCCCGGAAAGCCGCTACCTGGAGATCGAAAACACCTGCCGCGCCCAGGGGCGCGAATTCGAATTCGCCTATCTCATGGACGCCCTGGAGGAGGAGAGGGACCAGAACATCACCATCGATACCGCGTCCACCTTCTTCAAGACCGAACAGCGCTCCTACGTCATCATCGATGCCCCGGGCCACAAGCAGTTCCTGAAGAACATGATTACCGGCGCCTCGTCGGCTGATGCCGCCATCCTGCTGGTGGACGGCGTGGAAGGGGTGCGGGAGCAGACCAAGCGCCACGCCTACGTCCTGTCGCTCTTGGGTATCCGCCAGGTGGTGGTGACCATCAACAAGCTGGACATGGTCGGCTACAACCAGAAAGTCTTCCGGGAAGTGGAGAACGATATCCGCGCCTTCCTCCACTCGGTGGACATCATCCCCTCCTACGTCATCCCGATTTCGGCCCGCGAAGGGGAAAACATGGCCCAGCGCCACGGCGGGACCCCGTGGTACACCGGCCCGACCGTCCTGGAGGCGCTGGACACCTTCCAGAACGTGCGCGGCGACACCACCCTCCCCTTAAGGCTGCCGGTGCAGGATGTGTACAAGTGGGACGGGAAAAGGATCTACGCCGGCCGGGTAGAAACCGGCGAGGTGCGCAAGGGGGACGAGGTGATCTTCCTCCCCTCGGGCAAGATCACGCGGATCAAGAGCGTGGAACAGTGGCAGCAGCCCGACCTGGCAGCGGCCGGGGCCGGGACCTGCATCGGCGTCACCACCGAAGACGAGCTGTTCGTCGAGCGGGGCGAGGTCATCGCCCACCGCCGCAACGCCCCGGTCAGGACGAAGGAGCTCAGGGCGAGCATCTTCTGGCTGGCGGATCAGCCGTTCAAGGCCGGCAGGACCTATACCCTCAAGCTGGCCACGGCAGAGGTTCAGGCCACCGTGCTGGCCATCGAGGAACGGCTGGACTCGTCGACCCTTGAGGTCACCGAGCGTCACGCCCCCGAACTCATGGCCACCGAGGTCGGCAATGTCCTTCTCTCGCTGAAGTACGAGATCGGCGCCGACCTGTACAGCGAGAACGTCCGCCTGGGGCGTTTCGTCATCGAGGACGGCACCCAGATCGGCGGCGGCGGCATCATCCGCAGCTTTGCCGACGGCACCGGTACTGCCTCGCAGCGGATCAGCCTGAGTGACACCTTCATCATCGGCGACGAGGGGAGCTTCGTCGATCTGACCGGTGAGCGGGGGAACATCGAATTCGACATCTCTGTCACCTTCCTGGAGTACCTGGGCCAGGGAAACCGGGTCCTGTTCAAGCTCCGCGACCCCGGTCAGATAGAGCCGGTGGCGCTCATGGCCTACGAGCACCACCTGAACTTTACCTTCAGCCGCAACAAGGACCGGGTCAACCTGATCCTCTTCAGAAACCCGCTGCCTACGACGCTGTCGGCAGCGGACCTGAACGGCGGGCTGTAGCCGGCAACAGTCCCTGTTCATTTCATCAAAGCGCGGCCCCTCCCCTTCTCCGGGGTGGGGCCGCGTCGTTTTGGCAACCGCAAAATTACATCACAGGGACGGCTGAAAATTAAATGGCAGGTGCTGAAGCTGACGACGGAGATTTATATGGTAGGATGTTAGAAAAAATTTTTCTGAGATTCCGCGCTGTGTACACCGTGGCACCTCCCTGAAGGGCTATAACCTATGGGACATTTTGTCCAATTTTGTACTGAAAACCCGGTCCTCGTGGTCTTTGCCGTCATAGCGATGGGCTACCCCCTGGGGCGCCTCAGGGTCGGGCCGGTTTCACTGGGAGTGGCCGGCGTTCTCTTTGCCGGTCTGGGGGCAGGGGCGCTGATCCCCGGCATCAAACCGCCGGAAGCGTTGCATGTACTGGGTCTGTCCATGTTTGTCTATGCCATCGGCCTGTCATCCGGCCCCTCCTTTGTCGCGGCCCTCAAAAGCGGTGGTATCAGGGCCAATCTGACCGCTCTGGCCAGCCTGGCGGTTGCGACCCTGGCGGCAATCGTGACCGGCAGCTGGCTCGGCAAGGCCCAGTCCGCCGGCCTCTATGCCGGTGCCCTGACCAATACCCCGGCCCTGGCCGGGGTGAGTGAAACCCTGCGCAACATGGGGAATGAGTTGGGAGCAACGACTGCTGTCATGGCGTATTCGGTGGCCTATCCCCTGGCTGTGGGGCTGGGAACAATTCTGTTTTCCCTGTCGGCCCGGCAGTTTTCACGGTTTTTCGGTGAGGACCCGGTCCATGAAGAGCTCTGCCAGACAGCGGTACGGGTCGACAGCGTCCACGCAATTAATGCACGGCTGGGGGATTTGACGGCGGAAGGGGAATGGCAGGTGGCCTTTGGCCGTCTGACCCGCGACAACATTGACCGGGTAGCCTTTCCGAACGAGCGTCTCCAGACCGGCGATGTGTTGACCCTGGTCGGTGCAAAAAACGAAGTGGAACGGGTCTGCGCCGCCCTCGGCGAGCCGGCCGAGGATGCCAGCGCCCATCGCGAGGGGACGGTCGATGTACGGCGGATCTTTCTGTCGAACCGTCGCTTGGCGGGTATGTCCATTGAGCAGCTCAACCTGGAGGAACTGTTCGGTGGTCGCGTCACCCGGATCAGGCGGGGGGATGCCGACATGGTGCCGCCACGCGGCTTCATAGTGGAACTGGGGGACCGGCTACGGGTTGTGGCGCCAACCGCCCGCATGAAGGACGTCGGCAACTACCTGGGCGACTCCTATCAGGCAGTCGGAGAGGTGGAAATGCTCACCTTTGCCCTGGGGCACGCCATGGGACTCCTGCTCGGCGCCCTGGCAGTCACCGTCGGCGGCGTCACACTGAAACTCGGCTTTGCCGGAGGACCGCTCTGCGTCGGCCTGATGCTCGGTTCGCTGCGCAGGACCGGCACCCTCGTCTGGCAAGTACCCCATGCCGCCAACATGGCCATTCGACAGTTGGGGCTGGTCATCTTCCTGGCCGGCATCGGGCTGCGGGCCGGCGGCGGACTGGGCACCGTGCCGCTGGGGCAGGTAGCCGGACTGGCGGGCGCGTCGTTGGCTGTCACCCTGTCAGGTATCGCAGTGGCCCTGTTCATCTCCGGCCGCTGGCTCGGGTTTTCCCCGGCCCGCAGCTGTGGTCTGGCCGCCGCGGTCATGACCCAACCGGCGCTCCTCGCCTGGGGCCAGGAACGCTTCGGCTGCGGCCCGGTGGACGAAGGGTACGCCACCGTCTATCCCCTCTCCATGATCGCGAAGGTCCTGCTGGCCCAGGCGATTCTGATCATGGTACGCTGAACGTATCCATCCGGAGCCGCTCCCGGACAACCAACGTGCAATCTCCTCAAAGCCTGCCCGCAAGGGGTGCATCGAGTTGCGTGGTGCACCTGCATCCATCGCTACATGAGGTATACTTAGGCAAAGGGGTAGGTCACGATGGATACGAGTGAGTTCGAATTACGCAAGTTCGTTGCCCCGGAATTCATTTTCGGCATGGACGCCCGTTCCCTGGCCGGGCGGTACGCGAAAAACCTCGGCGCCAGCAAGGTGCTGCTCGTCACCGATCCGGGGGTGGTGGCAGCCGGCTGGACCGCTGACGTACTCACCTGCCTGCATGAGGCGGGGTTGGAAGCCGCCGTCTATGCTGCTGTTACCAGCAACCCCAAGGCAAGCGAGGTGATGGCCGGCGCCGAGCTCTACCGGCGGGAAGGGTGCGACGCCATTGTCGCGGTCGGTGGCGGCAGCCCGATCGACTGCGCCAAGGGAATCGGGATTGTGAGCGCCAACAGGCGGGACATCCTCGACTTCGAGGGGGTGGACCGGGTGGAACTTCCCATCCCTCCCCTGATCTGTATCCCCACCACCGCCGGCTCGGCCGCGGACGTATCCCAGTTTGCCATCATCACCGACAGCGTGCGCCGGGTAAAGATCGCCATCATCAGCAAGATGATCGTCCCTGACGTTGCCCTGATCGATCCGCTCACCACCATCACCATGCCGGCCGATCTGACCTTCTGCACGGCAATGGACGCCCTGTGCCATGCCATCGAATCGTACGTCTCCACGGCCCACTCCGCCATCACCGACATCTTTGCCCGGGAGGCGATCACCCTGATCGTTTCCAACCTGCTGCCAACTCTGCATATGCCGGACAACGCCAGTTTCCGCGGCCGGATGATGCTGGCGAGCCTGGATGCCGGCCTCGCATTCTCCAACGCAAGCCTGGGGATGGTCCATGCCATGGCCCACAGCCTGGGGGGGATGCTCGACTCTCCCCACGGCGAATGCAACGCCCTGCTCCTCCCCCATGTGATCGATTTCAACTTCGGGGCAGTCCCGGACCGTTACCGGCAGATCGCCGAGGCAATGGGAGTGGCGACCACCGGCATGGCCCCGGATGAGATCAGGGCAACCCTGCATTACCGGCTCGATTACCTGCGCGAAGCAACGGGGAATACCCATACCTTGAGCCAGCTCGGGGTTACCAGGAGTGATATCCCGGAGCTGGCAACCAAGGCGCTGAACGATCCGACCATCTTCACCAACCCGCGCCAGCCGACCATTGAGGATATCGAGACCATCTATGAAAGAGCCCTCTGATGCCACAACGGCCTGGAACGCCGAGCGGGAAAAGATCATCGGCCTTGGCGAACGCTCCCTGCGGAAGACCTATTATCCCGAACTGATGCAGAAACTCACGGAACTGGAGCGGTTCCGGGCACTCATCGACGAGAGCAACGACTGCATATTTCTCATCCAGGTGTCACCGCTCACCTTCGTCGATGTCAATGCATCGGCCTGCCGCCAGCTTGCTACCCGCCGCGAAGAGTTCCTGGACCACCCCTTGGCACGCTTTTTTCCGGACGAAGCGGTCGCCAGAATAACCGACCTCGTCGATACCGGTCCCCACCAGGGGTGGGACCGGGACATGATCACCACCCGCCTGCAAAAAGGGAACGGCGAATGGCTGCCGGTGGAGATCACCATCCGGGTGGTCAGTTTCAACAAGACATATTACGGCGTGGCCGTGGCCCGGGACATCACGGAGCGGCAGCGGGCCGAAGCCGTACTGCTGGAGCATTCCCGCCTGCGACGGGATATGGAGCTGGCCCGCCAGATCCAGCTCTCCCTCTTGCCGGCTGCCCCGCCGGAACTGAGCGGTGTCCAACTGGCCGGCTGCTGCGTACCGGCCACCGACGTGGGCGGAGACTACTACGACTACTACCGCCGCACTGACGACGTGGTGGAACTGGTCATCGCCGATGTTTCGGGGCACAGCATCGGTGCCGCCCTGATGACGGCGGAGGCCAGGTCGGTGCTGCGGGCCACGGTACAGTCGATTGCCGGTTCCGGCACCATCCTCTCCGCCCTCAACGAGATCCTGTATGACGATCTCAACCAGGCCGGACTGTTCATCACCCTGTTTTATATCGAATACGACGTCACAACCCGCACCCTCACCTACGCCAATGCCGGCCATGTGCCACCGCTCCTCGCCCGCCGTGGCGAGTCCGCCTGCCGGGAACTGGACGCGGAGGGGATGATCCTGGGGGTCAGGAAAGGGATCGCGTTCGAGGAACGACAGTGCCGGTTGGAAGCAGGCGACCTGCTCCTGATCTACACCGACGGCGTCATCGAAGCTCAGAACCCTGCCGGCGAACTGTTCGGCCGCGGCCGTCTGTGCGAGCTGCTCCGCTCCTGCCCGGAAGCATCCCCGCAGGAGGTCATCGACGTGGTACTCGTGGCAGTCGCCGCGTTCACCGGCACCACCACCTTGGAAGATGACGTGACCATGATCGCCATGAGGGTCATGTAACAAACCGGAACCAATCTGCCCCCCCCTCACGCTCCTCCCCCCGCGATCGAGTCGGCCCTGCTGGCCGCGGATACCATTGTGGTGTGGTACTAGTCGGAAGGAGTGATGACAGGCTGTTGACCAACGCCAGGCGACAGTGGCACGACCGGGGATAACGGTTTGCCGGCATCTCCGCGATGCTTGGGACACTGCTCGGTCGGCTCGGTTCCCACGATATAGAACTCGTCCGTTTGTTGCGGACAGTCGGCCGTTGCCAGGTAACCTGTGGTCGGGTCAATCGAAACGGCGACAACCGTTTCCGGTTTCGGGAAATCAATAGCCGGTCTGGCCGCCAGGGCCGGCCGCATGAACCGTTCCCAGATCGGGGCAGCGACCGCTCCGCCGGTAAAACCTCTGCCCCCTGGCCGAGGCCGGTCATAACCGACCCATATGCCGGTCAGTACCCCGGGGGTATAGCCGACAAACCAGGCATCCCGGTAATCATCGGTGGTGCCGGTCTTGCCGGCGGCCGGGCGCTCCCGGCTGAATTTTTTCAGGGATTTGGCAGTGCCGTAGACCATCACGTCCCTGAGCATCCGGGTGGTGACGAAGGCGGCAGCCGGCGACAGGACCGGCGTGACCGCCGGGGGAGTCTCCGTCCAGGTACGACGGTTGCGATCATAGACCCGGATAATGGTCCGTGGTTCGGCCCTGAAGCCCCCGTTGGCCAGGGGGGTGTACGCCATGACAAGGTCATGCAGGGTGACCTCTTCCGTTCCCAGGGCCAGGGACAGATCGTGCTGGGCACGCAACGGCAGCCCCAGGTTGCGGGCGACATCGACAAAATACGGCACCCCGATCGACTCCAGTAACTTTACCGTAATGACATTGTTCGAGTAGGCCAGGGCCTGCCTGAGACTGAGTTCGCCATACTGCTCCCGGCCATAGTTTTGCGGCTTCCAGAGTTCATTGTTGCCGCGGTTGTAGGCCGTCGCCGTATCATCCCAGATGCTGCCGGCGGTAACCCCCTTTTCCAGTGCAGCAGCGTAAATCAGCGGTTTTATGGCCGAGCCGGGCTGACGCCGGGCTGAAAAGGCACGGTTATAGGGGCTCTGGGTGAAGTCAATACCCCCGACGGCCGCCATCACATCCCCCGTAACAGGATCAAGACTCAGCAAGGCGCCCTGCAACTGGGGAGAAATCCGTTTCACTCCGTCACGCAAGGTCTTTTCCGCCAGCTTCTGCAGGTTCAGATCCATGGCCGAGATCACGTCCAGTCCGCCCTGTTCGATGACCTGCGGTCCGTACCGCTCAATCAGCCGGCTCCGGAGATGGGCCATATAGTACGGGGCCTGACCTTGTGGTATGACCGAGGCGGGGCGGGCCCGCAACCGCTGCTTCTGCCGGACGGTGATCATCTTGAGCTCCACCATCCGCCTGAGAACCACGTCCCTCCGCCCCGTGACGTTGGCCGGTTTTCCCGACGGGTTGTAGCGGCCCGGGTTTTTTTGCACTCCGGCCAGCAGGGAACATTCGGCGTCGGTCAACTCCTCCGGGTTCTTGTCGAAATAGAGCCGGCTAGCCTGGGCAATCCCCCAGGCACCGTTGCCATAATAAATTTCGTTGAAATACATCTCCAGGATCTGCTTTTTGGTGTACTTCTTTTCAAACTCCATGGCCAGGCGGGCTTCCTCGACCTTCCGTTCAATGGATTTCTCGCCGGACAGGTATTTATTCTTGATCAGCTGCTGGGTGATGGTCGACCCCCCTTCGGCCAGTCTCCCTTTGACCACGTCCTTCACCAATGCCCGGGCGATCCCCCGGACATCGATCCCGCCATGCTCATAGAAGCGGGAGTCTTCAACGGCCACCACGGCCTTTTGCAGGAACGCGGGGATGCGGTCGATGGAAACCCAGTATCTCTTGTCGGGTAGAATCCGGCCGACAAACCGCCCCTGACTGTCAAAAACCTTGATGGAAGAGTAACCGGATGACAGAGGGGGATAGGTGGCGAACGGTTCCTGGGCACGCACCGATGCGACCAGGGACAACACCAGTAAAAGCGTCAGGGCAAGGACGGTTATTGTTTGTTTAAAAAGGAAAGATAATGAAACCAAGGAATTACGTTCTCCGACACATTAGCTGCTATGGTTTGGCGTCTACTGGCTTTTTGGAAATTGTTATTTCGTTTCAGCCGCTTCCAGTGCCCGGGCGAGCTGATCCGGGCACGACGTATCCCCCTGGCAGGCGATACCCTTCAATCGCCGTACCGCTTCCGCTACCGGCATACCCTTGACCAATGCAGCCACCGCCCGAGTATTGCCTGCGCAGCCGTCGATGAAATCGGCACTGACAATTAAACCGGCCTCAATCTCAATATCGATCCGCGTGGCGCATGAACCAGCTGTTTCATAACTGAATCGCATTACTGCACACCCCTTTTCTTGTGGCCAGGCATCAAACATCGCCTGCCGGCCATATAATAGAAACTCCCGTCCAGGCAAGACCGAACGGGAGTTCATAGTACGACACCAGCCTCTCAACCTCAAGCTTTTCCTCATGTTATAGGCAGGTGAAGCTGTTTAGTAAGTCCGTAGTAGCCCAACAGGAATGCTCGCACAGAGGGGGAGCGGACAGGGGTCTGACAAGCCAAGAAATGGCAACCAGTGCCTGTCAAGAGACAATCGATCACGCTTACATGCGAACCGTGGTACGAAACCTCCTGTACTGTACCATGCCCGACAAACTGCCTGGCCCACGTAAACCGGATTGATTTATCGGAAGGAAATGGCTACATTCGTTCCGGAACAACCACATGAAAAGGAGAATCTCCATGAGCATCCCGTCGTACTCCTCGCGCACCTATGAGGTGGCAAGAGACAATTCAATCGGAGCAGTGTACGGATGGATGGCTGCCGGGCTGTGCCTTACTGCCCTGGTATCCATTGCGGTCGTGAGCAATCAGCCTCTCGCAGCAATGGTGTTCGGCAACAGGATGGTCTTTTTCGGCCTTGTCATCGCCGAATTGGCGCTGGTCTTCGCCATAAGCGGCTTTGCGATCCGCATGGGCACCATGACCGCAGCGCCGCTCTTCTTGCTCTATTCAGCGCTCAACGGGGTCACCCTGTCGGGAATTTTCCTGATCTATACCGGTCAGTCCATAGCCACGGCCTTCTTGTCAACGGCCGCAACGTTCGCCGTCATGAGCGTGTACGGGCTTACCACGAAGCGGGATCTGACATCCATCGGCTCCTTCTGTTTCATGGGGCTGGTGGGTATCGTAATCGCCTCAATCGTCAACATCTTCCTCCATTCCAACATGATCCAGTTCATGGTGAGCGGCATCGGCGTTATCGTCTTCATCGGCCTAACGGCGTACGATACCCAGAAGTTGAAGGGAGCACGCGGCGGAGCGGCTGTGGCGGGCGCCTTGGCCCTCTACCTGGACTTCGTGAACCTGTTCCTCATGATGCTGCGGCTGTTCGGGGACAGAAGAGATTAAACAGGTTTGCTTCGGCGAACAGACATACTCGTCCCGACTGCCACAGGTACGGAATCGTGTCCGAATCTACTCATCCGACAATCCCACTGGGAGGATTGGCAGTAAACTCACTGATATGATAAGGGTTAAATTGTGGAAGTGGTTAACAAAGCTCGCGCCGCGCTACACAGAACGCAAAAACCCGGCACTGCTTAGATACAGTACCGGGTACGGTTTACAAAGGCCGACTATAACCAGCTGAACCTTTTATGTTTTTTTGGAGCGGGAAACGAGATTCGAACTCGCGACCTTCAGCTTGGGAAGCTGACACTTTAAGTTTCTTGGCGTCGCGCACTGTTTCACTGTGTCTTATTCGATGGCCTAAACATATTGACTTTGTTGGATTTTTACACTATTTTAGTTACTGCTTGTTTCAATATGTATATCCGCTTGCCAACTCAAAAGAGGCCACGCGGAGACCACGCGAGCAACAGAGAGGCCACGTAGAGGCCACGTGAAAGCCACGTGAAAACCGGAGAAAGTCGATGCCAGAATTCAAAGGAAAGTTCACCGATCTATACCTCAAGGCCCTTAAAGTTGAAACAACCAAGAACCCTCCCCCAAAGGAATACGACCTTCGGGAAGGTCATGGTTTCGGTATTCGCGTTCGAAAAACTGGAATAATTACCTTTTTCTATATATACCATTTCGATGGCAAACGCAAATTCCTAAACTTGGGAATTTATGGCCTTCCACCGGATGTGTCCCTATCCGATGCCCGGCAAAAACATGCTGCTGCCTTTTCGCAGGTTCGGTCTGGTATCGACCCTCTTGACGAGAAGAAGGCTGCTGCCGAGGAAAGGGCAAACATTGCAAGAGAAGCCGATCAGAAGGCGGAGGCTGCTGCCGCTGCGGCGATACATCTCGAAAAATACACCTTTGACACCCTGGTAACGGACGGG
>JAJZTK010000135.1 GCA_021849045.1 Deltaproteobacteria bacterium | reverse complement strand
ACTTCTCCCGCTGCATCTTCTGCGGCCTCTGCGCCGAGGCCTGCCCCACCCTGGCGATCCAGATGACCCCGGATTACGAAATCTGCAAACGGGACATCATGGATCTGGTCTATGAAAAGGAGGACCTGCTGATCGATCATGGCGGCAAGGACAGCGAGTACAATTTCTACCGCCAGGCCGGCATCGGCGTGGCCCAGCCGCGGGGGGCGGGGGAAAAGGAGCACCCGCCGGTGGATGTGCGGGGGCTGATGCCGTAATGGAACAGACCCTTTTCTACATACTGGCCGTCGTGACCGTCATCGGCACGATCTTCGCCATTACCGAAAAGCACCCGGTGCATGCCATCGTCTACCTGGTGACCTCGTTCTTCGCCCTGGCGGTGATCTTCTACCTACTGGCCGCACCGGTGGTGGCGGTCTTCGAGGTGATCATCTATGCCGGCGCCATCATGGTGCTCTTCCTCTTCGTCATCATGATGCTGGATCTGGGGCACCCGGAAAGGGCCTGGCGGCCGCACCTGCGGGAGTGGTGGCCGGCCCTGCTGCTGGGCGGGATCATCCTCGGCGCCATTGTGACCTTGGCCACTGGTGCACGAACAACGTCCAAGGCCATCCCGCCGGTGAGCGTCCGGGAGTTCAGCCGCGTCCTGTTTCAGAACTATGGTGTCGCTGTGGAGGTAATCTCCATGCAGCTGTTGTTTGCCGTGGTCGGGGCGCTCTACTTAGGGAAAAGACGCAAAACCAACCCCTCCCAACCTCCCCTTGTCAGTGGAGGAGACAAGCCGTTCCTCCCCCCTGACAAGGGGGGACCGAGGGGGGTTATATGATCGTCCCCCTGGAACATGTCCTGATCCTCGCCGCCATCCTCTTCGTCCTCGGGCTGGTGGGGGTACTGGCCTGGCGGAGCAACATCATCATGATGCTGATCGGCATCGAGGTGATGCTGAACGCCGCCATGCTGGTGTTCGTGGGTGGCGCAGCCCGCTGGAACGTGGACGGCCAGATATTCGCCCTGATGATCATGGCCATGACCTCGGCCGAGGTCTCCCTGGCCCTGGCACTGGTGGTCTACCTGCAGCGGCGGAAGAAGACCGTGAATGCCGATGCGTTCAACGAGATGAGGGGTTAGCGGGGACGACTAAAGTAGCTGTGCATTTATGCAAGCCCTATGGATTGTGGTGATTAATTCTCGTCCCGTAGGGACAGCTGCAGGTAGTCCGGCGATTTATCGCCAGGATTCGTCGGTATTTCTTCTTTCGTCACGTACGTGACTGAAGGAAAAGTGCTCCCGACCCACAGAACAAACCATAAAAAATGCCATATAAAAGTATGGCAACTTGTCCCTGCTAAGGTTATTTTATGACAAAAACACATTTCGAATGGGACTCGAAAAAGGATCGGGAAAACCAGCAAAAACACGGTGTCTCATTTGCGGAGGCCCAATACGTGTTCGCCGATTCTCATCGTATCATCGCTGAAGATGTGAACCACAGCGCCAATGAAATGCGTTACTACTGCTTTGGCAAAGTTGGAGATGCTATTATCACGGTACGCTTTACGTATCGGAACAACGTCATTCGCATATTTGGAGCCGGTTACTGGCGGAAAGGCAAGGCGATTTATGAGCACGAAAATAAAATACACCGATGAACCGTTAGGCGAGATAAAGATAATTCCAGATTTTCTCCCTTCTCCCGCAGAGTTGGCGTTTCGCGAGGAGTCGGTCAAGGTGACCATCTCCCTCAGCAAGAAGAGTATTGAGTTTTTCAAGTCCGAGGCATCAAAATATCATACACAATATCAGCGAATGATCCGGCAATTACTCGATACATATGCTGACGCGCAGTCGGAACAGCGAACAACGCGCTCAACCGGACGCGCGAAAAAACTGCGCGCCGGTTAGCGCCGCACCGTTCGGTAAAAAGATGGAGGACTTGCATGCCGACAATTTCGATGTTTTTTGGCATCATCAGGATGTTTTATCGTGACAACCAAAGCACCACCTTCGCCATATTCACGCAGAATACCAAGGCGACGTTGCCGGGAAAAACCGTGAGGTGTCAAAAAACCGTGAGGTGTCAGACCTACACTTATGACAGAGTGAAATGTGTAGCTCTGACACCCTTGTATTTCGGCGAACTGCTCAATAAGAGTTGGCTGAAATAAGGAGAGTAAATCGTGCTTCAAGAAATGCTAAAACATTTGCAAAAAGAATGGGACGTTGTCTCTGGTGCACCGTGGGCATTTCTTATTTCATCGGCACTAGCTTTTGTAGTTTCCTTTGCTGCAAATAAATGGAGATACTCCGGAATTATCGACAATCTGAAAGAAAGAATTGAAACATATAAAGAACGATTAACTGCAAAAGACGCACAATTAGATGAGTACCGAGAAAGGCTCCATCTTGTACCAGCTTCAGGTTCTGAATTTTCTAAGTTAACCCACGCTGAATTGAAGATCAAAACCCTAGAAGTCGTATCTAAATTAAGAAGCTGGTTAGTTAAATACTCTGAGGAAGAGCGGAGAATACTTGATGCCCAGTGGCAGGCAATGTGTCGTGCTCAGGATGAGGAAGAAAAGAATCGCCTCTGGCATCAACACACTTCTACTTCCTCACAGATATCTCTTCGCAGAAACGCCGAATATGACTCACAATTTAAGGTGGACACCATTCTACTACGAGATGAAATACTGTCTCGACTTCCATCTGAATCAAGAGACGAGAGAGCTTATCATATGTATGAACACCCCACTAATCCAATTGGGATTGGCATGGTTGCAGACGACCTTGAACGGATAAGTAAGAAACTGTGCTGATGCAGCCAACCAGCGGGGGGCAATGGTCTTCGCCACTACCCCGCCACACCGTTGAACAAGAGCGTAGGTTGGGTTAGGGCCTCATCGCGTAACCCAACTGCCTTGCAGGCTGCTAGCTTGGTCATGTTGGGTTACGGCATACACCCGCCTAACCCAACCTACGAAATCAGCAATTCACAACAAATAAGAACTTGCAAGTAGGGTCAGCCCTTGACATGAGACAAAACTTGCAAGTAGGGTCAGCCCTTGACATGAGACAAAAAGGAAGCCGTTAGATGTCAGACCTACGCTCATGACAGAGTGAACTCATCGGGACAGAACACCTGTAGCCGGAGAATTCATTCTCCGGTCATCTTGGCAAGATGCCACTCCCGCCACGTACGTGACGGAGATCTTCGGCAACTCCCATCCGGGGGATGAATCCCCCGGCTACAGGCGAGCGCCCCTGACGGGGCTTACAACTGCACAGGCCCTGACCGTGAATAGCGTTACACCAATGAACCCATGAAACTCTACCTCACCCTCATACTCCTCCTCCCCCTGCTGGGAGCCGTGACCAACGCCTTGGTCGGCCGAAAGCTGCCGCGCCGGCTGGTGGAGACCATTGCCTGCGGCGCGGTCTGGGGGAGCTTTGCGGCAGTGGTAGGCGCGCTTGCACTCTACAGTAGTACCCCGGTGACGGTGGAACTCGCCTCTTGGTTGTCCGACTTTAACTTCAAGGCGCCGATCACTCTCTACCTGGACCCGCTCTCCCTTTCCCTGACCCTGATGATCACCTTTGTCTGCGGCCTGATCCACCTCTACGCCGTGGCCTACATGGCCGACGATCCGGGGTATGTCCGCTTCTTCGTCCTCCTGAACCTGTTCGTCTGCGCCATGCTGGTACTGGTGCTGGCCGAGAACCTGCCGCTCCTCTACCTGGGCTGGGAGGGGGTCGGCTTCTGCTCCTACGCCCTGATCGGCTTCTGGTACAAGGAAACGAAGAACGCCGATGCCGGTCGCAAGGCGTTCATCACCACCCGGATCGGTGACACGGCACTCGGGATCGCCATCATCTGGCTCTTCCAGCTGTTCGGCACGGTATCGATCACCGAACTGAACCGGATGGGATTCCTGGTCCCTGCCGGGGTCGTTACCACCCTCGGCATCCTGTTCCTGATCGGCGCCATGGGAAAGTCGGCCCAGGTACCGCTGATGGTCTGGCTGCCGGACGCCATGGCCGGTCCGACGCCGGTCTCGGCCCTGATCCACGCCGCCACCATGGTGACGGCCGGGGTCTACCTGCTGGCCCGGATGCTGCCGCTGATCGGCGGCTCTGGGACCGCCCTGGCGGCAATCGCCATAACCGGCGGGGTGACCGCCTTTTTCGGCGCCAGCTGTGCCCTGGCCCAGCGGGACCTGAAGCGGGTGCTGGCCTACTCCACCATCAGCCAGATCGGCTACATGGTGCTCGGCGTCGGTGCCGGCGCCGTAACCGCAGCCACCTTCCACCTCCTGGTCCACGCCTTCTTCAAGGCGCTCCTCTTCCTGGGGGCGGGCTGCGTCATCACCGCCCTGCACCACGAGCAGGACATCTTCCGGATGGGGGGACTCAGAGACCGCCCCGCCATCTTCTACCCATTCCTGACAGGCGCCCTATGCCTGGCCGGCGTGCCGCTCACCGGCGGCTTCTTCAGCAAGGACTCGATCCTGGCCGCGGTATGGGAGAAGGGGGGGGCGCTCTACGGCGGGCTCTACGGGGTTGGCCTCGCCACCGCCGTCATCACCTCTCTCTACACCTTCCGGCTCCTCTATCTGGTCTTTGCCGGCGAACCGTATGCCCCCCCCTTTGAGAAAGGGGGGACGGGGGGGATTTCCGCCTCTGCCGATAAGCAAATCCCCCTCAATCCCCCTTTCACAAAGGGGGAAGCTATCAGATCGCTTCCCCGCTTGATGGAGCTCCCCCTGATACCGCTCGCCCTCCTCGGGCTCGGCGGCGGCCTGTTGAATCTCCCGGCATTTCTTGGCCACGGCTTATTGACAGACCTCCTGACGCCGGTCACCGGCCCGGTTCATCATCCGGCAGCCGGGACCGAGCTGTTGCTCCAGGGGGCGGCGACAATCGCCTGTCTGGCCGGGTTCCTGGTGGCCAGAGTCCGCTATGCCGGTACAGCGCGGCAGTCCAGGATCTCCGAAGCAACACGAGAACCGTCCGGCCTCACAGCTTTTCTTCTGCACGGCTGGTACGTAGATCACCTCTACCGGGCTCTCATCATCAGGCCCTATGAGCGGCTGGCCGGTTTCCTCTGGCAGCGGGTGGACGAGGGGATCATCGACGATTCCCTCGACCGGTTCGCCGATCTCCTCGGCAGGACCGGCCAGGGGCTTGGCCGCTGGACCAGTGGCCGGGTTTCGGTCTATCTGTTGAGCCTTGCCGCCGGGGCGGCGCTGCTCGTGGGATACCTGGCATGGGGGCTCCCATGATGGCCGGCTACCCGCTCCTCACCATCCTGGTCTTCCTTCCCCTCACGGGGGTGCTCTGTCTCCTGCCTCTCTGGCAGCGGCAGGAGTGGACGAGAAGGATCGCTCTCCTGTTCGGCCTGGCCGATCTGACACTGGCGGGGTGGCTGACCTTGGCGGCGGGGTCGGCACGGCTGCTCCCGGGCAACAGCCCCCCCGGCTTCTTCTTATTCGAAGATCTCCCGTGGATCGGCCGACTGGGGGCCCGCTACACGCTGGGTTTGGACGGCATCAGCCTGCTGATGGTGCTCCTGACCGCCTTTGTCACCTTGGTGGGGATGGTCGTCTCCTGGAACGCCATCCGGGAACGTTCCGCTCTGCACTACGCCCTCTTGCTGGTTATGGAGAGCGGCATCATGGGGGTCTTCCTGGCCCTGGACCTGTTCCTCTTCTACCTCTTCTGGGAGGTGATGCTGATCCCGATGTTTTTCCTGATCGGCATCTGGGGGCACGGCAGGCGGGTATACTCGGCAATCAAATTTTTCCTCTACACCCTGGCCGGCTCGCTCCTGATGCTCCTGGCGATCATCGGCATCTACCTTTTGCACGGCAGTCAGACCGGGCAGTACACCTTTGGCCTCATGTCCTTGACCGGCACTGCCATCCCAGCCCAGGCCGGAATCTGGCTCTTTGCCGCCTTCCTCCTGGCCTTTGCCATCAAGTTTCCGCTGTTCCCGCTCCACACCTGGCTCCCCGACGCCCACACCGACGCCCCCACTGCCGGCAGCGTCATTCTGGCCGGGCTGCTGCTCAAGACCGGTGCCTATGGGCTGATCCGCTTCGGCTACCCGCTCTTCCCGGACGCTGCCAAAACATTGACGCCTCTTCTGACCGGAGTGGCGGTGATCGGCATTCTCTATGCCTCGTGGGTTGCCTTTGCCCAGACCGACATGAAACGGCTGGTGGCCTACTCCAGCGTTGGCCACATGGGATTCGTGGCGCTGGGCATCGCCGCCTGGACACCGGTGGCCCTCTCCGGCGCTGTCATGCAGATGGTCAACCACGGGGTGACGACCGCGGCCCTGTTCGCCCTGGTGGGGATGCTGGACGAGCGGAGCGGGACCCGGGAGGTCGCCGCCTACGGCGGTCTGTGGGGAAAGGTGCCGCTCCTTTCCGGCCTGTTCCTGCTCTTTGCCATGGCCTCAGCCGGCCTGCCCGGACTCAACAACTTTGTCGGCGAATTCCTGATCCTGACCGGCACCTTTCGAGTCCAGCCGCTGGCCGCGGTCCTGGCCTTTCTGGGAATCGTCCTGCCGCTTGCCTACACGGTCAAGCTGCTGCAGGAGGTCCTGTTCCAGCATGAGCGACGCCCGCTCGCTCTCCCAGACCTATCGCTCAGGGAGGGGACCATACTGACCGTCATGGCGCTGATCGACCTGTATCTGGGGCTGCATCCGAAACCGCTGCTCGATCTGCTGAACGTTCCGGTTGCCCTGCTGACCGGCCTTACCGGGGGGGCACCGTGACCATCGCCGACCTCTGGATACTGATGCCGCTGCTGCTCCTGGCCGGCGGAAGCCTGCTGATCCTGCTGCTTGGCGCCATAGTTCCCGGCCGTCACACCACAACTGTCGGAGCGGTGGTCACGATCGGTGCTGCACTATGGGCACTCCAGTCACCGCCCGCCCTCCTTGCCCCGAATCTCGGGCTTGCCGCCACTCCGTTCGCCCGCTTCTTCACCATCTTCTTCGCCCTGACCACTGCTGCGGTCCTGGTGCTCGCCGAGCGCTACAACTCCCGCCATGGCATTGCAGGGGAGGAGTTCCAGGCCACGATGCTCTTTGCCGCCTTCGGCATGGTCACTCTGAGCGCCTCAGTCAACCTTTTGACACTCTTTCTCGGCCTGGAGGCGTTGACGTTTGCCTTCTACATTCTGGTGGCCATCGATCTGAACCGGTCAACCTCTGCCGAGGCGGGTCTCAAGTACCTCCTGCTTGGGGCAGTGGCGGCCGCCTTCATAGCCTTCGGCATTGCCCTGATCTATACCGGCAGCGGCTCGCTCGCCATCGACACCGCCATGCAGGCCGCTGCCGGGGACAATCTCCTGGTTCGGGCCGGCTGGGAAATCATGCTGATCGGCCTGGCCTTCAAGGCATCACTGGTCCCGGCCCATCTCTGGACCCCGGATGTGTACCAGGGCGCCCCCACGCCGGTCACCGCCTTCCTGGCCGCCGCATCCAAGGGGGCAGCGGTCGTGGCGCTCCTCCTGCTCCTCACCAGGCTGGACACGGCCGACTTCCTACGAATCCCCCTGGGTGGCCTCGCGCTCCTCTCCATGGTCGTCGGAAATCTGGCAGCCCTGCGGCAGGAAAACGTGAAGCGGCTACTGGCCTACTCCTCGGTTGGTCAGATGGGATATGTAGCCCTGGCGCTGCTGGCGGGGAAAAGCGGCGGGTACGAGGCATCAGCTTTTTATGCGGTAGCCTACGGCGCCATGACCATCACGGCCTTTGGGGCTTTGACCGTCCTGGATGAAGGTGGTTCCGTGGAACGGGTTGACGACCTTCGAGGAATGGGCTACAAAAGCCCATTCGCTGCCGGAGTGCTGGCGTTGGCCCTGTTCAGCCTGGCAGGCATCCCGCCGACCGCCGGCTTCACCGGCAAGTTCCTGATCTTCGCCGCCGCCCTGCGGGCCGGCGAATTTGGCCTCGCCATTGCCGGTATGCTGACTGCTGCCGTGTCGGTCTATTTCTACCTGCGGGTGGTGGTCAGTCTGTATCTGCAACCACGGAATGATTCATTCACCGTGCCGGCCGCGACGGCAACGGAATCGACTGTCCTCGCACTGGTTTCTTCTCTGATTGTTCTGCTGGGGGTACTGCCTGGAGGAATGCTCGAACTGGCTGCGAAAATCCTACGATAGGGAAACAATGAATCATGTGCTGAAAAATACACCTGCACCCTGCTGGTTTTTCTGCTATCGGGAAAAACCATGATCAATCCGGCAAAACAGGAATTGTCAGAGGGAATCCGGTTGCACCTGGAAGGTAATCTGCCCGAGGCACTGGCATGCTATTCCAGAGCCTTGAACTGCTCTCCTGACAACCCGGAGATTCTACTCCCCATTGGGGCCGTTCTCCATGACCTGGATCGCTACGACGAAGCCCTGGCTGTGTATCAGCGGATTATGGATCTTCTACCCGCATCGGCAGCGTTATACCACAATCGCGGCAACACGCTCCTTGCCCTGGATCGTTTCGAGGAGGCAATCGACAGTTACGCCAGGGCACTGGCACTCACGCCGGAGGACGCGGAGGCACTCGTCACCATGGGGACCGCCTTCGAGCAGTTGGGACAGTATGACGCTGCCATGAAATGCTACGAAGAGGCCCTGAGACGAGTACCGGCTTGCGCCGAGGCCCATTGGAATCTGGCACTGGCTCTACTGAGGCGAGGGGAGTATCTGCGGGGATGGGAGGAGTTTGGCTGGAGATGGCAGAAGAAAGGGTATCCCACCCGTTGGCGTGAGTTCCCGGCGCAGCTGTGGGACGGGAGACCGTTACACGGACGCATCATCCTGATCCATGCCGAGCAGGCCTTTGGGGATACGATCCAGTTCGCCCGCTACCTCCCCCTGGTCGCCAGTCAGGGGGGTAAGGTTGTCGTGGAGTGCCCGCAACCGCTGGTACCGCTGCTGGAAACCATCCCAGATGTCTACCATGCAGTTCCAGCCGGAATGACCCTACCCCATTTCGACATCCATCTCCCACTCATGAGCCTTCCACAGCTTTTCGGCACCACCCTGGAAACTATTCCGGATCAGATGCCCTATCTGTACCCTCCCCAGGAAAGACTGCACCGCTGGCAGTCCCTAATCGGGTCGAAGCAACGGTTCAGAGTCGGACTCGTCTGGGCAGGACGACAAAAACCCGACCCGCACCGTACCTGTAGACTATCGGATCTTGCGCCTCTAGCGAACATTCGGGACGCCGTTTTCTATTCCCTACAGGTTGGCGAAGGGGCCGAGCAGGCAGCCGACCCGCCTGCCGGCATGAATGTTGTTGATCTTACCGGCAACATTGTCGACTTCGCCGACACTGCGGCTCTCATAGCTCAACTTGATATTGTGGTCAGTATCGATTCCGCTGTTGCCCATCTGGCAGGGGCTATGGGCAAGCAGACTTATCTGCTGCTTCCCTTTGCACCCGACTGGCGCTGGATGCTGGAGCGGAAGGACTCTCCCTGGTACCCGTCCATGCATATTTTCCGACAATGCTCTTTTGGCTGCTGGAGTGAACCAGTCGAAAACCTTGCGACAGCGCTCTCTGCCCTTTGTCCGCCTGACCCGGACATTGATTATAGGAATAGCCCTCACGGTTCAGGAGAATCGGCTGATCCCCTTTCACATCTGGCCTCTGGAGCGGACAACAAAACCCGGTAACTTGGTTGTTGCAGGATTCTACATTTGATGGCATGACGTGCTCTCTCTGCACACAGCTTTCTCCGACTATAGAATCAGAGACTCTGCAAACAGATAGAACACAACTGTAGGGATGATGAACATCTTTATAGTGAGGGATTTCTGCTACGGCAACTTTTAGGGGAGCTCGTCCGGTTTCGCTCTTAGCCCGGCAGCTATATTAAAATTAATGTCAATAACTATGTCCAGCTTGTCAGGCTCAGGAAAGGCCATAACCTCAAACAAGCGCTTATCAATATAGATACTCAGGTTGAGGATGTTCTCTTTCAACTCTTTCGGTAGAGGGTTTTCGGGATCAGACAACTCCGCCTGGAGAAAGCTCCATACTTTCTGGTTAAATTTTACCGCTTCCAGCAGATTATTATTCCGGTCAGCGGCATCCCAATTTTGTTTTACATTCTTCAACATGAGACCGGCACGGGTCAGGACTGAAGCTTCCAACTCCCTCCCACTCAGGCCTTCTTTCTGGATACGGCTGTAAGCGTCAAGTGAGTTCTGATGCATTGCTAATAAGCTCCTCTTCGTAACGGATGAGTTTTTTCGCAGCTTTCAAGGCTTGGTAATATTTGTCCGCTAAAATATACTGACTCATCTGTGAAATCAAGTCATTCATGCTCGGTGCAGCACTCACCACCTCCTTGACCAGGTCCCAATAAATCTGCGACAGTTCAGGGGTGATCCCACCACTTATGTAAATAAGTTGAATGGCAAGATAAATCCGCTTGCATGGAGTCGTAGCCTCAGCTTGGGACAGGATGTCGCCCTGGCGCAGAACGGGCACCCGGTTTTCAACATGCAGTTGGCATGACGACGGTCCGTTCTTGATAACGGCACCACCAATAACAATCTTTTCGTTGGGTCTTAGAGTAACAATCAGTGGCATGGCTCATATCCCCTGGACAGACTTGGTCATTGCTTCTTTTACCAGGCCGACCTGGCCGGAAAGGGCATCAAGTTGAGCGGCGGCAATCTTGATATGGGAATCAGGGACATCTGCCGGGAGCTGCGGTGTTGGAATTGTGCCATTCTGTACTGGGAAAACTCCCTGCCATAGATGTTGAACCTTTTCATAAATCGGAGGAGGAGGAGGAGGAATCATAAGGCTCGTGATTTCCTTCCGTAGCGAGGCATAGCTCATCAGGAGATCCATTCGCTCCCTGCTTTCAACTGAATATGGGGGAAAGTTCTTAATGATTGTATCAAGCGAAGCCTTCATTTTGTCGATGATCTTAGAAGCAGAATCGAGCGCGCCGTTGGTCTGACGAAGATTGGATGCCAAGGTATTAAGAAAGTCTCCAATCTTCCCGAACTGTTGGAGGGTGTCCAAGGTTTTCCTGGGCACCTCGATATTGACTGACACCTTATCGGCCGGCAGTGATCCGCCAGCAGTCGCCCCCGGTGTAAGCCCCTCACTATTTTGGGAGGGAGTTTTTTGAAAATCCTTAACAGCCAAGGCTGCAATTTGGGGGTCACTGGTTTCAATCTTCATAGCCTGCCTCCTTCAAGGGCCATGAAAAAATTGGGGAGAGGTTTCCCTCTCCCCAATCATACTGCTTTCCTCGTATCTTAGAAGAGTTTGAGGATCGATTGTGCTGCCTGCGACGAGAGACTCAGGGCAGTGGTCCCCAAGGACTGACGGGTCTGCAGCATCAGCATGTTGGCCCCTTCCTGGTTCATGTCGGCCAGGGTCAGGTTGTCCGAACCCTGTTGCAGGGTGTTGATCATCGAAGTGGTAAAGTCCTGACGGGCGGTGACGATGGAGAGGTTGCTGGCCAGGGTAGAAGACTTGGAACGCAAGCTGTTCAGAGCGGTGTCCATATAGGACAGAGACGATCCTGCCGAAGCAGTACTGCCTGACCAAGCTGTGGCTGTGGCTGTGACACCGAGAGTTGCCGCGTCGGC
>JAJZTK010000134.1 GCA_021849045.1 Deltaproteobacteria bacterium | reverse complement strand
TCCGATCTGGAGTCGGTCATCGACGGCGGGACCGGCTTTGTCTGTCACCCTGCGGAAAGCGAGGGGTTTGTGGCCCGTATTCTGGAACTGCTGGGAGACCCGGCACTGTGTGAGCGTTTTGGCGAGGCCGGCAGGCTGCGGGCCAGTGACCGGTTTTCGGAAGAGGAGCAGGAGCAAAGTATCGTGAATCTGTATGCCCGCCTTATGCAGGGCTCGGGTCGGCCATGAACCGGTTTGCACTTACCACCCCGGTGGTCCTGCTGGTCTTTAACCGACCAGCACCAACCGAACGGGTTTTTTCGGCGATTCGGGAAGCCAGGCCAGCCAGGCTGCTCGTGGTAGCCGATGGCCCCCGGTCCGACCGGGCAGAGGATTTCACCAGATGTGGCGAGGTGCGGAACATCGTAGAACAGATAGACTGGCCGTGCGCGGTGGAGAGAGTGTATGCAGAGGAGAACATGGGCTGTAAGCGACGGGTTGCCAGCGGGCTGGACTGGGTCTTCAGTCGCGTGGAGGAAGCCATTATCCTGGAGGATGATTGTCTTCCGGACCCAACTTTTTTCCGGTTTTGCCAGGAAATGCTGGACCGATATCGGGACGACGAAAGGGTAATGTCTGTTTGCGGTTCCAATCCTCTGGGCAGGTGGAAGGCTGACCTGCAACGTTATCATTTTTCTCTGTACGGAGGTGTTTGGGGGTGGGCGACCTGGCGGCGGGCATGGCGTTTTTATGATGTCGACATGACTCTCTGGCTGAATCCGGAGTCACGGCTGCACATTTGTGAACTGCTCGGCGGCGGCAACCTGTACCGGATGCGGGCTCTGGAGTTTGATAGAGTTGCGGCAGGGCATGTTGATACATGGGATTACCAGTGGAGTTTTGCCCAGCTCAATCGGTCAGGGTTGACTCTGGTTTCGGCAACGAATCTTGTCTCCAATATCGGTTTCAACGCTGATGCCACCCACACGGTAAATCCGAATAATGCCTTTGCGGCCCTTCCCACGCTTCCTTGCCAATTTCCTTTAGAAATAAATCATCTTGTTGCTGCCGATCCTGACTATGATGCAGAGCTGTTGACAAAATCTCTCTCCGAGAGACCATTCTTGCTGAAACTTAGCGATGTTATGCACCATTTGTGGGGAAGCGTACGGGACCTCGTGCGGTGAGGTGTCTGTTGCTCAGCACATTCGAGCAGGCAGGCGGAGCCGCCCGTTCAGCGCACCGTCTTTACCGGCAACTGAGCCGGATGGGCGTGGATTGCAGTATGCTGGTCCAGTACAGGCAGAGTAATGACCCGCTGGTATCCGGTCCCCAAGGCTGGCTTGCCCGAACAGCGGGTGCACTGCGGCCTTATCTGGATGGGTTGCCGCTGCTCTGCTACCGTTCTCGCCTGAGCCCCCCCTGGAGTTTAGCCTGGTTGCCGAAGAACATTGATGCCGAAGTGATGGCCTACTCCCCGGATGTCATTCATCTCCACGGCATCGGTCACGGGTTTCTGCCGATATCCGCCATCTCCCGGCTGTCGGCATGGCCGCTCGTCTGGACACTCCACGATTCCTGGGCCTTCACCGGCGGGTGTCACCTGCCGGATACCTGCGACCGCTATCGCATCGCTTGTGGTAGCTGCCCGCAGCTCAATGCCCGCCACGAACGTGATCTCAGCCGCTGGGGCTGGCACCGCAAAGCGGCCTGCTGGCCTCAGCTTGACATTACCTTTATTGCACCGAGCAGGTGGCTGGCCCGTTCGGCGCAAGCCAGTTCGCTGCTCTCGCGCTGTCGGATCGAGGTCATTCCCAACGGCATCGATACGGCCATTTTCAGCACGGGTGACCGGTTGGAGGCCCGCCGGGCACTGGGGTTGCCACTGGACCGCCGGTTGATCCTCTTTGGGGCAAACTGTGCCCTCTCTGATCCCAACAAAGGGTTCGACCTGTTGCGTGGGGCACTTCACTCACTGAACGGAGAGAAGCTGCAGAATGCGGAATTGGTGGTCTTTGGCGATATCCTTAGCCGGACTCTGCCTGCTTGCGGCCTGCCAGCCAGGAACCTCGGGATCATAGCCGATGATGAGCGTCTGGTGCTTCTGTATCGTGCCGCCGATCTCTTTGTTGCGCCGTCGCGCCAGGAGAATCTTCCCAACATGGTTATGGAGGCAATGGCATGCGGAACCCCATCCGTTGCCTTTGATGTCGGCGGTCTCTCAGATATCATTACCCATGGTACAACCGGTTATCTCGCCCCCCCGTACGAGGTCGGAGAGTTGGCCCAGGGGATCATGCGCCTGCTCGGGGACGAATCAAGGCGACAGGCCATGGCTGATAGCGGTAGGCGCTGGATCGATGACAACCTGAACATGGTGCGGGTTGCGGAGCGTTACCAGGCGCTGTATCGGGACATCTTGTCTGCGCGGGGGGGCGGCCATTAATATTGCACTGTTGAAACTGCTGGACGCTGTTTTGGGGAAAATAGTCGTTTCCTTGCTTCCACCCCCTCCCGAGAGGAGAGAGAGGCGTTTTTCCTCAATCCTGTTAATCCGTCCTGGTGGGATCGGGGACGCTGTTCTTCTGGCGCCGGCCATACAGGTTTTGAAGGAGCGATATCCGTCAATCCAACTGGATGTTTTGGCTGAACAGCGCAACGCGGCAATCTTTTCTCTCGTGCCGGGGATCCGCAACTGTTTCCGCTACGACGTTCCCGGCGAGTTGTGGACCGTTCTCCGCAGGAGGTACGATGTCGTAATAGATACCGAACAGTGGCACTATCTCTCCGCTGTTGTGGCACGACTTATACGAGCGCCGATCACAGTCGGCTTTGGAACCAACGAACGACGCAGACTCTTCACCCACCCCGTAACATACTCCCACGACGACTACGAAGCGGAGAGCTTTCTTCATCTCCTTGCCCCCCTCGGGATAACGGAACCAGCTCTCCCTGTTTGTCCACCACTGACGATACCTCCCGATGCATGCCGGAGTGCCGATCGACTACTTCGCCATGTTGCCGGGGCAGAGTTTGTTGCTCTCTTTCCGGGAGCGAGCATCCGTGAAAAGAGCTGGGGAGTGGATCGCTTTGCGTCCCTGGCGGTGCTCCTGAACGAGAAGTCCGTTCTCCTGGTGGTGATCGGTGGTCCCGATGACGTGATTGCCGGTCGTTCAATAACTGCTTGCAGAGGTATTCTTGATCTCACGGGCAAGACCGGTTTGGCTGAGACGGCTGCCATACTGTCAAGGGCTCGACTCCTGGTCAGTGGTGACTCCGGGGTACTTCACCTGGCCGCCCTACTGGGGACCCGGACGGTGGCCCTCTTCGGCCCCAGTAATTGGACGAAGTGGGCTCCCAGGGGCGAACGGCACCGACTCCTCTTGACCGGCCGCAGTTGTGCTCCCTGTTCAAGTTTCGGCTACTTCCCATCCTGCCCGCAGACGAATGGCTGCACGCATGATATTCCTGTCGCTGATGTATTTGCGGTCGTTGGCGATCATTTCCCGTTCACGTCGGAAGCCGTTCCCGCTGGCCGTAGGATTAGTGCAGGTGAAGTGAGAGGGGCTATCCCGTAGGTGTCGGTAAATCTTTTGTCGGGTGTGCCCTGCAACAAAAAACTTGACTTCATTGTCCCGACCTGTTAGTAAATGTGCTCGTTTTGCAGGCGCGTAGCTCAGGGGTAGAGCACTAGCTCGACACGCTAGGGGTCGGCGGTTCGAAACCGCCCGCGCCTACCATGATTTATTTTGCACCAGGCAGCGGATACGGGGCATCGATGTTACGATGCCTCTTTCCGTTAAAGGGCATGAAATGAGTTCTATAAACATTAATCTTCCGGACGGGTCCACCAGGAGTCTGGCAAGCGGCGCCACTGTTCGTGACGTCGCTGCTTCCATTGGTGCCGGTCTGGCCAAGGCTGCCATTGCCGGCAAGATCGACGGCCAGCTGGTGGACCTGTACGCACCGGTTCCCGATGGCGCCAAGGTGGAGATCGTCACCGAGAAGAGCCCTGAGGCGCTGGAGATCATCCGGCATTCCACCTCGCACTTGATGGCCCAGGCGGTGAAGCGGCTCTATCCCGACGCAAGGGTGACCATCGGTCCGGCCATCGAGAGCGGCTTCTACTACGATTTCGACGTGGACCATCCGTTCACGCCTGAAGAGCTGGAACGGATCGAGGCCACCATGCGCGAGCTGGCCAAGGCCGACCTCAAGATCCAGCGCGAGGAACTCACGAGTCAGGAAGCGATCGGGCTGTTCCGCCAGATGGGCGAAGAGTACAAGGTCGAACTGATCGAGGACCTGGGGGCGGAGCGCGTCTCGCTGTACCGCCAGGGCGACTTCGTCGACCTCTGCCGCGGTCCCCATCTTCCGTCCACCGGCTGGTGCAAGGCGTTCAAGCTTACCTCCGTAGCCGGTGCCTACTGGCGGGGCGACGAAAAGCGGAAGATGCTGCAGCGGGTCTACGGCACCGCCTTCAGCGACAAACAGTCGCTGGATGCCTATCTGGAGCGGCTGGAAGAGGCGAAGCGTCGTGACCACCGCAAGCTCGGCCGTGAACTGGACCTCTTCTCCTTCTCCGACGAGGTCGGGGCCGGTTTTGCCATCTGGCATCCGAAGGGGGCGCTGCTTCGGACCATTCTGGAGGACTTCGAGCGCAAGGAGCATCTGCGCCGCGGCTACGACATCGTCGTCGGACCCCAGATCCTGAAGACCGAGCTCTGGCAGCGGTCCGGCCATTTCGACAACTACCGCGAGAACATGTACTTCACCGAAGTGGACGAGCAGGGGTTCGGCATCAAGCCGATGAACTGCCTTGCCCACATGATGATCTATAAATCACAGCTGCGCAGCTACCGGGACCTGCCGCTCCGCTACTTCGAACTGGGAACCGTGCACCGTCATGAGCGGGCAGGGGTGCTCCACGGCCTCTTGCGGGTCCGCTGCTTCACCCAGGACGACGCCCATATCCTCTGCACCCCGGAACAGTTGGATGCCGAGATCAAGGGGGTCATCGCCTTTGTCAGCGAGGTCATGGGGATCTTCGGTTTCGACTTCGAGATGGAACTCTCCACCCGGCCCGAGAAGTCGATCGGTTCCGATGCGGACTGGGAGCGGGCCACCAATGCGCTCCTCGGTGCCCTGAAGGATTCGGGCCGCCCCTATGAAATCAACGAAGGTGACGGTGCCTTCTACGGCCCCAAGATCGACATCAAGCTGCGCGATTGTCTTGACAGAAGGTGGCAGTGTGCTACTATCCAGTGCGATTTTACCCTGCCCGAGCGGTTCGATCTCACCTATGTGGACAGCGACGGCGAGAAGAAACGTCCCGTCATGGTGCACCGGGTCATCCTCGGTTCCATTGAACGGTTCATCGGGGTGCTGATTGAGCACTTTGCCGGGAACTTCCCGGTCTGGTTGTCGTCGGTACAGGCCATTGTCCTGACCGTGACCGACAACCAGCAGCCCTATGCCCAGCAGGTGTTCGACGAACTGCGCATGGCCGGGGTCAGGGTGCAGAAGGATTTCCGCAACGAAAAACTCGGGTTCAAGATCCGCGAAGCACAGCTCCAGAAGATTCCTTACATGCTGGTCATCGGCGATAAGGAAGTTCAGTCCGGGACGGTGACACCGCGTTTCCGCGATGGTGAAAATTTGGCATCCATGTCTGCGGCAGCATTTGCCGAGCATGTGATGCGTGAAGCTGCTCAATACCGCTAGGAGGTGTGGCCATAGCTAAACCAACCGTGAATATCAACCGGGCAATCCGTTCCCGCGAGGTGCGCGTTATCGGCGCCGAAGGAGAGCAGCTCGGTATTCTGACGATACAGGACGCACTGGCAGCAGCAGAGACCCAGCAGCTGGACCTGGTTGAAGTTTCTCCGACAGCGGTGCCGCCGGTCTGCCGGATCATGGACTACGGCAAGTTCAAGTACCAGCAGAGCAAGAAGCTGCAGGAAGCCAAGAAGAAGCAGGTGCAGGTCGTGGTCAAGGAGGTGAAGCTCCGGACCAAGACTGACGAGCACGACCTGATGTTCAAGATAAAGCATGTGCGCCGCTTCCTGGAAGAGGGGAACAAGGCCAAGATCACCCTGATGTTCCGCGGCCGTGAGATTACCCATATGGATCTGGGACAAAAGGTCCTGGAGCGCGTGATCTCGGAACTTGAGGATATAGCGGTAATCGAGGCGAGACCGAAAATGGAAGGTCGCAGCATGTTCGTGATCGTTTCGCCGAAAAAATAGATTAGATTATTCAAGAAATAAAGGAGTCGATACAATGCCCAAGATCAAGACCAATCGCGGCGCTGCCAAGCGCTTCAAAAAAACCGGTACCGGCAAGATCAAGCGGAGCAGCGCCTTTACCAGCCACATCCTCACCAGCAAGACCCGCAAGCGGAAGCGCAATCTCCGCCACGGCGGGCTGGTGTCTGCCGCTGACCAGAAGAACGTTGCCAAGCTGATACCGTATATGTAAAATCCGTGACTCGTTACCCGTAACTCGTGACTCGAGAAGACATTGATTCCTCCAGTCACGAGTTACCAGTTACGAGTCACTGCCGTTTGCCTGCGAACCGTGAGGAAACGTCTCCCCTTGCGGATCCGGGAAATATCAGAAGAAAAGGAGCAGTACGATGCCAAGAGTTAAACGAGGATTTAAAGCGAGACAGCGCAGAAACAAGGTCCTGAAGCTGGCCAAAGGGTACCGCGGTGCCCGTAGCAAACTTTTCAGGAGCGCTACCGAGGCGGTTGACCGCGCACTGAATTATGCGTTTCGCGATCGCCGGGTGAAAAAGCGTGATTTCCGGGCTCTGTGGATCACCCGGATCAATGCCGCCGCCCGTCTGAACGGCCTTACCTACAGTAAGCTGATCCACGGCCTCAAGCAGGCAAGTGTCGAGATCGACCGGAAGGTTCTGGCCGACCTCGCCGTGTCCGACCCGGCCGGTTTCACCGCAATCGCCGGGGTGGTCAAGGGCAGCTAGATCATTATCACTCAGCAGGAAAAGGGAAATGGAATGGGCGACATTCCATTTCTTTTTTTTATTCAGGGGCAGAATTCATGAAGGAACAACTGAACACTCTGCAGAACAATGGACTCGATGAGCTTGCCGCCGCCATCACCGAAGAGGCATTGCAAGAGGTCAAGGTCAAGTACCTGGGGAAAAAGGGCGCACTGACAGCGCTTATGAAGGGGATCGGCGCCTTGCCGCCCGATGAGCGGCCGGCTGCCGGCAACCTGGTGAATGCCGTACGCGACCTCCTGGAGACCAGGCTTGAGGAGCGGTTGGCCGCCGTCCGTTCTGCCGCCAAGGCCGACCGGCTTCAGCGGGAGCGGCTCGATGTGACCATGCCGGGCCGCCGGCGGCCTGTCGGGACCCGTCATCCGGTTACGCTGGTGATTGACGAGATCAACGAGATCTTTGCCGGGCTGGGGTTCCAGGTGGCGGAAGGTCCGGAGATTGAGCTGGATTTCTACAACTTCGAGGCGTTGAATTTTCCCAAGGATCACCCCGCCCGGGACATGCAGGACACCTTTTTCGTCGAGAACAGCCTGCTGCTCCGGACCCATACCTCGCCGGTCCAGATCCGGACCATGCTGAACCAGCCGCCGCCGGTCCGGATCATTGCCCCGGGCACGGTCTATCGCTGTGACTACGACGCCACCCACTCCCCCATGTTCCACCAGATCGAGGGGCTCATGGTGGACAAAGGGATCACCTTCGGCGACCTGAAGGGGATACTGACCATCTTCATCAACCAGCTGTTCGGCAAGGATATCGGCGTCCGGCTGCGACCAAGCTTTTTTCCCTTTACCGAGCCTTCGGCCGAGGTGGATATCGCCTGCGTCATCTGCCGCGGCAAGGGGTGCCGGGTGTGCAAGAACTCCGGCTGGCTGGAGATCCTCGGGGCCGGTATGGTCGATCCGGAGGTATTCCGTCATGTCAACTACGACCCCGAAGCGGTGACCGGTTTCGCCTTTGGTCTCGGTATCGAGCGGATTGCCATGCTCAAGTACGGCATCAACGACATGCGGCTCCTGTTCGAGAACGACCTCCGCTTCCTGCAGCAGTTCTAATTTCCTCCAACGGTGACCTACGATGAAAGTTAGCTACAACTGGCTGAAAGAGCTTGTGGATTTTGATCTCGCCCCCGAGGCGCTCTCCGACCTCCTCACCATGCTGGGGCTGGAGGTGGAAGGGGTCGAGCGCTCCGGAGAAGGACTGGACGAGGTTGTCGTGGCAAGGGTGGAAGAGCGTACCCAGCACCCCAATGCCGACAAGCTCTCCCTGTGCAAGGTCAACAACGGCACGGAGATCCTCTCCATCGTCTGCGGTGCCCAGAACTTCAAGGCTGGCGACACCGTTGCCCTGGCCACCATCGGTGCCGTTCTGCCCGGCGACTTCAGGATAAAGCGTTCCAAGATCAGGGGGGAAGAGTCGTTCGGCATGCTCTGTTCCGAAAAGGAGCTGGGGCTGGCCGACGAGTCGGCCGGCATCATGGTCCTGCCGGACGGACTACCGCTGGGGGTGCCGGTCTTTGAGGCCCTTGGGCTCAAGGACACCGTCCTGGAGGTGTCGCTCACCCCGAACCGGGCCGACTGCCTGAGCATGATCGGCATTGCCCGCGAGGTCGCCGCCAAGCTTGGCACCACGGTCAGGCACCCGGCGTTCAGCATCGAGGAGACCGGCGAGCCGATCGGGAGCCGGACCTCGGTCACCATCGAGGCCCCGGACCTTTGCCCCCGCTATGCGGCCCGTTTCATCGAGGGTTGCACCATCGCCCCGTCACCGGCCTGGCTGGTGAACCGTCTGCAGTCGCTGGGGATGCGTTCCATCAACAACGTGGTCGACGTGACCAACTACGTCCTCCTGGAGTACGGCCACCCGCTGCACGCCTTCGACTTCCGGCAGTTGGCCGGCGGCCGGATCGTGGTAAAACGGGCCGGGGAGGGGGAGATCTTCACCTCCCTCGACGGCCAGGAGCGCAAACTCCTCTCCAGCGATCTCACCATCCGTGACGGCGAGCGGGCCGTGGCCCTGGCCGGGATCATGGGGGGCGAAAACTCCGAGATCGCCGACGACACCACGACCATCCTGTTGGAGAGCGCCTGTTTCAATCCGTCGGCCATCCGGCTGACCAGTAAACGGCTGGGGCTCCACACCGAGTCGTCCCACCGCTTCGAACGGGGTGCCGACATCGGTGCCGTACCAACCGCCCTCGATCGTGCCGCCTCGCTCATTGCCCAGCTTGCCGGCGGTCGCGTCGCCAAGGGGGCCATCGACGTCTATCCGGGCGAGACGCGACCGCGTGTTCTGTCCATCCGGCAGTCGCGGGTCAGGGAGATCCTCGGCATCGACCTGTCCCCGCAGCAGATCGGGGATCTCTTGCGCCGTCTCCAGTGCGGCGTGGCGCCTGGCGAGCCGGGCAGCCTCAGCGTGACCGTGCCCACCTGGCGGGTGGACATCGAGCGGGAGATCGACCTGGTAGAGGAAGTGGCCCGCCTCAATGGCTACGACGCTATTCCGGCCACCATGCCGATGGCTCGGGTCATTTCCGATCGCCCGACCCGGCACCAACGACTTGAGCGAGAGTTGAAAGACCTGCTGGTGGCAGAGGGGTTCAACGAGGTTATTAACTTCAGCTTCGCCGCACCCGGAGATGCCGACCGGATTCTCCTCGCTGCTGACGATCCCCGGCGGACCGGGATCCGGCTGCTCAACCCGCTGGTCGAGGAGCACTCCTTCATGAGGACCACCCTCCTGCCGGCGCTCCTTCAGACCGTGGCCAGGAACGCCGGCTACCGGACGCTCAACCAGCGTCTCTTCGAGGTACGGCGGGTCTATCTCCCCAACTCGGCCGAACAGCCCCATGAGCCTCTCATGGTGGCGGGATGCCTCACCGGCCTGCGCAACCCGGAAGGGTGGAATCAGGGCAAGGAACCGGTGGATTTCTATGACCTCAAGGGGGTTGTGGAGACCGTCTTCGCACAGTTCCGCCTGCCGGCGGTCGCCTATGTGACCGACCGTCTGGAGCCGTTCTACCACCCCGGCAAGGCATGCTCCATCGTCTCCGGCACGGACCTGATCGGTTCCTGTGGTGAGCTGCACCCTGATCTGCAGGAGACCTTCGGCCTCGATCGTCCGGTCTACTACTTCGAAATCGACTTCGACCTGTTGGTGAACAAGGGGAGCGATACGCTGAGCGTGACCGCGCCCTCCCGCTTCCCGGACAATACCCGTGACGTGGCGCTGCTGCTGGACGCTGCCATACCGGGCATCGACATCGTCCGCCGGGTCGAGGGGCTGAAGAATGACAAGATCGAAGAGGTGACCATTTTTGATCTGTACACCGGGGAGCGCCTGGAGCCGGGCAAGAAGAGCCTGGCGGTCAGGATCCGCTACCGTGCTGCCGACCGGACCCTGACCGACGAAGAGGTGAATACCCTGCACCAGAAAGTGGTTGCCGGGCTGGTCTCGCATTTCGGGGCATCGATACGGTAAAAAACAGTTAAAAATCCATTGCCAAACCAAAAACCGTGTGTTATAACCCAACGCGCTGTTCACGAAACGGAATGTAATGAGTTGAGGTAGTTACCTATGACCAAAGCTGATATTGTCGAGCGTATATACGAAAAAGTCGGTTTCTCCAAAAAGGAATCGGCCGAACTGGTTGACCTGGTGTTTGACATTATGAAAGGCACCCTGGAGACGACCGACAAGATCAAGATCGCCGGCTTTGGCAATTTCGTGGTCAAGCAAAAGGCTGACCGGCGCGGCAGAAATCCTCAGACCGGTGATGAGATTATCATCTCGGCACGGCGTATCCTGACCTTCAAGCCGAGCCAGGTTCTCAAGGCTTCCATCAACAAGTAGCATCGCGCCTGCGCGTGTGAGTATGGCGGAGCAGCTTCCCGACAAGCAGTATTACAAGATTGGCGAGGTTGCCGCACATCTTTCCATCAAGGCGTCGGTTCTTCGTTTCTGGGAGTCGGAATTCCCCCAACTGCACCCGGGCAAGAGCCGGTCTGGCCAGCGTCTCTACACGAAGCACGACCTGACACTTGCCCGGGAGATTTGTCGACTCCTGTACCAGGAAAAGATGACCATTCCAGGTGCTCGTCGGTTGTTGGGACAGCAGTGGACTGGTGCTGAAGAAAAGGCAGAGCACGATGTCGCAGCCGATCGCGACAGACTGCTGGAGCAGATCAAGCAGCAACTCATAGATTTACGTGATTCGCTGTAGCGAATTTCGGTGCGTAGCGCAGCCTGGTAGCGCACCAGACTGGGGGTCTGGTGGTCGCTGGTTCGAATCCAGTCGCACCGACCATTAAAACAGGGGGTTAGCCAATCGGTTGACCCCCTGTCGCGTTTCAATGTGACGGAAATGTGACGGGTATGACTATTTGTTTTCCCCCGGATCTGTCGCAACTTGGAGGTTTGAGCAACAGTTACCGGCACATTTGCCCACAATTTTCGGTTTGCACGCGCTCATCTGTGTCTGGTTTTGGGGCGACTTGTTTACAGTCGTTTCGGGCATTTTTGATCCTTTCTAAGAAAGAGTTCTTGACAAATGGATAAATTCTTCTAGGTAATCCCCCGGCTCTGCCGGGGGACCCCAAATGTTTGACAGTTCCTGAAATAAGGAGAAGCCTCCAAAACGTGAACCGCTCAAAGTACACGAAAAGGAGGCTTCATGAACG
>JAJZTK010000133.1 GCA_021849045.1 Deltaproteobacteria bacterium | reverse complement strand
AGCCGTAGTTGTTCATGCTGTTCACGTCGAGCCCCAATTCCTTGGCCATGGCAATGTCGTTTGCAGCGAACGGGTTGTGGGTCTTGATCGCCTTCAGGTCGCCCACCTTGATGCCGGCGCTGTCCAGGGCCATCTGGGCCGACGGGGCCACGGCGGCCGCCATGTACGCCTTTTTGGTGCGGGCGTAGCCGAAGGAGACCAACTGCACCTCGATGCTCTTGTCCGCGCTCAGCTCCTTTGCCTTGTCCCGGGTGGTGACGCAGACGCCGGCGTTGCCGTCGGCAGGGAAGGTCTGGGCGCCGAAGGTGAGCACGCCGTCGGGCAGGACCGGCTTGAGGCCGGCCAGCCCCTCTTTGGTGGTGGGCATGACCCCTTCGTCGGCTTCCAGGGTGATGGTCTTCTTCCTGGAGAGCTGCACCTCGACCGGGAACATGTACCGCTTCTGGAACTCCCGGTCGTTGGCCAGGGCGTCCTGGTACTGCTCATAGCGCCGGAGCGTGAGGGCATCGCACTCTTCGCGGGTGATGCCGTACTCCTTGCTCACGTTCTCTGCGGTCTGGATCATGGCCTGGCCGGCCCACGGGTCCTTGTTCACGTTGTCCATGAACCAGTCCTCGGCAAGCGGCTTGCCGCCCGGGCCGTTCGGGTTCGGCCAGATGGCGTGGGGGCCGTTGGAGCAGCGGTCGGCCAGGAGGCACCAGCTGTTCTTGAACATCCCGGTCTCGATCCCCTGACCTGCCTGGTAGAGGGAGAAGGCCGAGGTGGAGCAGGCCTGGGTGATGAGGACGCCGGGCGACCCTTCCGCCCCCAGCATGGCCGCTGCCCAGGGACCGCTGTAGAACCAGTGCTGCTGGTAGACGGTGCTTCCCACAAGGACGTATTCGATTGCCTTCGGATCCCACCCCTTGCTCTCCAGGAAACGCTTGGAGGTGGCGGCGCCGAGGACGATGGAGTTCTCATTGGCCAGGGTCCCCTGCCACTTGGCGAATGGGGTGCTGTAGTAGCCGCGGTAGGGGATGAATGCCTTTGTTAACATATGACTCTCCTTCGTATTGGGTTAGTCTCCGATGAGTACCGGAAACCGTCATGAACCAGTTAATCAATGATCAGTCGCATCGGCAATACCATAACCGGTATTTTGCCGAATGTACAATTCGTCGAACATCTCCTCCTCCCGCCTGCTTCCGAAAAGGAAGGTGCCGGCAATGGCAGCCAGGAATCCGACCGGCACCGAGAGAATAGCCGGGTTTTTGAGCGGGAAGAGCGGCGCGTCGAGTCCGACCAGGGACTTGCCATCCTTATTCTTGACATAATCCGCCCTCGCCTTTTCCAGAGCTTTAAGATCTTTCTCGGCGAGTGCTACCCCTGAAGCCTGCTTCGTTTCCAGCAGATCAACAACCTTTTTCGCATCAGCTGCAATCTTCTTCGGATAGGTCATGGTGGGTGATACCACCACAACACCGATGGCGAACAGCGCGCCGACCGTGAGGCCGGTGACGATACCACCGGCATTGAAACGCTTCCAGAAGAGCGCGAAGAGGATCACCGGGAAGTTGCTGGAGGCAACTACGGCAAAGGCAAGCACCACGAGATGGGCAACATTCTGCTTTTCGCAGGCGATCCCCAGGACGATTGCAACCGCACCGATCACAAAGGCAGAAATCTTGGCGATTTTCAACTGCTTGTTCTGGTCGGTCTTGCCGTCTTTGAGTACGTTCACGTAGAAGTCGTGGGCAACAGCGGCGGATACCGCCAGTATCAGACCGGATACCACCGCGATTATGGTAGAAAAGGCAACGGCGCAGACAAACGCCAGGAACATGTCACCGCCGATGGAGCCGGCACCGCCCCCGACGTATTGGGCAATCATGGGCGCCGCCATGTTCCCCCCCTTATCGACGGCGGTTATCTGCTGCGGCGATATGAAGAGGGCAGCGCCAAACCCGATAATCGTCACCATGATCATGAAGGCACCGATAAGCACCATGGAGATGACGACACTCTTGCGGGCCGCCTGGGCGTTCGGAACGGTAAAGAAGCGCATCATGATGTGGGGCAGTCCGGCCGCACCCAGGGCGAAAGCCATGCCCAGGGAAATTTGATCAAGGGGGTCCTTGAGCAGTAACCCCGGCTCAAGGAAACGCTGGCCATAATCGAAACCGGACACGGGGGTGGCATGCTTCAGGAGCCCGCGTACATGATTCTGCACGGACGGGCTGGATGCAACGGCATCGTAGAAGTCAAAGAGGTTGAAGCCGAACTTCCACAGCAAGAGCACCGTAATGGTAGTGCCGCTCATCATAAGGAGAAACGCCTTGATGATCTGCACCCAGGTGGTCGCCTTCATCCCACCAAAGGTAACATAAAGGATCATCAGAACGCCGACACCGATAACGGAGACGTTGTAGGGGATGCCGAGGAGTAGTTGCATAAGCTTGCCCGCCCCGACCATCTGCCCAAGGAGGTAAAAGGTTGAAACCACCACCGCGGACAGTGCTGCAGTACCGCGCACCACCTTTGAGGTGGAGCGCAGCGACAGGATATCTCCCAAGGTATATTTGCCGGCATTGCGGCACGGCTCGGCAATGACCAGCAAAATGGTAACGAACGAGAAAAAGGGGCCGACCGCATACATGAAGCCATCGGCGCCGAACATGGAGGTGATCCCCGCAATGCCCAGGAATGTGGCGGCCGACAGGTAATCACCGGCTATGGCCCACCCGTTCTGCAACCCGGAAATCCCCCCGCCGGCTGCATAGTAATCGGCTGTGGTCTTGGTACTTTTTGCCGCCCGGACAACGATCATCCCGGTAAAGAAAATTATCACCATAAACATGCTCATGGTGATGGTTTTGTTGGTCTTCACCTCTTTCGCCAAGGGGGCCTGTACCTGGGCGGAGGCAGCGTTCTGGACAGCAGGTGAAACGGCTGCAGGCGCTTGACTCGGCCCGGCAGCTGTGGTCGACGGGACAGTCGAGGCCGGCTTGCCGGCAACATCAGTGGCAGGTGCGGCGTAGGCCAGCGGGCAAATGGCCAAGGAAAAGATCAAGAGAATGAGTAACCGTTTCATGCGTGCTCCCCCCTGGCTATCTCGGCCAACACTTCTCTGGTGAGCGGATCGAAATAGGTATTGGACTTATGGGTGTAATACAGGGCTATTGCCCAAGTCATGGCAAACTCAATGAGGCAGAAGAAATAGCAGACATTGAGCCTGCCGAAAACCTTTACCTTCATGAAGTCCGGAGCATAACCGGCACAGATCGGTAAGAGGTAAAACATGATGGAGCCGAGACACCATAAGGTAAGAAGGAAGGCCTTCTTCTTACTGTGGAGCTCGACAAACTTTGGCATCTTTGCCAGCGCTGCCCAATCTTTCTGTTTTTTTTCAGTCATGTAACAATCTCCTCAGTGTGAAGTCATTGCACAAACAGGTAGATAAATGGTACGCGATCAGTCCCAGCTCTCCAGCTTCATGGTCCCCTTTTCATCCAGATTCTTATGCATATTGAACACCTTGTAGAGCATGTGCGGTTCATGGGCACTGTTGCTCGCCAGGCATTCTTTGAGGGAGCGGTCAAAATACTCCTGCAGGATTGGCTTGTATTCAGGGTGCACACATTTGGTGATAATCCTCTGTGCCCGTTCCCGGGGACAGAGCCCGCGCAGGTCGGCTAGCCCCTGCTCGGTCACGAGCACGTCGAGATCATGTTCGGTATGATCAACGTGGGTCACCATAGGTACTACACAGCTAATCCCGTTAGGGTCGGTAGCCGAGGGACGGGTCGAAGGGGTATGCATGATGGAAAGATAGGCGTTACGCATGAAGTCGCCTGAGCCGCCAACCCCGTTGAGCAGCCGGGAGCCATTCACAATGGATGAGTTGACGTGGGCGTAAATATCGAATTCCACCGGGGTGTTCATGGAGATCAGACCAAGTCGTCGTACCGGCTCGGCATGATTGGTAATCTGGATCGGCCGAATCAAGGTGCGGGAGGTATATTTCTCCCAGTCCGCCAACAGGCGTTTTATACCGTTGTCGGAGAGCGAAAAGGAAGCGGTCGTCACATAGTCGAGCTTGCCGGAATCAAACATATCCAGCAGGTTATCCTGAAAGACCTCGGTCCAGACGGTAAGATTCTCAAAGGGGCTGGAAAGCAGGCCACCGACGACGGCATTGGCGATCGATCCGACTCCCGACTGGAGCGGCAGCAGGTTTTTCGGCAACCGGCCACTTTTCACTTCAGACTGCAAGAAGTCGATGATGTGATTGGCAATCAGTACAGAGTTGCCGTCCGGTGCCCCCAGAGGCCGACCAACCGGATCTTTATATGACTCCACAATCGCCACGATCTTGTCAGGATTGCAGGGAATGCTGGTCGATCCGATCCGGTCTTTGACGCTCAGAATATTGTAGACCTTCTTATTGGGAGGGAGTTCCACGCCAACACAGTCATGGAGGCCTTCCAGTGAGGGAATCTTGGTATTGATCTCAATGATGATCTTTTCTGCCCGGTCGACAATTTCCGAAATGATCCCGACCGCAAGTGTCGGAACAATCCCCCCGTCCTCAGTAATACAGCTCGCCTCGATGATAGCAATGTCTATCTTCCCACCATTCTCAAGGGTGTAATAACCGTAGCCAAAATCCTGGGCATACAGGGAAAGATAACGATCGCCGTAACTGACTTCACCGGCATTGATTGCCTTGCGGATTGCATTCCCCTGCTGATGGGGCCAGCGCTTACCGAGCATGCCGAGCTTTGCCCATCGGTCGTCCACATCCGTACCGATAGAGGCGCCGGTATAGACATGAAACTTCATCTTTCCGGCAAGGCCATTTTTTTCCACATGATCGGCCAGCAGACCAGGCACCGTTTTGGGGTGCCCCTCGGCAAAACCTGAGAAACCGAGGTACATGCCGTTCTTGAACAGCGGGATGGTCTCCTCGGCATTCATAATTTTCGATTGAAGAGTTGTGTGCCTGATTCTCTTTACAAATTCAGTTTTATCCTTAATGCTCATGGTGGTACCTCTCCCTTTGCCTAAATGATATTTGTCCGTTAGAAGCAGAGTGATGAATTGACCAGATGCAAGATTCTAGAATACCGTTTTGCACCATGTGTGCCACGGCAGATAAGCTAGTGGAAATAGCTACAACCATGCTATTTTTATAGCAATTTACTATATAATTGTTTTTTTTAAAACCCATGAAGCCCAATATATACGATATTTCGTAGGCTGTTTATAACAGGGGATTACAGTGGAAGGAGCAATAACTGCTAAGTAGGCGGGATATTAATGAGAGTAAGGGAAATACATCGATAAAAGGTCTTCTGGATAGGCTATGACATTTCGGATTCACTACGATATTACAGAGGTGACGATTTCATCATCAACCGATTACGTCGCTTTTATCCAGCGCTTGTGTGCGGTATCGGTCAGAATATTTCTGAGAACGGTTTTTTGCGGGTGATCTTCAATTTTTTCATTCTCGAATCCAAGGTAGTTGGATTTATCGCCAGGATCTCAGCGGCACCATTCCTGCCCCTGACACGCCAACCCGTTCTTTCCATGACGGAGATGATGTGTGTTCGCTCCATATCCTCCAACGACATCGTTGGCGAGATTGCAGTGGCAGCGTTGTCAGGTACGTCGATAACCAGCACTGACCCTTTACTCAATATCATGGCTCGCTCGACCATGTTTCGCAGCTCTCTGATATTACCGGGCCAGCAATAGTGCTCCAAAGCCTCCATGTTTTTCTTCGGAATCCGCTCTATGGGTTTTCCGAAGACCTTGCCAAACTCCTCAACCATGGCCCAGACCAAGAGAGGAATATCCTCTTGGCGATCGCGCAACGGTGGTACAGATATCGGAAACACATTCAAACGGTAGTACAGATCTTCACGAAACCTGCCTTCTCTAACAGCCTGAGCAAGGTTTTTGTTGGTTGCGGCAATAACCCGCACATCGACGTCAATCGGTTTTGGACTGCCCAACCGCTCAAACTGCCCCTCCTGGAGCACGCGCAGCAACTTTGTCTGTAGCTCCAGGGGCAACTCCCCTATTTCATCAAGAAAAATCGTCCCGCCGTCTGCAGCCTCGAAGCGACCGACTTGCCTTGAAACCGCTCCGGTGTAAGCCCCCTTTTCTCGACCGAAAAGCTCGGACTCAATCAGTGCTGCAGGCAAGGCAGCGCAATTCACCTTGATCATGGGGCGCTCTTTTCGCGCGCTCAGATTATGGGTGGCGCGGGCCAGCAATTCCTTGCCAGTACCGGTCTCTCCGAGCAACAACACCGTCGAGTCAGTATTGGCAACCTGCTGCACCTGCCGCAAAACCTTACGGATAGGATCTGACCGGCCGATTATCTCATCCGGTTTGTATTCGACCTGAATCTGGTCGCGCAGATAGATATTCTCGGCCTCCAGCCGGTTTTTCAGCATCTCTATTTCCGACATAGCCTGCTGAATCTTCTCATCCGCCCGTTTGCGCTCCAAGGCATTGGCAAAGATTTCCCACAAGAGACGAAGACGCTGGATCAGATCGTCGGGCCACTCCCGTTTGACACTGTATGACACAAAGGTGATAAACCCCACAACAACGCCGCCGACTTTCGCGGGTATGAACATGATCGACCTGACCCCGCCCCGGTCCTTGCAGTATTGCTTTTCCCGCCAATAACTGTCAGGCAATTCGTCGACATCGGAAACATGGAATATCTCATCGCGAAACACAAGAGAGTTCCACATCGGTACCAGTTCGGGATGGAGAACTTTGAGAGGCGGCTTGATCCCCTGAAGTTCATAGGAGTGGGTGCAAA
Organism: Deltaproteobacteria bacterium; assembly: GCA_021849045.1. GTDB lineage: Bacteria > Desulfobacterota > Desulfuromonadia > Geobacterales > DSM-12255 > Geomobilibacter. Next base: position 5,061 of record JAJZTK010000133.1, on the reverse strand, counting down.
TCATCTCGCCACTGTCAGCATCGAGCCGCCAGACCGTACTCCGGTCGAACCCCAGGAAGTTGACAATCTTTTGCAGCCCCTGGACAATCTTCCCGTCCACTTCACTGACAGGGACATTTATAAAGGTTGCAGAAAGTGACGAGAGAAGGGCCTCGAACTTCAGCCGCTCGACCTGGGCCGCCTCTCTATGTTTCTGTTCAGAAATATCCCGCACCACAAGACTGACCCCCAGAATCGTTCCGTTATCAGTCTTGAGTGGATAGCAACGGAGCTGCCATATTCTGATCTCTGGCGCAAGATCCGCACTGGCCCTGGGTAGTTCAATGGCCAATTCCACGAACGGTCTATCTTCCATGATGACACGCTCCAGGATGGGAGCCACGGCAAGAGCAATCTGCGGATCAACCTCCTTGAGTAATCTTCCGACATGTTTATCCACCGGAATTCCGTCAATCATTGCCAGCCGGTCATTGACATGGATGAATCGCAAATCCCGATCAAGGACCGAGACGCCGAACTGCAAATGTGCAAACAACTGCTCAAGCTCACGGTATTCTTGGAGGAAAAATTCTGGATTTTTTGGTGGTCGTGGTCGCTTCATTCCCATGCCAGCACCTGATTTGTCAAATATATAAAAGGGTTACAAATTTCATACTATCCGATGTGTTAACAGGTTCAGCATAAGCTTTCGTCAAAATTATGATATCAAACAGCACAAAAGTAAAACGATTGTATCCTGTGACGACCTGTTAAAACTGGCGAGACGATGATTTTCCGCACCACCCCTCCTGAACGACAAAAGCCCCCGGCCTTGCCATCACTCTAGTCAAAGTGTTGAAAAAGGCCAGGGGCTTCATACTGACAAAGATCTGCGCTTTATTTCAGTCAGCGATTGCGTTCAGGTCTTTAAGAATTTCGTTTACATCCAGACCATGGGCATTGCACCCCTGCTCCAGGGATTCGTTCTGGGCACCCATGCAGCCGATGCAGCCCAGATTGTATTTTGCCAGCACCCTCGCCACTTCCGGGCTGGTTCTCATGGCTTGGGCAAAGGTCATATCTTTGTTGAATTTGTCACTCATTGTGAACTCCTTTATGTTAGTTATTCGTACCTGATCTCAACGATCTCGTATTCTTTCACCCCTGACGGAACCTTGGCCTTGACCGAATCGTCCAGTTTGTGGCCGATCAGCGCCTTGCCGACCGGTGACGTGCAGGAGATCTTCCCCAGCTTGATGTCGGCTTCTTCCTCGCCAACGATCTTGTAGGTTACCTCTTCCTCCGACGATGTGTCGTAGAGGGTCACCGTTGCGCCAAATACTACCTTGTCCGGCTTCAGATTGGACAGGTCAACCACATACGCACGGGCCAGTTTGTCCTGAAGCTCCAGAATCCGTCCCTCGATAAAACTCTGACGGTTCTTGGCAGCATCGTACTCGGCATTTTCCGACAGGTCGCCGTGGCTGCGGGCTTCGGCGATATCCTGAATGACACGTGGCCTCTCTTCGCGGATCAGACGTTTCAGATCATCCTGAAGTGTCTCATAACTCTCTTTGGTCATCGGTACTGACTGGGACATTGAACAACTACTCCTTACAAAACTGTCGGGGCAGCCCATGGAGGCCGCCCCGTGCGTGTTGGCAGTGGTTTATGCTAGGCCAGATATTCCTGCAGGGGTTTTACCCCCAAATCTTCCTGCCTGATCGCCATGATACCGTCAACCGCAGCCCGTGCTCCGGACATGGTCGTATAGTACGTAACACCGTGGGTCAAGGTTTCGCGACGAATGGAGAATGAATCGGCAACCGCCTGTGCCCCATGGGTAGTATTGATTACCATGGCAATCTCGCCGTTCTTGATGGAGTCGACGATGTGCGGCCGCCCTTCCTTGACCTTGTTGACCGTTTTCACCGTCACCCCTTTTTCCTGCAGATAGGCGGCGGTTCCGCGGGTGGCAACCAACTTAAAGCCGGCATTATAGAGATTTTGGGCAATGGAAACAACATGTTTTTTGTCGGCGTCCTTGACGCTGATGAAGATACTGCCGCTGGTGGGAAGCTTGGTCCCCGCACCTAACTGGGCCTTGGCAAAAGCCTTGGCAAAGTTTTCATCGATCCCCATTACTTCGCCGGTCGATTTCATCTCCGGACCAAGGATGGTATCCACCCCCGGAAACTTCACAAAGGGGAAGACCGACTCCTTTACCGCCACATGGGACGGCTCAATATCACCGATGACCCCCTGATCCTGCAGGCTTCTGCCGGCCATGATCCGGGCCGCTATCTTGGCCAGGGGCCGGCCGGTCGCCTTGGAGACGAAGGGTGCTGTCCGGGAGGCCCGCGGGTTGACCTCCAGGATAAAGATGGTGCCGTCCTTCACCGCATACTGGACATTCATCAACCCCTTGACGTTCAGCTCCAGGGCCATGAGACGAGTCTGGCGCTTGATCTCAGCCACGATCTCACCGGAGATGGAGTACGGCGGCAGGGAACAGGCTGAATCGCCGGAATGGATGCCTGCCTCCTCGATATGTTCCATGATCCCGCCAATGACCACATCTTTGCCGTCGCAAAGGGCGTCCACGTCGATCTCGATCGCTTCGTCCAGGAACTGGTCCACCAGGATGGGGTGCTCGGGCGATGCCTGGACAGCGGTATGCATGTAACGGCGCAGGTCGTCCACATCGTAGACGATCTCCATGGCCCGGCCGCCGAGGACGTAGGAGGGGCGGACCACCACCGGGTAGCCGACCCTCTCGGCAGCCTTCTCTGCCTCTTCAAAGGAACGGGCAGTGCCGTTCTCCGGCTGACGGAGCTTGAGCTTGTGGAGCATCTCCTGGAAGCGCTCCCGGTCCTCGGCCCGGTCGATGGAATCGGGCGAGGTACCGATGATGGGCACACCGGCCTTTTCCAGCGCCACGGCCAGCTTCAGCGGTGTCTGGCCGCCGAACTGGACGATCACCCCGACGGGCTTCTCCAGATCCACGATGGAGAGGACATCCTCGTAGGTGAGCGGTTCGAAGTAGAGCCGGTCAGAGGTGTCGTAGTCGGTGGAGACCGTTTCCGGGTTGCAGTTGACCATGATGGTTTCAAACCCGTCCTCGGCCAGGGCGAAGACACCGTGGACGCAGCAGTAGTCGAACTCGATCCCTTGACCGATCCGGTTCGGGCCACCGCCAAGGATTATGATCTTGTTCCGGTTAGTGACCTCGGCCTCGCACTCCTCCTCGTAGGTGGAGTAGAGGTATGGCGTATAGGCAACGAACTCGGCAGCGCAGGTATCAACCCGCTTGAAGACCGGCCGGATGCCGAGGGAGAGGCGGAGTTGCCGGACCTCCTCTTCGTTCTTACCCCAGAGCCGCCCGAGGAACTTGTCTGAGAAGCCGTACTGCTTGGCCTCGCGGATAATGTCGTGAAGATTTCCCGTAGCCTCCGCACCTATCGTGACCTGTTTCAGCTGCTCCTCCATCTCGATGATCTGACGGAGATTGTGCAGAAACCAGGGGTCGATGGCGGTAAGGTTGAAAATGTCCTCCACGCTCATACCGCTTCTGAAGGCATCGCCGATATACCAGATCCGCTCCCAGTTGGGAATCCGCAGCTTGTCGTGCAGGGTCTGCTGCTCCTTGGCGGTCAATGCCCTGCGGGTTTCGCTGGCCAGGTCGAACAGTCTCGACTCAAAACCCGAACTGCCGATCTCCAGTGAGCGAAGCGCCTTCTGGAACGATTCCTTAAAGGTCCGGCCGATGGCCATCACCTCCCCCACCGACTTCATCTGGGTGGTGAGGGTTGCCTCGGCTGCCGGAAACTTCTCGAAGGTGAAGCGGGGGATCTTGGTCACCACGTAATCGATGGTTGGCTCGAAGCAGGCCGGCGTTTCCCGGGTGATGTCGTTGGTGATCTCGTCCAGCCGGTAGCCGACCGCCAGCTTGGCGGCTATCTTGGCAATGGGAAAGCCGGTCGCCTTGGAGGCCAGGGCCGACGAACGGGAGACCCGGGGGTTCATCTCGATGACCACCAGGCGACCATCACGCGGGTTGATGCCGAACTGGATGTTGGAACCGCCGGTGTCGACCCCGATCTCGCGGATGATCTTCAGGGATGCGTCACGGAGGATTTGATACTCCTTGTCGGTAAGGGTCTGGGCCGGGGCCACGGTAATGGAGTCGCCGGTGTGGACCCCCATCGGGTCGAAGTTCTCAATGGAACAGATGATCACCACGTTGTCGGCCGTGTCCCTCATCACTTCCAGTTCGTACTCTTTCCAGCCGATGACCGACTCTTCGACCAGAATCTCGTCGGTCGGCGAGGCATCGATGCCGGCCATGGCCATCTTTTCATACTCTTCCAGGTTGTAGGCGATGCCGCCACCTGTCCCCCCCAAGGTAAACGAGGGACGGATGATGGCCGGGAAGCCGACCGTCTTGATCACCTCCATCGCCTCGGAATAGTTGTGGGCAAGGCCCGAACGGGGAACCGCCAGATCGATCCGTTGCATCGCCTCCTTGAAGAGGGTCCGGTCCTCGGCCATTTTAATGGCCGGCAGCTTGGCGCCGATCAGCTCCACCCCGAACTTCTCCAGCACCCCCATCTCGGCGACCGCCACGGCCGTGTTGAGCGCCGTCTGCCCCCCCAGGGTCGGCAGCACCGCATCGGGCCGCTCCTTTTCGATGATCTTGGCCAGCATCTCCGGCGTGACCGGTTCGATGTACGTGCGATCGGCAAAGTCCGGGTCGGTCATGATGGTGGCCGGGTTACTGTTCAGCAGCACCACCTCGAACCCTTCTTCCTTCAGGGCCTTGCAGGCCTGGGTGCCGGAGTAGTCGAACTCGCACGCCTGGCCGATGACGATGGGGCCGGCGCCGATGATGAGGATCTTCTTGATGTCGGTTCTTTTAGGCATGTTAGACGTAGCTCCTTACTGCGATAGTTGAAGTCAAACAGAGACCTGAGTAGTACTAATCTCCGGCTTTCCAGCTGGTATGACATATTGTGACGTATGCCTGTAGTATCTTTACGGTATCCCAATTATTGGAGGTACACCGTGAAGACGAATCGAATC
>JAJZTK010000132.1 GCA_021849045.1 Deltaproteobacteria bacterium | reverse complement strand
GGCCCCCATGACGGTCGGGATATGGATCAGCTTGCCCGGGGCAGCTTTCAGTTCTTCATCGGAGAGCGATTTGTCGGAGGCGCCGAAATCGACGGTCTGGGCCGTGATCTGCTTGATGCCGCCGCCGCTGCCGATGGACTGGTAGTTGAATTTCACGCTCGGATCGATCTTGGCGTACTCGCTGAACCATTTGGAGTAGAGCGGGTAGGGGAAGGTGGCGCCGGCGCCGTTGATCAGGGTTTCGGCGCTTGCCAGGCTGGAAATGGCCAACAGGCCTGCTGCCATGAATGCGGTAATCTTTTTGAGCATCAATCGTCTCCTTTTGGTTGTGCGAACATTTGCAATTTTGAGACTATAGCTCGTGAATGTTACAGGTATGTTACAGGAGTGACAAAATATTGTGAATTTGCCTGGCTGGCCATCTCCCATAGTGGCGACTAACGAGAGAATCGATCATGGTAGGCTGAGCGATTTTCCGCTCGGGGTCGGAGCGCCTCGTCGGAGGCTGTCGGGAGAGGTACGACAAGCCCGATTCCCGTCCAGTTCAGCGCATTCCGTTCAGGAGCAGCACCCGCTGCCGACCCGACGGAGCTTCCGCTCCTGAAGCCATTCGTTGATCAGTCCCGAGGCGCAGCCGACGCCTGAATCGACCGTGATGGCGGCCGCCGGGCAGTTTTTCGCACAGGCGCCGCACTCCATGCAGGCATCCAGGTCAATGATGCGGGCCTTTGTTCCGTCAAGGGCAAATACCCGGTGCGGGCAGACCTCCAGGCAGCGGCCACAGCCAACGCAGTCCTCGGGCCGAAGTTCCAGGGTCGTTACGCCCGACAGATACCTATATCCTTTCATCGAGAATCCCCCTTCCGCTACAGGAATCTGCCAGCCAGCACCAGGACGAGGCTGACGACAAGGACAGCCCCCATGGCCGGCAGGGCCAGGCGCATCTCCTTTTTCACCCCGGAACGGGAGGTGTAGGTGCTGCAGCCGGTGAAATTGAGGGTGTAGAATGCGCTAACCGCCGGCAGCGCCAGGAAGGCGGCCAGGCTGACCGGCACGCTCCAGGCGGCGCCGCCGGCGAGCAGGTACCAAACGAAACTCCAGCCAAGCCCGGCAATCCCCCCCTTGATGGCGAAACTCCGACCCGGCAGCCAGGGAAGGAGGAGCGGGCCAACCACGATTCCGGCGAACACGGCGCCGAGCCAGGCAATAATGGCCTTGGTGCCGGCAGCCTCTCCCCCCATGAGGAAGGCTGCCAGGAAGATGGTTCCGCCGATGAGGCCGATAGATTTGAGGGCCAGCACAAGTTCCACCGGGATCAGCACCAGCCGCTCGCGCAGCGTGAAGGTCAGTTCCTGCATCTCCGGTGTCGTTACCATGTCGTTGTCCAGGTAGGACGGTAGGTCCATGGCCCGGATCGTTGCATACCTGACCGTGAAGCCGGTCCGCTTTTGCACCTCATGGGCAGCCACTCCCGGCGCGCCGAGGATCGGCAGGAGCAGGCAACGGTGGTTGACCACCGTTGCCAGACCGACCGAATCGACCCTCTTCTCCAGTTCATCGGTGCCAAAGGTCCCTTTCCCTGCCGCGCACCAGACATTGATGCCGAAGGTCTCCAGCACCAGGAGCCAGGTGTTGTGGCCGGCCAGGGAGCTGCGGACCATGTCGTAGCTCATCTTGTAGTTGGCCGTCACCACTACCGGGTCGTCGGGTGTGGGGGTGCCGACGGCGTAGAGCCCCGGCGGGACCATATACTCCATCCGGCCGATTCCCCAGCGGGCCTTGCAGGTGCCGAGACGGTCGGCAAAGCTGAGTTCCGTCGTTATCCGCGGCACGCGGCCGGCCCTGGTCGGTAGCCAGGAAAGAAATCCGGGAACCTTTTCATCAATCGTTCCGCCGCCGGCGGAGGTGGGGGGACCTCAGCAGGGGGGCTTGTCCGGGCCATTGTCAGCCGTGCTGCCGCAACCGGCGCTGACCGGGGTGCATGCCGTTTTGGTAACCGCTTTGATTTCCCGTATCTTCATGACAGCTCCTTGTTACTGTTACTTGCAATATGCAATGTTTTGTCCTGCTGTCCAGCGCAGCAGTCCGCCTTGACCACCGCCTCATTAAGCAGTCCCAGCGACCTGACAACGGTCTCCCGCTCGAAAAGGGTCATGCCTGAAAATATCCGCTCAATCCTGCCGGACATATAGAGATCGATCTTCTCCAGCACCTGTACCCCCTCGCCGGTAAGGCCTAACAGGCTCACCCGGCGGTCGTCCCGCGATGCCTGCCGGGTCACGAGCCCTTTCGTTTCCAGGGTCTTGATCTGTCTGCTGAAGGTGGTGATGTCCATTCCCAGTTCCTCAGCCACCCGCTGCATGGACGGATTTCCTGTCCTCCTGATCTCGAACAGGATGTGGCTCTGCACCATGGAGACCTGCTCTCCACAGCACTCCGCGTTCAGTAGTCCGAAGCGGCGGACAAATATCTGCAGTTTTTCCCTGACCGATTCCATGCTATTTCCTTTAGAGAAAATCATATCGATATTGATTGCAAAATACAACTAAATTCGCTTGCCCCCGCAAGCAGCGATCATATCCGTGTCTGCGGATTTAATATGAGATTAAAAAAACTCAAATACACTTGGCGACAGATAGTTGGAGGGATCCTTGACCGGAACTGCCAACTGTTCTATAAGGTTAGGTCATGAAACACCATGCCCAGATATTCAAGGCACTCTCCGACCCGATCCGGCTGCGCATCGTCCTTTTGCTGCAATCCGAGGGGGAGTTGTGCGTATGCGACCTGATGGCCGTGCTCAAACTGCCTCAGTCCACGGTGTCGCGCCACCTGGCCTACCTCAAGCGCAGCTGCTGGGTGGACATCCGCCGCCAGGGGGTCTGGATGTACTATCAGTTGAGCAGGGAGAGCTGCCAGATGTGCCGGGAACTGCTCGACATCCTCCAAAGGCATGCGAGCAACCTTCCCGAGTCAGTGTCCGATCGAATGGCTCTTGCCGACTTCGTAAGGAGCAAATCCCCTCCCTGTGCCTAGCAATACACCAGCGCCAGTTCCTCTCCATACTTGCTAAGAAAGTTGTTACTATGGACTTGATTTATCCGCAAATGCGGATATATTGAGGCCATGAAAAAACGCATCCTCTTCCTTTGTACCCACAACTCCTGCCGCTCCCAAATGGCCGAAGGACTGGTCAACCATTATCTCGGCGACCGTTTCCAGGCTTACTCCGCAGGCACCGAAGCTACCCGGGTCAACCCACTGGCCATCCAGGTCCTGGCGGAACTGGGGATTGATATCTCCGGCCACTATTCCAAAACCCTCGATGAGTTTGCCGGTCAACTGTTCGACCATGTTATCACCCTCTGTGGTTCGGCCAACGAACAGTGTCCTCTCTTCTTCGGCGGAGTGCATAGGGTGCATATCGGTTTCGACGATCCATCCAGGCTTCCCGGTTCTCCCGATGAGGTACTTCCCGAGTTTCGGCGGGTGAGGGACGAGATTCGCCAGAAGTTGACCAACTATCTGACAGGAGAAAACGGATGAGCGAGCATATTGGACGCAAACTTTCCTTCCTCGACCGCTGGCTGACCCTCTGGATCTTTGCCGCCATGGCCCTGGGGGTGGGGCTGGGATACTTCGTCCCCGGCGTGGAGTCGTTCATCAACCGCTTCCAGGTGGGGACGACCAATATCCCGATCGCCATCGGTCTGATCCTCATGATGTATCCCCCCTTTGCCAAGGTGCGGTACGAGGAGATGCCGGAGGTGTTTCACAACCGGCAGGTTCTCGGTCTGTCGCTGGTGCAGAACTGGCTCATCGGTCCGGTGTTGATGTTCGTGCTCGCCATTGTCCTGCTTCCCGACAAGCCGGAGTACATGGTTGGCCTGATCATGATCGGTCTGGCCCGCTGCATCGCCATGGTCATCGTCTGGAACGAGCTGGCCAAGGGGAACACCGAATACGCCGCAGGCCTGGTTGCCTTCAACAGCATCTTCCAGGTCCTCTTCTACAGCATCTACGCCTGGTTCTTCATCACCGTGCTGCCGCCGCTGGTGGGGTTGAAGGGGGTGGTGGTGGCTGTCAGCATCCGCCAGATAGCCGAGAGCGTCTTCATCTACCTCGGCATCCCCTGCATCGCCGGGGCGCTCACCCGGTTCGTCGGCGTGAAGACGATGGGGAAGGAGCGCTACCACAAGGAGGTAGTGCCGCGGATCGGCCCGCTTACCCTGATTGCGCTGCTGTTCACCATCGTGGTCATGTTCAGCCTCAAGGGAAACCTTATCGTGCAACTGCCGCTGGACGTGGTGCGTATCGCCATCCCGATGCTGATCTATTTTGTGGTGATGTTTTTCGTATCTTTCTGGATGGGAAAACGGCTGGGAGCCGACTATTCCAAGACCACCACGCTGGCATTTACCGCTGCCAGCAATAACTTCGAACTGGCGATAGCCGTGGCAGTGGCGGTGTTCGGCCTGAATTCCGGTGCGGCCTTTGCCGCGGTCATCGGTCCCCTGGTGGAGGTGCCGGTGATGATCGGCCTGGTCAATGTGGCGTTCTGGTTTCAGCGTCGCTATTTTCGCCCTGTTTCCGTCCATGGCTAAATAGGACCGTTCCGCCGAAGAGCCACAGATGAAGGAGAACCGGAGCGGACAAGGACCCTGTCAACTGCCGGGTTCAGCCCCAAAGAAAAATTTTGTTGCCCATCGTTATGCGGATTTGGTATATCCAGATTCAGGATCTTCTGACAATGAAGAATCAATACACCTGACGTACGTGCTCCCATGACCGAACAACTGCACCATGACATTACCGGCGTCATCCTGGTCGGCGGCAAGAGCCGCCGGATGGGACAGGACAAGGCGTTTATGGAGGTTGACGGGAAGCCGATCTTTGAGCGGGTGTTGGCGGTATTTCGGGATAGCTTTGCCCAGATCGTTCTGGCGGGGGACCGCGAGGAGCGCTTTGCCGGTTACGGTCTTCCGGTTCTGTCGGACATCTACCCCGGCAGCGCCCTGGGCGGCCTCTATACCGGCCTGCTTCACGCGGCAACGGAGTACATTTTCGTCTCCTCCTGTGACATCCCTTTTCCGAACCGTGACGTGCTCCGCTACCTCTGCTCCCTTAGAAACGGCTACGATGTCGTTGTCCAGGCCAATGCCAACGGTTACGAACCGCTCTTCGCGCTCTATTCAAAAAACTGTCTCGAACCGATCAGAGCCCTCCTTGATAGTGGCGACTTCTGCGCCTACGCATATTATCCACAGGTCAGGGTCAGATATGTCCCGTATGAGGAGTTGGCCCATCTCGACCGGGACGGCAGGGCTTTCTTGAACATCAATACCCCTGAAGAATTTGCCAAGCTCAAGGAGGAGTCATCATGTCCGTCAAAGTAGTCGCCTTTGTGGCCAAGTCCGGAACCGGCAAGACCACCATGCTGGAGAAGGTCATTCGGGAACTGAAGGTACGGGGCTACCGGGTCGGGGCCATCAAGCACGATGCCCACCGTTTCGATATCGATAAGCCGGGGAAGGATTCGCATCGGATTACCGCTGCCGGAACCGACACCATGCTCATCTGTTCGCCGGGAAAGCTGGCACTGGTGAAGCAGCACGCGGTCGCGCCATCTGTGGAAGAGCTCCTGGAAACCTATTTCCAGGATGTGGACATCGTCCTGACCGAAGGATTCAAGAAGAGTTCCCTACCCAAAATTGAACTCCACCGTCGGGAGCGGAGTGCCACCCTGATCTGTCGGGGAGAAGAATACGATCCGGCACTGATCGCAGTGGCCAGCGACGAACGGCTGGAACTGGACGTGCCGGTGCTCGATCTCAACGATGCCGAGGAAGTTGCCGGTTTCATCGAGGCACGGTTCCTGAGATGAGCGGAGCCGGTTCGGAATTGCGGGTCCGCTCCAAGATCTGGCTGGAGGTCGACGGCGAGCCGGTGTTCGGCCGGGGGCGTGACGAACTGTTGCGCCTGATCCAAAAGACCGGTTCGATCAATGCCGCGGCAAAAGAGATGGGCGTCCCCTACCGTAAGGCATGGACCTATATCGATGCCATGGAGAAACGACTGGGGTTCCCTCTCGTGAACCGCCTGAAGGGAGGTGCCGGCGGCGGCGAATCGTTCCTTACCCCGTTGGCTGAAGCTCTCCTGCAGAAATTCGATCTCCTGCAACAAGGGTTCAATGAGATGGTGAACCGCAAGTTCGTGGAACTCGATTTCTGAAGAGCCTGAAAGGAGAAATCGCCCGATGATCAGTATCGAGGAAGCGCAACGGAGCATCCTGGAATGTATCACTCCGCTGGAGACGGAAAAGGTCTCCGTGTTCCAGGGCCTGAACCGGGTGACCCCGGAAGCCCACGTCGCCCCGTGGGACATTCCGGCTGCCGACAACTCCGCCATGGATGGGTTCGCATTCTCCCATGCCGCTCTTGACGGCAATCGCCTGAAGGTCACCGGCTTTCTGCCGGCCGGAGAGGTGTGCCGTGCCCCGGTCCCGGCAGGCGAGGCAATAAGGATCATGACCGGCGCACCGGTTCCTGACGGTTGCGATACGGTGGTTCCCATCGAGGACGTGGCTGAGGAGGGCGAATGGATACGCCTGACCTCGACGATCAGGGCGGGATCCCATGTCCGCGAGCGCGGGGAGGACATCCGGCACGGCAACACCGTGATCCCTGCCGGGTCGCTCCTCCGCCCCCAGGAGATCGGCATGCTGTCGGCCATGGGAACGACCTCCCTGGCCGTCTACCGCAAGGCGCGGGTGGCCATTCTCTCCACCGGCGACGAGCTCCTGGAACCCGGTTCGACGCCGCTGCCGGGGAAGATCATCAACAGTAACAGCTACAGCCTGGCCGCCCAGGTGCTGGATGCGGGGGGCGATCCGGTGCTCCTGGGGATCGCCAGGGACAATCTCGACGCTACCTGCGAGAAAATCAGGGCAGGTCTGAACGCCGATTTTCTGGTCATCACCGGTGGTGTTTCCGTGGGAGACCGGGATTTCGTCAAAGTTGCGATCGAAAAGCTGGGGGGACGCATTACCTTCTGGAAGGTCGACATGAAACCGGGGAAGCCTTTGGCGTTCGCCATGCTGCAGGGTAAGCCGATCTTCGCCCTGCCGGGCAATCCGGTCGCGGCCATGGTCTCGTTCGAACTGTTCGTGCGGCCGTCGCTCCTCAAGGCGATGGGGCATTGGCGGATATTTCGGCCCAAGGTCAGGGCTGTCCTCCAGGAGCAGGTGACGAATACGGGGACGCGTCCCCACCTTATTCGGGGCATTGTCTCGGCGCACGACGACCGTTATCGCGTCTCGACCACCGGCAATCAAAGCTCTGGTCGCCTCTCCTCCCTCATCCAGGGTAATGGTCTGATCCGGCTCGCTCCCGATACGTCTTACGCCAGGGGAGATGAAGTCGAAGTCCTACTGTTGGACAGGGGGTTCGAGCTTGGGGAAGCATGACCGCAAACTGGCGTAGGTGGCCGATCGTAGGAGGGCTACCATGAAGGCATGCTCGTCGGTGCTCTCCTTATGCTTGCAAATCAGCCCGTCAGCTTCTTGATGAAGGCGCGAATCCTCTTCGCATTGGTCCCCACATCGCTGATCCCCACCCGCGACACCGAGCGGATATCCACCAGTGACCGGTCGCCCACCGGCGCAACCCGGATCACTATGTCGTCCTTGAAACCGAACCAGCGGGTGGTGTCAGTGGCCTCTATTCTCCCTTCGGCCGGTACTGCAGCAACCACCTGCCACCCCAGGGCGCGGGCTGCGCCGAGTGCCGCATCGAATGCCCGTGCCACGGGACGTTCGAGTATGACGGTCCTGATGTCCGGATAGGCTTGGCGCTGCAGGGCTGCAATCTCTGCACCGCCGTATGCTGCCGGATTGACGGCATTAGCCCGTAACGGAAGAATTGCGACGAAGCCGGGCGGGTTGGTGATGTCGGTGGTGATGTCGTGAATCCGGGGGAGCCGTCCGGTGTCGAGTTTCCAGGTCACGGGGATGGCGGTGATGAGGACGCCGCCGACCAATGCCGCCATGGCCAGGATAAATCCCGGAAGGCGCCGACTACGGAACGAGCGCAGGGCCGCGGCAAGCGCTACCAGGAAGGCCATGGCGCCGCAGTAGGCGCCGTACCTGAGCAGGTCGAAACCGATGCGGAAATGCCACAGCCCCAGGCGGGTACCGAACCCTGCCGCTACGAGCAAGGTGGCGGCGACAATGACGAGCACGATGCCGGCCAAGGGGAGAACGACACCTTCCCATCTGCCTGGGTGTGTCGGTACGGTAGAGTTGTTTTCTGCCATGAGGATCACCTCCGGTAGTTCTGACCAATACTCCAAGCAGGTTCAGCACGAGCGCCAGGTTCAGCACTAGCAGCGTCACCCGGTCCGATCAACAGGACCAGCGCTCCCTATGCTCTTTCGAAGAGCGCCAGAATCTGCAGTGTGCGGCCGGATGGCCGTTTTCCCTTTCCCGATCTCTTTCGCATGACCTTTACTTGTATTTTACCGCTGGTGGGGGTGGTGCGCATCATCGTCCCTGCATATTTGTCTCTGCCGGACTCGTGGGTTGCTGCAGGTTGGTGGGATGGGCACGAATGGGGGCGAGTGGGGACAAACCTAGAGATACTGCAGCAGTTTTTCCCTTTCCAACGGCTTGGAGAAAAAGGCGATAACCCCCAGATCGGAGCAGATTTTCTTGTCCTGCGGATCCTCGGAGGAGGTGAGGGCAAAGACCTTGAGCATTTTCGTCCGCTCGTTGCTGCGCAGCTGTTTCAGAACTTCGAGGCCGTCGATTTTGGGCAGCCGCAGGTCGAGCAGCAGGATATCCGGCAGGAATGGTTCCTGCCCGGCGGATGGCGGACTGCCGAAGAGCAGGGTCAAGGCTTCAAGGCCGTCATGGGCAACGGTCACATGGGTGAGTCCGGCTTTGCCGAGCGACCACAGGGCGAGTTCCTCATCGTCACGGTTGTCTTCGACCAGAAGGACGTGCAGGTCGGTCATGGTATCACCCACTGTCTTATCTTGGTTAAAACTAATATTAGCACGGTTGCGCAAAATTACAATTGCGGATATGGCAGCACCGGAGATCCATACCCCCAGTCCGGAACGGAAGTGCGCCTTCAATTGGTCAGCACTCGTTCCGTTGACAGTCGTAGCACTGCGGATAAACTCTTTGCAGTAGCAGTTCCTATGATTCAGGGAGAAGGACAACGGACATGCCTGATGAAGTACTTGCCACGTTCACCACCCGCCGCCTGAGCATCCTCGACGAGAACGGTCAGGCGGACGAGTCGCTCCTGCTCCCCTATGACGATGACGAGCTAAGCCGCGCCTACGAGCTGATGGTGCTGGCGCGGATCTTTGACGAGCGGGCACTCTCTCTGCAGCGGGAGGGGCGGCTCGGCACTTACCCCCCCATCAGGGGGCAGGAGGCGGCCCAGGTGGGGAGCGCCCTGGCCCTGTCTCCGGAAGACTGGGTCTTCCCGGCGTTTCGGGAGATGGGGGTTTTTCTGACGCTCGGCTACCCGATCTCGCAGCTGTACCAGTACTGGGCCGGCGACGAGCGGGGTCAGCGGGCGCCGGACCGGCTCAACATCTTTCCCGTCTGCGTCAGCGTTGGCGCCCAGATCACCCATGCAGTGGGTGCCGCCATGGCTGCCCGCTACCGGAAAGACCCGGTGGCCGTGGTCGCCTACTTCGGCGACGGTGCCACCTCCAAGGGGGATTTCCACGAGGGGTTAAACCTGGCCGGACTCTTACGCCCGCCGGTCGTTTTCATCTGCCAGAACAACCAGTGGGCTATCTCCATCCCGGTAGCGGGACAGACCGCGAGCGGGTCCCTGGCCCAGAAGGCGATCGCCTATGGGTTCGAGGGGATTCAGGTGGACGGCAACGACCTGTTCGCCGTGCACCGGGCCACCAAGGAGGCGCTGGAGAAGGCGCGCAGCGGCGGCGGTCCCACCTTCATCGAGTGCCTGACCTACCGGATGGCCGACCACACCACGGCCGACGATGCGGCCCGCTACCGCCCTCCGGAGGAGGTGGCCGCCTGGGCCGGCCGGGACCCAATCCTGCGGCTGGAGCGCTTTCTTGCGACCCGCAGCTTCTGGAGCGAAACGTTCCGGGCTGATGTCCGGGCCAGGGCAACGGTCGCCATCGACGGGGCCGTGGTGGCCATGGAGGCGATCACGCCTCCCTCTGTCGCCGAAATGTTCACCCACACCGCCGCCTCCCTCACCCCGCGGCAGGCCGGGCAGCTGGAGGGCCACTGACATGGCGAGGCGCACCATGGTACAGGCGATCAATCTGGCCCTGCAGGAGGAGATGGCCCGGGACGACCGGGTGATCGTGCTCGGTGAGGATGTGGGGCGGGACGGCGGGGTCTTTCGGGTTACCGAGGGGCTCTTCGACCGGTTCGGCAGCGAGCGGGTGATCGATACCCCCCTGGCCGAGTCGGCCATTGTCGGGGCCGCCATCGGCATGGCAGCCTATGGTCTCAGGCCGGTGGCGGAGATCCAGTTCATGGGGTTCCTCTATGGTGCCTTTGACCAGTTGTTTTCCCATGCTGCCCGGCTCCGCGCCCGTTCCCGCGGCCGCTTCACCTGCCCCCTGGTGGTCCGGACCCCTTACGGCGGCGGGATCAAGGCGCCGGAGCTGCACGAGGAGAGCACGGAGGCGTTCTTCTGCCATATGCCGGGGATCAAGGTGGTGGTGCCGTCCGGGCCGTACACGGCAAAGGGGCTGCTCCTGGCGGCGCTGCGCGATCCCGATCCGGTCCTTTTCCTGGAGCCGACCCGGCTCTACCGGCTTATCAAGGAGGAGGTGCCGGAGGGAGAGTACATAGTCCCACTCGGGAAGGCTCGGGTGGTGCGCGAGGGGGCCGGCGTGACGGTCATCGCCTGGGGGAGCATGCTGGAACGGGTGCTGAAGGCGGTCGGGCCTTACGATGCCGAGGTGATCGACCTACTGACCCTGAATCCGTTCGACAGCGAGACCATCCTCGCCTCGGTCAGGAAGACCGGCCGGGTGGTGATCGTCCAGGAGGCGGTAAAGACCTGCGGGTTCGGTGCCGAGATCGCGGCCACCATTGCGGAGGAGGCGATCCTATCCCTGCGAGGACCGATACTCCGGGTGGCGGCGCCGGACGTTACCATGCCGCTGCCGAAGCTGGAGGACAGCTACCTGCCGACCCTGGCACAGATTGCCAGGGCCATTGAAGAAGCGTTGAGGTACTGACATGCCCTATGAATTCAAGCTCCCCGACCTGGGGGAGGGGATCGCTGAAGTGGAACTGCGCCGGTGGCTGGTCAGGGAGGGGGACCGGGTCGCCGAACACCAGACCGTGCTGGAGGTGGAGAGCGACAAGGCGGTGGTGGAGGTCCCCACCCCCCGCGCCGGGATCGTTGCCCGGCTCCTGCGGCGCGAAGGCGAAACAGTGAAGGTCGGCGAACCGCTGCTCGCCATCGCTGCCCAAGGGGAGGCGGTCAGCGAGAGGCCGAAGTCGGTGGGGATCGTCGGCGTCCTTCCCGAAGAGGAAGAAGAACCCGCTCCTCCGACCACCTCGCAGCGCGAGGTGCGGGCAACGCCGCTGGTGCGGAAACTGGCCCGCGAGCGGGGGATCGACCTGGCTACCATTCGTGGAAGCGGCCCCCATGGCAGCGTTACCCCGGAAGACCTGGAGTCGGTTGCCCAACCTGTCAGCGGGAGGGAAGAGCCGTCCGTTCCGGAGGAGCGGTTGCCGCTGCGCGGTATACGGCGGACCATCGCCCGGAATCTGCATGCTGCGCAGCAGCTGACCGCCTTTGTGACCACCATGGACGAGGCCGACATCACCGACCTCTGGAAGATCAGGAACCGGGAACAGCAGGAGGTGGAGGC
>JAJZTK010000010.1 GCA_021849045.1 Deltaproteobacteria bacterium | reverse complement strand
TCTCGCTCCTGATCGTGCCGCTCCTGGGCAAGTTCTAGGAGACAATTCCTTCCGACTAAAACGGCAGTGCCCATCGGCGCTGCCGTTTTTTTGTATGCACCAATGTCGTTAGTGCAAATTTTCCTGCTGTAGAGCGGAAGACCTATGGTATGCTCCCAACGTTTACGAACTGCATGGGTGCTCGGTGCACCCGTTTACAGGATAACAGATGACCTTTCCTTCACTAGATCCGGTATTCCTTCGTCTCGGTCCCCTGGAGTTTCGCTGGTACGGACTGATGTATATCCTCGGTTTTGCCGCGGCGTACTTTCTGATCCGTGATGCAGCGCGCCGCAAGCAACTGCCGCTCACCAAGGACGATGTGGCGGACCTGGTGTTCTCAGTGGCACTGGGGATCGTACTCGGCGGCCGTTTCGGCTACATCCTCTTCTATAACCTCTCGTACTATCTTGCCCATCCATTGAAGCTGTTTGCGGTCTGGGAAGGTGGGATGTCGTTCCACGGCGGGCTCATCGGGGGGATTGTTGCCGGTTACCTGTTCGGCAGAAAGAAGGGGCTCGGTTTCTGGCAACTGGCCGATCTCGGCTTCCTGCCGGCGCCGATCGGTCTGGGGCTCGGCCGGATCGGCAACTTCATCAATGGCGAACTGTTCGGGAGAACGACCGATATGCCGTGGGGGATTGTCTTTCCCGGCGGCGGCCCACTGCCCCGCCATCCGTCTCAACTCTATGAGGCATTCCTGGAGGGGGTTGTGCTGTTTGCCATCCTGCGGACGATTTCCGGTCGCCGGCACCCGGACGGCGCCATCTTTTGGACCTTTATCGCCGGTTATGGTCTGTTCAGATTTGTGGTCGAAAACTTCCGCGAGCCGGATCAGCAGATAGGATTCATTGCCAGCGTGGCCACCATGGGCCAACTGCTGAGCCTGCCGATGCTCGTGGTGGGTGGGATAATGCTTTGGCAACTGTATCGGGGACAAGGCACCCGGTAAGCCTCGTTCGTACCGCTCATGTCAGTTTCTTGATCATCTCCAGTACGTTGCCATCCGCTGCCTTACGATAGCAGACCGAATCCATCAGCGACCTGATCAGGAAGATACCCCGTCCCCGATCTTCTATCGTTTCAAAATCCGGATCCGGAATATTGTTGATATCGAATCCCTGGCCATGGTCGAACACCTTGATGGCCAGTGCGTCATCGGTGATATGGATGCGGATGTGGACCGTCTCCTCCTCCCCTCCGGCGCCGGCATACTTGATGGCATTCACCATGGCTTCCGTGAGGACCAGGTTGATGTGATAGGCCAGGGTCTCACGGTCGCCGGAATAGCGGTTCAGCTCCCGCGCCACGTCCTCTCCGATGCGGCCGATCAGGCTGAGGTAGCGGGTCTGGTTTGGCACCTTGATTTCAACGGCAATAGAGTTGTCGCCCATGACCA
Organism: Deltaproteobacteria bacterium; assembly: GCA_021849045.1. Classification (GTDB taxonomy): domain Bacteria; phylum Desulfobacterota; class Desulfuromonadia; order Geobacterales; family DSM-12255; genus Geomobilibacter. The sequence continues at coordinate 51,492 of JAJZTK010000010.1, read as the reverse complement.
TATCCTCAGAGGCTTTCAATGGCTTCGGTCAGGGAGGGGAATATCTCGAAGACACGGTGTAGACGGGTGAGTTCGAACATCGACTTGACCTGAGGCTGTAAAGAGGCCAGCTTGAGGTTCCCCTGGTGGGAGATGGCATTCTTGAATCCCGATACCAGGGCGCCGAGTCCGGAACTGTCGATGAACCGGACATCTTTCAGGTCGATCAGGATATTCTTGTTTCCCTCTTCATAGAACTTCAGCATGGCCGCTTTCAGGTCTCCGGAGTTGTGGGCATCGAGCCGCTCTTCCTGCACTTCCAGAATGACGACATTGTTTCGTATCTCGGATTTCAGGTTCATGACAATCCTCCTTGTGTGGCCGTCGATTTCCAATTCTATAATCATTATTGCACATCATTGGCGTCTTCGCGACACCCTGACGCGTTCTTTTGTTATAACAGCACTTTCAGGACGACTACCGATATGTCGTCGGTCTGAATTTCGATGCGGGTAAAGGACCTCACTTCCCGGTAGATCCCCTCCACGATGGCCGTCGCATCCCCATCGACTTCCCGTTTCAGGGCAGCCATCAACCGCTCTGTGCCGAACATCTCCCCGGCTTCGTTTTCCGCTTCGGTTATTCCGTCGGTGTACAGCAAGAGGACATCTCCCGGGGCCATTTCGAGCCGTTTTTCCTCGAACTCCACATCCGGCTTGACCCCCAGGATCATCCCTTCGGCATCCAGCTCTTCGCAACTCCTTTCGCAATGCCGGTACAGCAGCGGTTGATTGTGGCCGGCGCTGGAATAGCTGAGGGTCCTGTCCCGGGCGTCATATTTGGCGTAGAACATGCTGATAAAGAGTTCGGCCCGGGAAAGATCTTCGTAAAGCAATGCGTTAAGCTGTTTGATGATGTTGCCGGTACTGGAGGTGGTCATGACCTGCGCCCTGAGGACCGACCTGGTTTCTACCATGATCAGTGCCGCACCGACACTGTGTCCGGAAACGTCGGCAATCACGAAGTCGATGATCTCAGGGCTTCGCGGGAAGTAATCGTAATAATCGCCACCGATGTGGGTAGCCGGAATGCAGCGGCTGGCAAGCTCTATCCCCGGAATGGAAGGTGGGGCGTCGGGGAGGAGTGAGTGCTGGATCTGCTTGGCCAGTTCCATGTCCCTGGTGACCCGGGCGGTTTCCAGAAGGGCCTTTTCCTTTTCTTTCCGCTCCTGCTCCCGAGCTTCCCGTTCTTCGACGATCTTGACCGCCTGGGCCAGTTGGCCGGCCAGACTGGCCAGCAGATCGAGGAATTGTTCCGTAAAGAGGCCGACGATGTTGATCGAGAAGACCGACAGGATGCCGGTGGCTGGCTCACCTTCCCTGGCAATGGGGATATGGGCAAACGAGCTGAAGTTCTGTCGCGCCAGGATCGCCTGGGTATAGGCTTTGGTGATGTTTCTCGCGTCGTTGACAAATTGGGCTTTATTGGTGAGAAACGCCTCGCCGATGTAAGAGTCGACCTCCGGGACAATGGTGTTGCCGAGGATTACGTCCACCTCAATCCCTTTGAAGCTTTGCACTCGAAGAGCACCGGTACTGTCCACGGTCCTGATTACGGCCAGATCGAACTTGAACTCCTTGTTCAGCAGCTCCAGCAGATCTTCCATAATGATCCGGAGATCGAGGGACCGGTTCATGATCTCGGATGCCTTGAGCCGGACGTAGAGCGCCTCACTGCTCTCCTCCAGAGAGGTTCGTACCGAACTGAAGATGTCGTAAAAAGGTTCCATCTTCGAGCCCACGTCCGACAGGTAGCTTTCAACGATGGCGCCGGCGGCTGCCGCGCCGACCGAGCCTGCCAGGGTTTTTTCAACGAACCGTTTGAGGTTGGGGAGTTCGAACTCCGAAACGCCGCCTTTCTCGTCGATCTCGCGGTTACCCAGGTATTCGCCGATCGCCGCATATGCCTGGGGCTCGCCGGTGAACTTGGCCAGCAGGGTGACGAACTGCATGACGGTTACCGGCTTTGACAGGCGTTTTGTTTCCCATCGGGGTTCCTCCCCCTTTGGCCGGAATACGTCCACGAATTTTCGTACCTGGTCCCGTTCTTTGTCACCCTGTCTCAGGGCGATCGAGCAGAAGAGGTAGCAGCCGGCATTGAAAAACATGCTCCAGAAGAGGGAATTGGTCCAGATATCCAATCCCGAGAGGCCGAATAGCTCGGTTGGCTTCAGAAGTGCCATGCCAAAAGGCCCCTTTTCCAGGATATCTGTTTTCCACCAGCCGGAAATGATGAACGAAGGGAGCAGCAACGAGTAGAACCAGACCAGGAATCCGCAGAGGATGCCGCTGATGGCTCCCGCCTTGTTCCCGCGGCGCCAGTAGAGTCCACCCAGCATGGCCGGAACGAACTGGGCAGCCGCAGCAAAGGAGATCAGCCCCATGTTCACCAGGGTGTAGGTGTCCCCCAGCATCAGGTTGTAGGCATAACCGAGAAAGACGACGAGGAAGATGCCGAACCGCTTGAGGTTGATGAGGAGCAGCGGAAACCAGGATCGCGGAGTCAGTCTGACCACAATCGGCATGACCAGGTGGTTCAGGAACATGGTTGATACCGCCACCGATTCGGTCATGATCATGCCGGCTGCGGCGGAGAACCCTCCCAGGAAGGCGAGAAGAGCGATCCACGAGTGACCGCTCAGCAGCGGCAGCGTCAGGACGAAATAGTCGGCTCCCTTGGTGCTGCCGGTGGACAGGATGCCGCCAAAGGCGATCGGGATGACAAAGAGGTTGATGGCAAAGAGATAGGCCGGAAACCGCCACATCGCCTCCTTGATATGCTCTTCCGACGAGTTTTCGATCACCATGATGTGGAACTGGCGGGGGAGTAGCATGATGCCGCTCATGGAAAGAAACAGCATGGTAAGCCAGTTGGCGTAATCGGATTCGCCCTCTCCGCCCAGGGTGGTCAAGTGGTCGTACACGGTCTGCTGCGCCTTCAGTCGGGAGAATATGTCGGTGAACCCATCGAACAGGAAAAACGTGACAAATATCCCTACGATCAGAAACGTCACCAGCTTGACGATCGATTCGAGGGCGATGGCCGCCACCAGCCCTTCGTGCCGTTCCGACGATCTCAGGCTGCGTGCCCCGAAGATTATGCCAAAGATACTGAGGACGAGGGCGGCAATAAAGCCGGAATGGAGAGCAACGTCTTGACCTATGATCTCTTTGGGGAAATGGATGTGCTGGTTGCCGCAAATGATCAGGAAGGTGGTGGAGACCGCTTTCAACTGCAAGGCAACATAGGGGATGATGCCAAGAATGGCAATAACCGTGATCAGGGCTCCCAGCCATTGGGATTTGCCATAGCGGGAACTGAGGAAGTCGGCGATGGAAGTGATGTTGTTTTCCTTGCAGATTCGGATGATCTTTCGCAGGATCAGCCACCAGGAAAAGGCGGTAAGGGATGGGCCCAGGTAGATGAGGATGAAATCCAGGCCGGTGGTGGCAGCCTTGCCGACACTGCCGTAAAAGGTCCATGACGTGCAGTAGACGGCTATCGACAGTGAGTAGATGTAGGGGTTCGAGACAATGCTTTGGCCCTGTTCTCCTTTTACATGGGCGTAATAGGCGACCAGGAAGAGCAGGATCACATAGAGGAGGGAAACCCCAACGACCGTTTCCAGGCCAACGCTCAATGGCGTTCCTCCTTGTGGTTGTTATCCTCCATGGCTTTGGTGAAGAGGTAGATGACGCAGATGGAGACTGCCCACCCCCCCATAAGGTAGAGAAACAGTAGTGGGAAGCCGAACACCTCCACATTTTTGTTGAAGATGTGGATGAACGGGTAGTTCATCATGATGAGACCAAGGAGAAAGAAAATTACCCAGGACTCCATGAGGCGGAGGTGTTTGAGCATCCGTCGTTTCCAGCGCTGGAAAGGCGTCATGACAGTTTCAGCTCCTGCAGTACCTGTTCAGCCAGGGCAAAGGGGTGGCCAACTGAGTGCAACCGGATCAGGTCCCCTTCATCCCGGCTCGGTGGTTCGAATGTCGCGGCCTGCCCGTCGAGCAGTTCGGGCCTGCCATCGGAAATGTCCAATCTCTCCTCGTAGCGGCTCTGCAGTCTTTTTGCGAGCAGGTCAAGAGGGCATTCAACGGCAATGGTGATGCAGCGGGAGCCGATTCTGGCACCCAGTTGACGGAAGCGGTCGCGATCTTTCGTCTTGCAAAACGTGGCGTCCACCACGACACTTCGTCCCGCTCTCAGCTGTTCTTCTGCCAACCGGGCCAACTCCCCGTACGTGGCCTCGGTCATCTCAATTGTGTAGAGTCCTGCGCCGAAATCCTCCGCGGTGCCGGGTGGTACGGTGACGCCGGCCAATTCCTTTCTGGTCCTGTCCGAGCGGAGCCAGACCAGTCCCAGTTCCCTTGCCAGAAGGCGGGCGATGCTGCTTTTGCCGCTCCCCATCAGGCCACAGGTGATGAAGAGAGTAGGGGGGAGGTTCGGCCGCAGGAGGTACCCCCTGGCCAGCCGGAAATAGGCCGTTGCCAGTTCCTGAACCCGGCTCCGCTCTTCCTGTGGTGTAGCCGGGTCATTCAAGCGGAATGCCGTCACCTTCCCCCGGACAAAGGCACGATAGACACGGTAGAAATCCAGCAGCAGCGCAATCTCCCCGTCACCGGTCTCGGCCATATAGGTCTCCAGCAGAAGCGAACCAAAGTCGCTCCGGCCGTGGAAGTCGAGATCCATGAGGAGAAAGGCCAGGTCCGCCGCGGTATCGATATAGCGGAAGCGCTCGTTGAATTCGATGCAGTCGAAGATGTGAAAGCGATCCGTGAGGCAGATGTTTCCCAAATGGAGATCGCCGTCGCAGTCGCGAATGAACCCCTCAGCCAGCCGCTTGGCGAACAGTGGCGCCTGTTCGGTCATGAATTGCTCCGACCAGGCGCGGATAGTGGTCAGGTGCTGTTCGGGAATGCAGTTGGGCACGAATGGTGCCACCTGTTCCATGCTCTCGGTCCAGTTCCTCCGGATGGTGCCGAGCTCACCATGGCGGCTGATTTCGCTTCCCCGGGCCGCAGCCAGATGGAAGTCGGCAATGATCCTGCCAAGTTCACGGATACGGTCGGAAGTTACCCCTTCCGTCTCCACCAGGCGGTCAAGCATCCGCTCGGCCGGTAGCCGGTGCATCTTCACCGCGTAGTCGATAACCCGTCCGGTTCCGTCGAAGACTGCACCGTCAGGGGTCTCCCTGATTTCAATGACACCTTCGTACAGGTCCGGAGAGAGACGGCGGTTGAGGCGCACCTCTTCGTGACAGTAAAAGCGGCGGCGGTCCATGGTGGTAAAGTTGAGAAAACCGAAATCGACCGGTTTCTTGATTTTGTAGACAAATCGGTCGGTGAAGAGGAGCCAGGAGACGTGGGTCTGCTGCAGCGACACAGAGTCGGTCGGTTCGGGATAGGCTTCGGGCCTGAGGAGCGAACTGAGGAGTCGCTGGTCCATGGCGTTCTCCAACTGGGATATGAGTAACAGTATCATAAGAACGCCCGGTCGCAAGGTATCAAAACGGCTGCGAATCGGCGCCAGTTCTCACTTTTTGCCTTATATGCCGTAAAATAGCCGGTAAAGGGCATTAAAGCTTGCATCAATCAGGTGATTTTGTTATAAATTTTTCTTTTTACGGACGTAACGACTATTAAACAAAAGAGGCGTTCATGCTGAAAATATTCGACTACCTGTTCGGGATGTTCTCCAACGACCTGGCCATTGACCTGGGGACGGCCAATACCCTCGTGTATCTGAAGGGAAAAGGGATCGTCATCCGGGAGCCGTCCGTCGTGGCGGTCCAGACAACCAGCAATGGCCAGCAGAGAGCCCTGGCTGTCGGGATGGAGGCCAAGAAGATGCTGGGGCGCACCCCTGGCAACATCACCGCCATCCGGCCGATGAAGGACGGGGTCATTGCCGACTTCGACATCACAGAGGAGATGCTCCGGCATTTCATACACAAGGTTCACAACCGCAAGACCTTGGTTCGTCCCCGGATTGTCATCTGTGTTCCCTCCGGCATCACCCAGGTGGAGAAGCGGGCGGTCAAGGAGTCGGCCGAATCTGCCGGTGCCCGTGAGGTTTACCTGATCGAGGAACCGATGGCCGCGGCCATTGGCGCCGGCCTCCCCATTACCGAGGCATCGGGGAACATGATTGTCGACATCGGTGGCGGCACCACCGAGGTGGCGGTCATCTCCCTTGCCGGCATCGTCTACACCAGATCGGTGCGGGTCGGGGGAGACAAGATGGATGAGGCGATCGTCCAGTACATCAAGCGGAAGTACAATCTGCTCATTGGCGACCAGAAGGCCGAAACGATCAAAATCGAGATTGGCGAGGCCTATTCCGGCGGAGAAGTGCGCACCATGGAGGTGAAGGGCCGCGACCTGGTCTCGGGGATACCCAAGACACAGGAAATCAATTCGGAGGAAATCCGGGAAGCCCTCACCGAACCGGTGAACGCCATTGTCGACGCGGTCAAGGTTTGCCTGGAGCGGACCCCGCCGGAACTGGCAGCGGACATCGTCGACAAGGGAATCTTCCTGGCAGGCGGCGGCGCACTCCTGCGCAATCTTGATCTGCTGATCCGGGAGGAGACCGGGCTGCCGGTGTTCATTTCAGAAGACCCGCTGTCCTGCGTTGTCCTCGGCTCCGGCAAGGCGCTGGACGAGTTGAACCTCCTGAGGAGCGTTGCCGTTTCGTCGTGAGACGGGTATAGCGATCTGAACGAACGGGCTGAAGGGACACCTTTGGCCCTTTTTTTTCTAAATAGCCATGCAGACGACATATACAGGCAGTGCACATAGCGGTGTGGATACGACCGTAACCGTTGACCTGATCATCCCGATCTGGGGGGAGGCCGCTTCGGTGGGGAGCGCGCTGGCGAGTCTCGTTGAGAACACGCCCGATGCCCGTTTCATCTTCCTGAACAACGGGTGCGAACGGGAAACCGAGCAGTTGGTAGAGGCCGTTGCCGAGCACCTGGATGACCGCGCGCTCTTCATCTCATTTGAGCGAAATCTGGGGCATGTGCGGGCGATCAATGCCGGCCTGGCCAGGTCCGATGCCGCGCTGCGGGTGATCCTCCACTGCACTACCAGGGTGCGGCCCGGTTGGCTGGATGGGCTTATGGCCGCCGCTTCCGCGGAAGATGTCGGCATGGTCGTGCCGGGGAACCTACTGCAGGCGGATGAAAAAGTCCCAGCCGGAGACGGTGTTGCCGAGCGCGATCATGGCTCGTTCAGCGCCATGGTGGTGAAGGGGGCGCTTTACGACCGGATTGGCGGGTTCGACGAAGATTTGTGGGACGAGGAGTGGTGCCTGCGTGACTACTCCAGGCGGGCCTGGCAGGCCGGGTTTCGCACCGGCGTTGCGCCTCGGGTGGTCGTGGATCTCCTCCCGGCCAAACTCTACGGTTCACCGTCAGCGCGGCAGATGCGCCGGGGTGACGGGAAGGTGCGCTACGAGGAACGGTGGGGCCTAGAGCGGCAGTATTGCCTCTACCTTCCGGCCAACACCCGGTCCGAGACGGTTTCCGCTGTGGCCGAACTGGCCTTGCAGGCGGCCAGGCAGGGGCACGGCTGCACCATACTGGCCCACTCCGGACTGTTCAGGGGGCTGCGGGATGCCGGTTGGACTACCCGCCATGACCGGTTACGGATAATTCGCCTCCCTGCGCTGTTTCCCGAGCGGGCTGCCCGACGCAGTGCTAACGATCTGGCTGCGCGGCTTCCTTCGGTCGAATTCGTTACGAACCCGGATGGTGCGGCCGTTCCGGGGCTGGATCGAGGCCTGGACTTCGCGATGTTTGCCAGTGGTATCCAGGAGAACCAGGCAATACGCTTTGCCGGTATTACTGCTGCGCAGGGGTGATTGCCGGGTTTACCGCGGGGAAAGGAGTGCAGCGCGTGAATGAGGAAATACAGGCCCAGTTGCAGCAACATGGTCAGGTCATTGCGGAAATAGAGCGGACACTCAGCGGTCGGATAGCAGAGGCCGTCGACATGCTGGTCGCGGCTCTGGGCGACGGGAAAAAACTGCTGATCATGGGGAACGGCGGTTCGGCGGCTGACGCCCAGCACTTTGCCGCGGAAATCATTGGTCGCTTCAAGCTTGAGCGGCGGGCGCTCCCTGCCATCGCGCTTACCACCGACAGCTCCATTCTGACTGCGCTCGGGAACGATTACGGTTTTGACCGGATATTCGCCCGCCAGGTGGAAGGGTTGGCCCGGGCAGGTGATGTGGTTGTCGGGATCTCCACCAGCGGCAACTCACCCAACGTCTTTGCTGCCATGGAGAAGGCCAGGGAACTGGGGTGCCGGACGATCGGCCTTTTAGGAAAAAATGGCGGTACTATAAAAGGGGAGGCCGATCTGGCGTTGATCGTGCCGAGCGTTGACACTCCACGTATCCAGGAAGGGCATCTCACCATTATCCATATCATCTGTGACCTGGTGGAGAAGCGACTTTTCCCCGGTGAGGAGTGAGAAGTGAGGAGTGAGGAACTGCACCGGGCGGTTTTTCTCGATCGGGATGGCACTATTAATGAGGAGCGTGAGTATCTGCACCGGGTGGAAGAGTTTGCGTTCATTCCCGGGGTTCCCGAAGCAATCCGGGACCTGCGCAGAGCCGGCTTTCTCGTTATCGTGGTCACCAACCAGTCGGGCATCGGCCGCGGCTATTACGACGAGGCGGCCCTGGCCCGTCTGCACGCCCATATGGACAGTGAACTGGCACGGGTCGGGGCTGCGATTGATGCCTACTATTTCTGCCCCCATCATCCGGAGCATGGGGTGGGCGACTATCGCAGGGAGTGTGACTGCCGCAAGCCATTGCCCGGCATGCTGCTGACGGCAGCCCGGGAGTGGCGCGTTGATCTGGGAGCCTCCTATCTGGTGGGGGACAAGCTTGCCGATGTGGAGGCGGCCCTGGCGGCAGGATGTCGGCCGGTTCTGGTACGGACCGGCTACGGTGTTCTTGACGCGCTAAAGGTGCCGCCCGGAGTGCCGGTCTGTGACGATCTTCCCGAGGCGGTCCGGATGATAGTTCTGGCCGCGTGACAACGGGATTTGCGTTTGACCTGGTCTGGCGGGTATGTTAAAAATCGTACGCGAACCGCATAGTTCGAAATTATGGAGACGGAGTCTGTCATGACTATTCGCAAGGGGATCATCCTGGCCGGCGGGGCGGGAAGCAGGCTGTATCCCCTGACCCTGGTGGCCAGCAAGCAGCTGCAACCGGTATACGACAAGCCGATGATCTATTACCCCCTCGCCACCCTGATGACGGCGGGGATCAACGAGATCCTGATCATCTCCACACCCCACGACACTCCGCGTTTTCAGTCCCTTCTGGGGGACGGTTCCCGCTGGGGGGTCAAGCTCAGCTACAAGGTTCAGCCCGAGCCGAAGGGGATCGCCCAGGCCTTTATCGTCGGCGAGGAGTTCATAGCCGGCGATCCGGTCTGTCTGATCCTTGGCGACAACATCTTCTACGGCAAGATGGGACTCGACCGGCTTGCCACCGATTTTGCGGATGGCGCGCTCATCTTCGGCTACTATGTGAACGATCCCGAACGGTATGGCGTGGTGGAGTTCGACAGCCGGGGAAAGGCCATCGGCATCGAGGAAAAGCCGGCGAGACCGAGGACCAACTATGCTGTCCCCGGTCTGTATCTCTATGACAGCTCGGTGGTGCAGCTTGCCAAAGAGATGAAGCCATCCCCCCGCGGCGAACTGGAGATCACCGATGTGAACCTCGAGTATCTGCGGCGTGGAAAGCTGCGGGTGGAAAAGCTCGGGCGGGGAATCGCCTGGCTCGATACCGGAACCCACCAAAGTCTTCTGGAGGCGAGTCATTTCATCGGCACGCTGGAGGCCAGACAAGGGTTGAAGATTGCCTGCCTTGAGGAGATTTCCCTCCGGAAAGGGTACATCAACTGTCAACAGATGGCGGCGATCATCGAAAATACCCCTAAATCGGGTTACCGGGAGTACCTGCAACGGGTTTACAACGAGGCCGATCTGTGCGGTCTGGAGGAGATACATTGAAGGGCGCGATAACGACATTTCAAAAAGGGAAGATTCACGATGTGGTGATCCGTCCTCTGACCAAGTATCTGGACGAGCGGGGCTGGCTGGCCGAACTGTTCCGTTCGGACGAAACCGCTCCGGAGCAGATGCCGGTCATGGCGTACTTTTCCATGACCCAGCCCGGTGTTGCCCGCGGACCCCACGAACATGTTGATCAGACCGATTATTTCTGCTTTATGGGGCCATCCAATTTCAAGGTCTATCTGTGGGATAGCCGGGAAGATTCGCCGACCTGTGGTGTAAAACAGTTCTTCTATGCCGGTGTTGACAGCCCCCTGATGGTCATTGTCCCTCCGGGAGTGGTCCATGCCTACCGCAACATAGGGATGGAAAACGGTCTGGTGTTCAACGCCCCCAATCGACTTTACGCGGGTGAGGGTAAGTGCAGCCCGGTTGACGAGATTCGGCACGAAGAAGAGTCGGGCTCAACGTTTATTCTCGACTGATCGATTGTTTTACCTCGGGTTCCATCGGTACCCGGGGCAACAGATGCAGCTGCATGGGGGGCGGGAAGGCCCCCCATATCTGTTTTTAGTTCAGGTATTGCCATGTGGGAACAGTTTAAAAAATATCGTATTGTCGTCTTGATCGGCTTCATTTTCCTGGCCGCTCTGATTTTCTACTCCCTGAATTTGAAAAACAAGGAACGGGCAAATCCATTCGAGCGTGCGGTTCTTACCATTACTGCCCCTGTTATCGGTGTTGTTGACCATGTAAACCGCGGCATTATGACTATCTGGAATGATTACATCGATCTGGTGGGGGTTCGTCAGGAAAATCTGCAGCTCAGGGAGACTGTCAAAAGGCTCAACTCCAGGCTCATTCAGGATCAGGAGGCAGTGCTGGCAAACGACCGTCTGCAGAAGCTTCTGAATCTGAAAGCCGGGCAGCCCAACGCCATCCTGGCAGCGCATGTCGTCGGCGAGGACAGCTCCCCCTGGTTCAGAACCATTCTGATCGATCGCGGTAGCGTGGATGGTCTTCAGGAGGGAATGCCCGTGATTGCCGCCAATGGTGTTGTCGGTCAGCTCATAAAAGTGGCGGCAGGCAGTTCGCGGGTCCTGCTGGTGACGGACCATGCCAGTTCGATAGCCGGTATTACACAGCGCTCAAGGGGGCGCGGCGTGGTAAAGGGGAAAGGGGATGGTCGTTGTTCAATGGAATTTGCCATGCGGGACGATGATATCAAGGTCGGTGACGTGATTGTCACTTCCGGTGTCGGTCAGATCTTTCCCAAAGGGCTTCCCGTGGGCGAAGTGACCATGGTGCGCAAAGGTGAGTATGGCATCTTTCAGACCATAGAACTCCGTCCGTTCGTGAACACGTCCCGATTGGAAGAGGTGCTCATACTGGTCAAACAGGACAAGTAATTGTGAGTTTGATTAAATATATATAATATGTATCTGCGTATGATTGACTAAAGTTTTAGGGTGTCGGGCCGAAAAAGTATGGCAGTATATGGCGAGAAGGGAGGCGGGTCGTTATGAAAATTGATGGAAATTTACCGCAGACCGGACTGCAGGCCCCCCGCACCGAGCGGGTCGAACAGCCACCGCAGGTTGAACCGGATGATAAGAAAGCAGCGAGCAGCACCAAGGCGCAGGTTGAGAAAGACCGACTCGATATTTCCAAGACTGCTGAGCAAATCAGTCAGGCCGTGTCCCAGGGGAAGGAGCAGGAAGCAAGTTTCCGGGCCGATCGGGTGGAGGCTGTGAAGGCGCAGGTTGAGTCGGGGAAATATCAGGTGAACAGCAAGGATGTTGCCCAGAAGATGCTTTCGTTCCTTCAGAATGGCCTGAGCGGATAGTATATCTGCCGGTAACGAGTAAACGAAAAAAGCCCGCGATCGCGGGCTTTTTTCGTTGCAGGTCATTGTTGATTCGGCTAGCGCACGTGCTCTTCCGGATAAGCGCCAATGGAGTGGATGCTCAGGTCGGCGCCGGCAAACTCCTCTTCGTCGCTGAGACGGATACCCGCGGTTTTCGCCAGAATGCCGTAGACCAGGAAGGCATTCGCGAGGGCAAACAGAATGGCGGCAACGGTCCCTATGCACTGTGACAGGAGAGAGACCCCACCCATCCCTCCCAGTTCCTTGAGGCCGAAGAAGCCGGCGGCGATTCCACCCCACGAGCCAATAATCCCATGGAGCGGCCAGACGCCGAGGACATCGTCGATCTTGAGTTTTTCCTGCTCCAACTGAAACCCGTATACGAAGATGAGAGAAGCGATCCCTCCGGTGACGAACGCACCGAGTGGATGCATGACGTCGCTTCCGGCACAGACGGCAATCAGCCCGGCAAGTGCACCGTTGTGGGCAAAACCCGGATCGCACTTGCTGATCAGTACTGCGACCAGTATCCCGCCAACCATTGCCAGAAGCGAGTTTACGGCAACCAGGCCGGATATCTTGTCCAAGTGGCCGGCGCTCATGACATTGAACCCGAACCAGCCTATCGCCAGCACCCAGGAACCGAGGGCCAGAAAGGGAATGCTGCTGATGGGGATCGGGTGTGATTTCCCCCGGAGGTAGCGACCCATGCGCGGCCCCAGGATCATGACTGCCGGCAGGGCTAGCCAGCCGCCCAGGGAGTGCACGACAACCGATCCCGCATAGTCGTGGAATTCCGCACCGCCGATCCGTTTGCACAGGTCCTGCAGGATTGAGGAGTTCTTGCCCCAGACAAACGATTCGAAGAGTGGGTAGGTCACCCCGGCAAAGATAGCGCCGGCCAAGACCTGTGGCCAGAATTTCGCGCGTTCGGCGATCCCGCCGGAGATGATGGCCGGTATGCAGGCGGCAAAGCAGAGCAGGAAGAAGTAGTGCACCAGTTCATATCCCTGGTTGCCCGCCATTAACTGGTCCGCGGGTTTGAAAAAGGAAATGCCGTAGGCGAGGGGAAACCCGATCAGGAAATAGACAACGGTGGAAACTGCCCAGTCGGTGAGGATTTTTACGAAGGCGTTGACCTGGTTCTTCTTGCGTACCGTCCCCACCTCCAGAAAGGCGAATCCGGCATGCATGGCAAAGACCATGACGGCACCGAGCATGAGAAAAAGTACATCCGTGCTGGCGCGCAGCGTTGTCATCATTGACACGTCCATTGCTTACCTCCATTGGTAGCGTCTTTTCCGTCGTTGGAAAATCTGTGAGGGATAAGCAATGACTTTGCCAAGTTGCAACATGCTGAATATATGATAATTTTAGTGGGCGTGGGGATGTTTATACCTTTGTGCTGCTGAATAATTAGGCGTTGGTGGCTAATTATTTGGCCGCCTTTTCAGATCCGGGATTTATTTCTAAAGAATGTTCTTGCAGGGCTCGATAATGTTCCTGTAGGCTGCAAATGGGAGGTGTAATGCCATGGAAATCACTTCAGTAGCGAACCAAGCCCTCTATCTGCGCGACCAGATGAACAACTCCCAGCTTGGTGTGGTGGCACTCAAACAGAGTGCCGATGCGCAGAATCAGGTTGCCACCATGCTGGCCAAGAACTCCGAGAACGTGGCACCCCCTCAACAAAGCGAAAAAGGCGGTTTTTCAACCTACGCGTAGAAGCCTTCTTCGGCAGTCCAACAAGAAACTATTGCAACGTTTGCAGCCTCATGATAAGCCGGAACCCGTGGTTCCGGCTTTTTTTTGTACTTGATTCAGACCATCATCACCAAGGAGTTAGCGTGGCCGCCCGTATCAGGATACTGCCCGAGTCAATCACGAACAAGATCGCTGCTGGCGAGGTGGTGGAGCGTCCGGCGTCGGTTGTCAAGGAGCTGGTGGAAAATGCCCTGGATGCGGGGAGTACCGATATCGTTGCCGAGATCGAGGGGGGGGGGAAGCGTCTCATCAGGGTGACGGACAACGGTTCAGGGATGTCCGGAGATGATGCCCTTCTGGCGCTGGAGCGACATGCCACGAGCAAGATCGCCAGCGACAGCGACCTGTTCAATCTGGGCACGCTGGGGTTCCGGGGGGAGGCACTTCCTTCCATCGCCTCGGTTTCGCGCTTTACCATTCAGAGCCGTGAGCGGGGAAGCCTGGCCGGAACGGAGATTTACGCCGAGGGGGGGCGGATCAGGGAGGTAAAGGAGTTCGGCATGGCCGAGGGGACCGTCATCGCGGTGCGCAACCTCTTTTTCAATACCCCCGCCCGGCTCAAGTTCATGAAAAGCCCTGAGACCGAGGCCGGTCATGTGGGGGAGTTTCTCACCAGGCTTGCCCTCTCCAGGTCCGATGTCCGGTTTACCTATCTGAACGACGGTAAAATGGTATTCCGTGCCCTTCCCGGCACACTGCAGAGCCGCGCGGCGGAGCTCTTGGGCAAACGACTGGCCAGTGATCTCTACCATTTCGATTATTGCGACGAATCGGTGTCGGTGCATGGGCTGGTGGGTGGTCCTGCCAGCAGTCGCTCGTCGGCCAGCGCCCTGTACACCTATATCAACGGCCGCTTTGTGCGGGACCGGGTGGTGCAGCATGCCGTCCTCCAGGGGTACCGTCAGGTCCTGGAGCGGGGTCGCTACCCGGTCGTTGTCCTGTTTATTGACCTGCCGCCGGGGGATGTGGACGTCAATGTGCATCCCACCAAGCATGAAGTCCGGTTCCGGGAGCAGGGGCGGGTGCACGACATCATCCTGGGGGGCATTGAGGCTGCCATTCGCTCCGCTCCCTGGCTTGCGGACGGCAGGCGTGAGTCCGGCGACAACGCGTCGGCCTCTGTCAGTCGGGAGATGGTGGCCGGGGTACGGGATGCGCTCCAGAGCTATGCGCAGACACCCCACCGCCAGGAATCTTTTCCACGGGGATGGTCAGGCGGGCAGCCCACTGGCGGCACCATAAAACCGGAGCCCCGGGTGCAGCCGCCGGCAACTGTTGAACACCGGCCGCTCTCTACTCAAGAGCCCGAACGTGCCGCGGCAGATGTGGCACTGCCGGAGCAGCCAGCCAGCGAGGCGTGCCCGGAAGCGGGCTACTTTTCCTCCCTGACCGTCATCGGTCAGTTCAATGCCGCCTATCTCGTCTGCCAGCAAGGTGATGATCTGGTCATGATCGACCAGCATGCGGCCCATGAGCGGGTCGCGTTCGAGCGGCTGCGCGCCGAATATGCCTCGGGTGGGATCGAGCGGCAGGGGCTGCTGTTTCCCGAGACCCTGGAGCTTTCGCCTGCCCAGAGTGCGACCGCCCGGGAGCACTCTGAGGAGTTCCTTCGTCTCGGATTCGAGTTGGACCATTTCGGCGGCAATACCTGGCTGCTCAAGGCGGTGCCGCGGCTGATCGCCCGCCTCCCCGCCGACCGGACCGTGCTCGACATGCTGGAGGAATTGCAGGGGATTGGCCGCAGCCGCTCCATGGCCGATCTGGTCGAGGGGTTGCTCGCCACCATCGCCTGTCACAGCGTGGTGCGCGGCCGGCAGAGCCTTTCGGTAATAGAGATCCGGGAGCTCTTCCGGCAGATGGACGCCATCGACTTTGCCACCCGCTGCCCCCATGGCCGCCCGGTCATCGCGACCATAACCCTTGCCGAAATCGAGAAGATGTTCAAGCGCACCTGAAAGTCCATTTCAGGGCTGCTGCAACCGCATAATCCGGTCGCGGTGTCTTTGCCACCACCCACCCCAGTCAAACCGAGTGAAATCAACCAACAGGGCTGTCGGAATGAAGGTGTCCAGTTCATGGACCACTTTGCCCAGCAGTTGGCCGGTAAACTGACGGCCGAGACGTACCTCTTCACGAAAGAGCCGCTCGAATTCTCCGGCCAGACCGGGCAGCGTCAGCGGGTCGTTGCATCCGGTAAAATTCATGGTGCACCACTCGTCATGCATGATCTCGCCGGAGCCGTCGATCAGCGGCAGGCCGTGCAGGCGGCAGGTCATGGGGCGGTGGTCGTAGACGAGGCAGGTGCCGTTGTCGGCCAGGAGCGGGCAGGGTGTCTCATCTTCGTCGGACATGAGAGCGTTCCACTCCTCTTCCGGCCGCAGATTGAGGATATAGGGCGCTTCGAAATCGGGCCAGACCTGATGGAGTCCGGCCAGTCTCGACTCTGCCTTGGCAATCACAGGGCGGCGAAGCTCGTCCGGCAACAGGTCGAAGCCACTCTTCAGATTCCAGGCATCCAGCAGGGTGATGTCGAACAGGCTGCAGCAGCAGTCGCTGCAGCCGCTGGTGCAGGAGATTTCACCGGGGTGGTGCTCCAGGCAGCCGGCGAACCAGCGGTCAACCTCTCTCAATAGGGCGCCATATGCGGCAAGGGTCGTCTGCATTGTGGACTTTCCTGCTGCGGTTACTCGCCATGGGCCCCGGCTGGCTCCACGACCGTGGCTTCCAGGGAAGAAATGTTTGTTCTCAGCTCTTCCGGCAAGGGAGTCTTCCTGTTCTCCCGGAAATCGAAGGTTACCAGCACCCCTTTCCCCTCTGCCGCGAGCTTGCCCAACCGGTGGCTCACCACACGATATTCCATCGTGAAGCGATCCGCTTCGACCTTCGTGACTTTTGCCCCCACCGAAACGGTGTCGGGATAGGTCAGCGGGATTCTGTATCTGCACTGGGTTGAAGCCAGAACCGTTCCTATCCCGGACTCTTCCATCATCTTCCAGGCCCCGATCTTATCGTAATACGCTATGCGGGCATTCTCGATGTAGCGAAAGTAGACGACATTGTTGACGTGCTGTTGGGCATCCATCTCTCCCCATGCAATCGGAAACGCCACGACAACGGGGAAACCGCTCAGAATTTCATTCATAATTTTCTTCTCTCCTTGGAGTGATTGTCTAAACTCCCTTTTCCCGTGAATGCCGTACGCGGAGTCACACGCAGGCAGGCATTGGGGGCTAGTACACTGTAACACTTTTAATTTCGCAAACTCCCCCTCCCTTGACGGGAGGGGGTTGGAGGGTGGGTGAAGCTGCAACTGGCCGAGGTAATGGCAATTTTCCCCCCCCTCACCCTCCCCCGCCAGGGGGGAGGGAATTGATTCGAGTTCAGCAATTCGAAACAAATAATGTTCCGGGGTACCAGGCAGCTGGCATTCCAGCCCGAACGCCTTCCTACAGCAGGATCTCCGCCAGTGCCCGCCGCTTTCTCGGCAGTGGCGCCTCGGCCGGATAGCCGAGCGGCAGGAGGGCTACGACGTGCAGATTGTCGTCCCAGCCGAAGATCCCCTTTATCGACGGTTCATCAAAGAGCCTGATCCAGCAGCTCCCCAGACCGAAATCGAGGGCGCGCAAGGCGATATGTTCCACCGCAATGGCGACGTTCAAGGCAATGCGGGGGCCGATCTGCTCCAGCGGCATCTCGCTCATCCTGTCCGATGCCTTCAGAATGATCTTGACCACCCGCTCCTCGACCGCGCCTATCCTGCCGAGGTCTTCGGTGCTGGAGACCATCCCTTCCACGTACCCCCTGATGTCGGCGCAGCAGACGAGCACCACCGGCGCCGCCGCGATGAACGGCTGGTCAAAGGCCGCCAGTGCCAGCTTCTTTTTCGTTTCATCGTCCTTGACGATCTTGAAGCGCCACGGTTGGGCGTTGCACCCGGAAGGAGCCAGTCTGGCTGCATCCAGAAGTTCTGCCAGCAGTTCATCCGGGACCGGCTCCGGCTTGAACTTGCGGATACTGCGTCGCTCTTCGATTGCTTCCTTGGTGGTCAGCATGCCCATACCTCGCGATAGAATTATCTTCACAATGTCTCAGAACATCAACAGATGCAGCACGCCGCGAATCAGTATCCCTGCCACGGCGCCGGCGAGTGCCGGGCGGACCACGGAGGCGCAGCGATTGCCGGCCGAGATCAGCACGGCTACCCCGACCAGGTCGCACGGATTGGTGATGAATCCCGCCATCCGGTTCAACTCCCGGGTGGTGATGGCCCCCTCCTTCAGCAGGTTGAGGGTGACCCCCATCATGGCGGTGCCGCCGGCCAGGTATTTGGTGGCCAGCGGCAGCACGGCAACGGGCGGAAAGCCGATCAGGCGGAACAGGGGGGTCAGCAGGGTCTCCAGCAGGGCGATGGCGCCGGTGGCCTTCAGGATGTTCACCAGGAAGATGGCCAGGATCAGAATCGGGATCGTGCCGAGGATGACCTGGATCGCTTCCTGGCCGCCGACGATCAAGAGGTTGAGGGTCGTGGTCCGGCGGCATTTTTCCGGATCGGGAACGATGCCGGCTTCAGGGGGGCTGGCGTCGTCGGCCGACCGGGCAAACAGGTAGTAGGTCAGCGCGGCCGCTGCCAGCCCTCCGACGATGGAGGTCAGCATGATAGCGCCCAGGTTCAGCCCCACGGCCACCATGGGGAACACCACGTTGGCCTGGGACAGGGTCAGGACCATGGCCAGGGTGGCGGCGATCTGCCGTTTCGAGGTTCCGTCCTTCTCCATGATCGCCAGGGTGGCAAGGGGCGCGGCAAAGCTGACCAGCAGCATCTGCACGATGGCAAAGGCACCGGCGCCGGGAATGCCGAAACGTCGCAGAAATGGCCGCAGCAGCCTGGCGACCAGAGCCAGAATCCCACGGGCCTCGACCACCTTCATGATCCCCATCATGATGACCAGCACCGGCATCAGTACGTAAAGTGCGAGATCGAGGCCGGCTTTGCCGGATGCCAGCATGATTTTGACCAACTCTTCCATTCGTTACCTCTAGGTCACGTCAGTCGCCCAGGCGCTTAGAACGACCAGGTTATCATCAGAGCCTTCTGGTATCTACCCTCTTTATAGAGTCATTCGCCTTTTAGACAGTTGAAGCGCCTCGGGTTGAGAGGCGATGCAGGAGATCAGGGAGTCATAGGGGACGTCCACTTTTGTGGTTGCACTGCCCGGAAATTGTACTATAAAGCATATCCTAACATGGACTTTCCGCTAGTGACAGGCATCGCTGCAATTATTGTCTCAATGACGTATGCGTGCTGGAATGCTTACAGCCGTAGGAGTCCTGTCGCCGACAGCTTGCTTTCTCTTGCCCTTGGCATGATAGCCGTTCTGGAAGCGTTCAACCTGTTGTCATTGAATTTTTCCGGCAGCGGGGTCGGCTGGGGACGCTGGGCGCTCTTTGCCGAGGCAGCATTACCCCTGACTTGGCTGCTTGCCAGCTCAACCCATACCCGACAGGGGGGGCTGCGCAACCTATCCCGCCTACAGTGGGGGCTGCTGTTCCTGTCCCTCTGTTTCCCCCTGGCTGCGTGGTTATTCCCGCTTACCAGCTTTTTCTACGCCCCTGACTTTCCCTTTGAACAGGTGGTGTTTCTCGCGCCGGTCGGTTTCGCGTTTTACATCGGGATCATGGTTTATCTGGTCATCTCGCTGGTCAATCTGGAGACCACCCTGGCCAATGCAACGCCTGCTGAACTGTGGAAGATTAAATTCGAGACCATAGGGGTCGGCACCATCCTGGCGGTTTATGCGCTTTACTACAGCCAGGCACTCCTCTTTCGCACCATAAACATGCATTTTGTCGCGATTCGTTCCTTTTTTATGATCCTGGCAGTAGGGATGATGTCCTATGGCAGGTTGCGGCAGCGGGAAGGGGTAAAAATCCGTGTTTCCCGACAGGTGGCATTCAAGTCGGTAATTCTCATTGCCGTTGGCATCTACCTGGTCCTGATCGGTCTCCTTGGCGAAGGAATGCGTTATTTCGGCGCAGAGTTTCAGCGCTCCGTGACCATCGGCTTCATCCTCTCCACCGGGATAGCCCTGCTGATTCTCTTCCTTTCCGGAAAGGTCCGTCGGGAGATCAGGGTCTTTCTCCACAAAAACTTTTATCAGAGCAAGTACGATTACCGGGTCCAGTGGCTTCAGTTTACCGAGCGGCTGGCAAGCCGCCAGAGTGAGGCGGACCTCCAACAGGTGATCCTTTCTGCCTACTGCGACGCCTTCGGGATTCAGTCCGCCGCCCTCTATCTCCTCGATCCTGATCTGAAAACTTACGTAAATACGGCCGTGTATGAAATGGAAGCGCTGTCCGATACGTTCGGACTCGACAACGCTCTTGTCCGTTACGTCGCCGGCCGGGGATGGGTGTTTCGCCATACCGACAGTTTTCTTGAGGTGTCTGTGGAGACCCGGTCGTTCCTGGAACGATACCGGGTTTCCTTTGTTGTTCCTCTGTTGTCAGGCGAGCAGTTGGAGGGGTTCATCGTTCTCGGCAGGCAGGTCAACCCGAGCGAGACCGTAATGTACGAGGACTTCGATCTGATGAAGACCATCGCCCGCCAGGCCTCGTTCGCCCTGCGCAACCAGCGGTTGTCCGACCAGCTTACCCGGTCGCGGGAGATGGAGGCGATCGGCAATATCGCCACCTTCGTCATCCACGACCTGAAGAATCATGTGGCCGGACTCTCCCTCATGGTTGACAATGCCCGCCATTACATCGATAATCCAGAGTTCCAGCAGGATATGCTCCGCTCCCTCGACAACACGGTGAACAAGATGCAGGGGCTGATCGGCCGGCTGAAGAATCTGGGGGAGAAGGAACTGCTCAATCTGCAGCCGGTAGACCTGCTGACCGTGGTCCGACGGGCAATGGCATTCCTGCCGGCCGACAGGGTGACCGTCACCGGCGAGCCCCTGGTGGTCAAGGTCGATGCCGAGGAGTTGCAGAAGGTCATCCTGAATCTCCTGCTCAACGCCCTGGAGGCTTCGCCGGACGGGAGCCCAGTTGCCGTCGAGGTGGCAATGGTCGGAGCACCCCACATCAGGGTCGTCGATCATGGAAGCGGGATGTCTGCAGACTACATACGCCGGGAGCTCTTTAAGCCGTTTGCCACTACCAAGAAGAAGGGGCTCGGCATCGGGCTCTACCAGTCGCGGCAGATCGTGGAGGCCCATGGCGGGCGGCTGGAGGTGCAGAGCGAGGTTGGGAAGGGGACTGTTTTCACCGTGTGGCTTAAAAAGCCGTGACTGGTGACTGGTTAAAGGCATTTTCGAGTCGCGAGTCACGAATCATGGTTTTCAAGTCACCAGTCACGAGTAACGAGTAACGAGTAACGAGTAACGGATTTGATATGGAAAAGCTTCTGATTGTCGACGATAACGAGGAGATCCGCCAGCAGCTGAAATGGGGACTTGCTCGCGACTACTCCATGCTGCTGGCCGCTGATGGCCGGGACGGCATGGTCCAGTTTCGCAAACAGCAGCCCAAGGTGGTCATTCTCGATCTCGGGTTGCCTCCCCATGAGGACAGTTCCGAGGAAGGATTCCGCTGCCTTGCTGAGATGCTGGCCGAGAACCCGGAAGCCAAGGTCATTGTCATGACCGGCAACAGCGAGCGAGACAATGCGCTACGTGCCATTCAGACCGGAGCCTACGACTTCTACCCGAAACCGCCGGTTCTGGATGAGTTGAAAGTGATCATCGCCCGGGCCTTTCATCTTGCCAATATCGAGGAGCAGAACCGCCAGTTGCGCCATTCGGCGGAGTCCAAGGTGGTCGGCATGGGGGGGATGGTCGGTCAGTGTCCGGAGATGCAGGCGGTCTTTACCTCGATCCGAAAGGTCTCTACCACGGATGTGCCGGTGCTCATCACCGGTGAGAGCGGAACCGGCAAGGAGCTGGTTGCCAGGGCCATTCACGAGACGAGTCTTCGCAAAGGCGGCCCGTTCGTGCCGATCAACTGTGGGGCGATTCCGGAGAACCTCCTGGAGTCCGAGCTCTTCGGTCACGAGAAGGGGGCCTTCACCGGCGCGCACTCCATGGTGATGGGCAAGATCCAGTATGCCCACAAGGGAACACTCTTTCTGGACGAACTGGGCGAACTGCCGGCGAACCTGCAGGTGAAGCTGCTCCGGTTTCTCCAGGACGGCATCATCCAGCGGGTCGGGGGCCGGGAGAATATCGCGGTGGACGTCCGGATCGTCTGTGCCACCAACGTGGAGATCGAGCGGGCGATCCGGGAGGGTAAGCTCAGGGAGGACCTGTATTACCGGGTCGGGGTGGTCACCATTAATCTTCTGCCGCTCAGGGACCGGAAGGGGGATCGCCTCCTGTTGGCCAATTACTTCCTCAACCTCTTCAGCGACGAATACAAGAAACGTATCCGCCGCTTCAACGCTGCCGCCATTGAGCAGATCGAGGCGTATGACTGGCCCGGCAATGTGCGCGAGATGCGCAACCGGATCCAGCGTGCCGTGATCATGAGTGAAGGCGGAGCCATCGAGCCGGTTGATCTCGGTTTCACGCCGGAAACAGAGGCCGTTGCAGATCAGTCTCCGGCCGAGGCTGTGACTCTTCGTGATGCCCGGGAGCGCCTGGAAAAAAACATGATCACTGTGGCCCTTGAGTGCAATGAAGGTAACGTGCTGAAGGCTGCCGAGGAGTTGGGGGTGAGCCGGCCCACTCTCTACGACCTTCTGAAGAAATATGGCATAATGCTTCCCTCCCACTGATGAGGTGACCGTGCCGGCCAGAACTGCCCTCATCTATTCGCCGGAGTTCAGCGCATACACGTACGGTGATAACCATCCCTTCCAGGTGCAGCGGTTTCGCCTGGCCTATGATCTGATTGCGGCCTACGGCCTGGATCGGCTCCCGAACAGTACGATTCATCCAGGTGGTGAAATCAACGAAGAGCTGCTCCTCTCCTTCCATGCGCCGGCATACCTGGCACGGATGAGGGAGTTCAACGACTCTGCCGGGTCGCGGGCAGACTTCCTCTATGGCCTTGGGGATAGCGAGAATCCCGTGTTCCCGGGATTTTACGACTGGGCGCGACGCAGCACCGCTGCCACCGTTGAGGCGGCCCGGCTGGTGACTGAGGAGGGGTACGCCACCGCCTTCAATCTGGCCGGCGGCTGGCACCACGCCCACCGGGCCAGGGCTTCCGGCTTTTCCTATCTGAACGATGCGGTCATTGCCATCAATACGCTGCTGGCCAAAGGACTGCGCGTGGCCTATCTGGATCTGGATGCCCACCATGGCGACGGTGTGCAGGAAGCGTACTACGACACCGACCGGGTCCTGACCATCTCGATCCATGAAAGCGGCATCTATTTCTTCCCCGGTACCGGTTTCGAGGACGAGATCGGCATTGGCCGCGGACGGGGCTATTCGGTGAACGTGCCGCTTCTGGCCCATGTGGACGATGCGCTGTTCATGAAGGCCTTTGACGAGGTGGCCTATCCCCTGATCGCCGCCTTTGATCCGGACGTGCTGGTGACCCAATTGGGGGCCGATACCTTCCGCACCGATCCGTTGACCCGGTTGGAGATCACCACCCACAGCTACGGGTACATCCTGAGAAAGCTCAAGGCACTTCGCATTCCCTGGGTGGCAATGGGGGGCGGCGGTTATGATCTGATGAATGTGGCCCGCGCCTGGACCCTTGCCTGGGCGGTGATGAACGGGGAGGAGCTGTCGCCCCGGCTGCCGGCACTGTTCGTGACGATGATCCGGTCGCTTGGCTATCCGCACAAGTCACTCCTGGACGCCATGCACTGGGCCGAAGAGGATGAGCGGAATCGTGCCCTGGATGCAGTGGAAAAAAGCATAGCGACGATCCGGAAAAGGATCTTTCCGGTCATCATCGGCCCTTATGGGTGATGTGGGGATTTACAAGATGGTTGGCATCAGCGCCGGCATCAATACCTTTCCTGATCGTGAAGAGGAGCTGAGAGAGAAATGACGGACACGAAACACGAAACGTTTCCCATCCGGGGAATACGCTACTACACGCCAACGGCGACTGCCCTCCTGGTGGCCAGGGACGGGAACGTGAGCATCCCCTACGGCGGAATTCCGATTCCGCTCCTGGAAGAGGATTTTGCATCACTTGCCGAGGCTGCTCCCTCGTACGATGCCGTTGGCCGCGGGATCTATCAGGCCCTGAGGACCAATCCGGATCTGCCGTTTGCCGAGCGCTACGCCTCCATCCTCAAGGAGGGGTATCCCCATATCATCGCCGAACTGGGAACCCACATCATCATGCTGGACAAGAAGGATGTGGAAGTGAGTTATCTCGACCGGAAGATCATCGCCCTCCGGATCCTGGCCCTGCTGGAGCCTGACAATCCGCATCTTCCGTTCCAAGTGGGGGCTGCTCTTTTCGATCGGGGTCTGCGTCTGTCCGGACTGACCGATTCCACAGTGGTCATCTATCAGGCGGAGCGGTACCTGCAGGCCGCCCGGCGGCTCGATCCCGGGAATGCGGAACTGTTGAACCTGCTCGGCCACGTGCTCTACTGTCTGGGAAAATACGCGGATGCCGCCACCTGCTGGCGTGGTATACTTTCGCAACTGTCAGAGGTAGAGCGGTCACAACTCGAGTTCCGTCTGGCAAGGATGGAGGGGGGCGAGTTTCCCAGGGTAGCGGTGGTTGATTACCTTGAGGCGGCCGGCATCGCCTTCGATGCCTATGAGCGCCACGAGTACGACGAGGCGGCTGCCATCCTCCGTGACATCCTGGATGATCAACTCTTCCGCATTGAGTTCCCGGTGGCCGAGCTCAGTTTTGTACTCGGTTCCTGTTACTCCCGGCTTGCCATGCCACGCGATGCCGAGTATTATCTGCGCCACGCCCTGGAACTCCGGCCGGATTATGACGAGGCCGGGAAGGCCCTGGCCGAGCTGCAAAAAAAGGTGGTATTCCCGCTCTGACAGGGACATGGCCGAGGAGACGGATCGATGTTCGGGTTCAGCATTGCCGATTGGATATTTATCGCCGGAGTCATGGTGGTGATTGCTGTTTGTGTGGCGATCAGTGACATGCGGAAGAAACGGTGAAACATGTTCTATGTTCAACGTTCAAGGTTCAATGTTTGTAGTCCTCAACTTTGAACATTGAACATTTTTTGGAGTATTGATGACCGAGATCGATGAAACCGAAGAACGCCGTCCTCTGGGGTTGACACTTTTGACCGGGCTGTATCTCTTTTTCTTCCTGGTCTCCGCGTCCACCTTTGGCAACCCGTACCCGTACCTCGGCACCATTTATACCGGTTTTCCCGCCAAGATGCTGGCCTTTACCGATGCCATCTTCTGCCTCTACCTGTTCCTCGGGATCACGAAACGGCAGCGTCTTACCTGGTATCTGCTGATCGGCTACAATCTGTTCCAGGTGGCGAACACCATTGCCAACCTGAGCCTGATCAAGATGGCAGACCTGGAACGGGAACTGGGGTCGCGGGTCAGCCAGGAGGCATTGTGGACCAACAACGTGGCTGCAGCCCTGGCCATCCTGCTGTTGACCCAGTTCATCTACCGACACCGGGACGACTATTTCACCAATCGGCACTGGTACCTGTTTTAGATCTAAGGTGAAAGATTTAATGAGTGGAGTCGCTTGACATGGTCAACCATCCCGAAACAGAACATAACGGCAGCGGCGAGGGGTTCTTCGCCAAGATTGTGCACGGCCTGACGCGTCCCATCTTCGGCAATTCCGATGACGAAGCCAACTGCATCAATCTTTCCGAGACCCGCGGAGTCTCCATCCGGATCGAAAAGCTGAACAAGTCCTTTGGCGACAACCATGTCCTGAAGGATATCGATCTGGAGATCAAGAGCGGCGAGACGTTTTCCATTATCGGTCCGTCCGGGACCGGCAAGAGCGTCCTTCTCAAGCACATCGTCAAACTGGTGGCCCCGGACAACGGGGAAATCTATATCGACGAGCATCCCATCTTCAGTCAGCTCAACGGCGAGCAGCCCTCCTATCGCTACAGTATGGTGTTTCAGTCATCAGCCCTGTTCAATTCGCTCACCGTCGGGGAGAACGTGGGGCTTTGGCTGCGGGAAAAACGTGTCTGCAAGGAGCAGCGGATCCGCCAGATCATTGCCGAAAAATTGACCCTGGTCGGCCTGGAAGGGACGGAGGGGCTTCATACCGCCGAGCTTTCCGGCGGTATGAAAAAACGGGTTGCTATTGCACGTTCCCTGGCCATGAACCCGGACTTGATCCTGTATGACGAGCCGACAGCCGAACTCGACCCGATCAATACCGATGAACTGGCCAATACCATCCTGAAACTGAAAGAAACCACCCGGAACACGACGGTCATCGTCACCCATGACCTGAATTTTGCCCTCTATATCTCCGACCGGATCGCCATGATATCCGGCGGTCGGATCGAAGAAGTGGGAACGCCGGCCGAGATCAAGGCGAGTCAGAATCCGGTGGTGAAGGGATTCATCTACACCACCACCAAGGGGATCAAGGGGGAGTAACGGCTGTTCGAAGTTCGATGTTCGATGTAGAAAATCTAAACCTCGAACTTCGAACATCGAACTTCGAACCATACTGGAGGGAAGATTGGTACAGCGACGCTTACAGCAGGCAGTATTCATAGCAGTGCTCTCCCTCGGGCTCCTCGCCTGCAGCGAACTGAAGAAGAGCAGTCCGATCCTGCCGGTACGCGAGTACGAACGGCTGATTGTGGGGCGGCTGGACGCCGAGTACGTTGGGACCGAAAACTGTGTCTCCAAGTGCCACAAGCATGACAAACTCACCGAAGATTTCCTTCACAGCGTCCATGGTGAGCAACTTACCCCGGAGACCGGGCTGCCGTTGGTGAATTGCGAATCGTGCCATGGACCCGGCAGCCTGGCCATCGAAAAGATCGACGAACAGATCAAGACTGTCGGCGAGGCCAAGGCAAAGTGCGATACCTCCAAGTTTCTGGACATCATGCATCTGCCCCCCCAGGCCCAGTCCCTTATCTGCCTTAAGTGCCATTCCGCGGCATCCATCCCGACCATCGCCCACTGGAACGCCTCCCCCCATGCACTCAACGACGTCAGCTGTTTCGATTGCCACAAGCTCCATCAAGGGCCACGCCAGAAGGTCACCCGCGACGAGATGTCCGAGCTCTGCTATACCTGCCATCCCGACGTGAAGGCCCAGAACAGCCTTGTATCCCATCATCCCCTGCGGGAAAAAAAGATGGTCTGCGTCGACTGTCATGATGTCCACGGATCGACACAGGATAAACTGCTCAAAGGGAGTTCCCCCAAGGAGACCTGTACCCGTTGCCATATGGAAAAGCAGGGGCCATTTGTCTTCGAACATGGGGATGTTACCGAGAATTGCGCCAATTGCCATGCTCCCCATGGCTCGGTGAGTCCGCCCATGCTGAACGCATCCATGCCGTTTCTCTGTCTCCAGTGCCATAACGCGCACACCGTCGACAGTGCATCCGGCGTCAGGCAGCTCTTTGTCAACCGCTGCACCGACTGCCACTCCCAGGTCCACGGCTCCGATGTCCCCTCCCCGGGGGTAACCGGTGGCGGTACCCTGCGTCAGTGAGGTGAGCATGTCGTCCAGAAGAAATTCAGAGCATAGTCCGCTGTTTGCCGGGAGAGTTTGTGCACTGCTGCTGTCTTTGCTGCCGGCGCTTGTAATTCACACCCCTCGTCCGGCTGCGGCGGCCATGGTACAGACCTCTGCACTGCCTGACAGGGAATCGGTCCTCGAAATTGCCGAAGACGAAGATGCGGAGGTGGGCATCGACCAGGGAGAAAAGCCGGCCGAGGCCAGTAATACACCCCGTCATACCCAGCTGGATGGTCTCCTCGGCTACCGTCTTTTTTCACGGGATGGTTACGGCGGACGTGCCGCTCCCTATGAAGACCTTCGTCCGGGACCCACCGGCGGCCTCCTGTTCAACAACCTCGACCGGAAGCTGAAATACTCACTTGAAGGGACCTACACGAGTGACAGGGATTATCTGGGCGACTTCCTGTTCGACCAGAACGGCGATTATCGTTTTCATCTGCGCACCGAATCGCTTTGGCACAACCTTGACCAAAAACCGCTTTTTTCGCCCGATTTCAAGTCAGGCCGGGCCGATTCTGCCTCACTGGCCGATTATATCGCGTCGCCCGATCCGGCAGCCACCTACGGCCTGCGGGTGGAACAGGACCAGGCCCGGGCCCGGATCAAGATCCACGAATGGCCGCTCCATCTGAATCTGGGGTATTGGCGGCTCCTGCGGGAAGGTACGGCCCAGTTTCGTTATGCCGATCACGCCTTTGAAGGACCCGTCATTCCTGGCGAACACAATACGGTCTATGGCCGGTCGCGCGCCGTCAACCGGGAGACCCATGAAGGGGAGGCCGGTTTCGATGCCCACCTCGGGCCGATAGATCTGATCTATTCGTTCCTGATCCGGGAATTCAGGGACAATGCGGGAATCCCGCGCGATCCCTTTGTGATGCGACCCGATACAGCCGCCGGTCTGCAGCAGCACAATGAGGCTCCGGACAGCCGTTTTCTGGCCCATACGGTCAAGGCCCACACGTCGCTGTCCGGCGGACTGGTTGGTGCCGCATCCTACACCTACGGTAAGCGCCGGAACCGATCGTCCCTGACTGACATCCGCGGGGCGGACGGCGTATCCCAGGTGCTGAATAATGTTGCCGGTGATCTCACCTATACCCCCTGCAAGGAGTTTACGCTGGCGGTCAAGTACCGTAGGCAGGAGATCGACAGTGACACGCCGTCAACGATCACCAGCTCTTTTGCCCTGCCGTCCACAACGATCCCGGTGCGGCATCCCATCGATACCCGTAAGGACGTGCTGACCACTACCCTGACGATCCATCCGACCCCCCTCGCGACGGTCAAGGGGGAATACCGTGGTCTGTTTGTCAATCGGGATCTTGTCCGTGATCCTGACATTGCAGTCGGGTGGAAGCTTCCTGAAAACTCCAGGACCCATCGGGGGAGCGTGGCGTTCCTGAGCCGGCCGGTCAAGGGGCTGCGGCTCAAGGCACAATACAGCTATATGGCGGACGAGAACCCGTCCTATGACACATCTCCCGACGAGCGCCACGACGGCGAACTGCTGCTGGCCTATACCATGCCAAACCGTTGGGGGGCTAATGCCAATTACCAGGCCCGGAGAGAGAGCCGGGGAGAGATTGGCCGGACCGAACTGTTTGCGCAGGTTACTTCCCAGCAGACGTTACAGTTTACGACCCGCCCCTTTCAGACGCTTCTTGCCCGCGAGCAGGCTTCGGACACGGTTACGGTCAGCGTGTGGTTCATGCCGGTCGAACGGGTGACCCTTTCCGGTGGCTATGCCTTGCTCAGAAGCCGGGCCGAACAGGGGGTTCTTCTGACGTCAGTGAGTACGGCCCAGGCGCCATTGACGCAGGATACAGCCAGCTATACCAGCCAGGCCCAGGTGTGGTCCCTCGGGGCCGGTTACCGGCCGGTCGACCCGCTTGACCTGTCCCTGCAGCTGCAGCATATCCGTTCCCTGGCGGATTTTTCTCCCGTAAACAGTGCCGGTATCGGCGATATATCCAGGAGTTCCACCGAAGAGAGCAGTCTGGCGGCCCGCGCCGATTATCGGTTCACCAGGAACTTTTCTTGCACTCTGCACTATGGCCTGCGTGATTACAACGACAGGGTCTCGACACGTTACGAAGGCACGGTGCACTCCGTGACCGCCTTTCTGACCGCCACCTGGTGACGGTTCAACGGTTCCCGTTCATGCGCAATGGTTTCATCGCATTCCTGATAGCGGTACTTCTTTTCACGCTCGCTCTGCCGGCCACCACTGCCGAGCGGATGATCGGCGTGGTCCTGAGCGGCGATCTTCCCCGCTATCGGGAGGCGCACCGTGCCTTTGTCAGGTCCATGTCCCAGCAGGGCTACAGTCAGGAGAGCCTCGGCATCTTTCTGCAGGTGCCGAACCCTGATCAGCTTTCATGGGGGAACGCAGTCAGGAAGTGTTCGGCCCTGGGGGCCGAACTGATCGTTGCCTACGGTGCACCGGCGGCTCAGGCTGCGGTAAGGGAGGGGGGCGGAGCGCATGTGGTCTACGCCGATGTGTACGGACCCATTGAAACCGGCATTGCCCAGGCCAAGGGTGCGGTCGGCGTCTCCGCAAAGGTGCCGTTGGTAACCCTGCTGAAGACCGTTACCGAATACCGCCCCAACCGGACCATTGGCGTTGTCTACTCGTCCAGGGAGATCGGGACAATGGTTCAGTTGAAGGAAGTACGGCGTTATGCCGCCACAATCGGCGCCAACGTCCAGGAATTGAACGTTACGAACTATGCGGCGCTGGAGGAGAGGCTTATAGCCCAGTTGCCGAAACTCGACTCCCTTTTTGTGGGGGAGTCGGTGGTTGCCAGCAGAAACTTCGACCGAATTGTCCACCTCGCCCGGGAGGCAAAAGTCCCGGTCCTTTCCACCATGCCCGGTGCCTGCGAAAAAGGAGCACTGGCGTCCCTCGAAATAAGCCCGACCGAACAGGGAGAACTCGCGGCCGAGCTGGCCTCCCGCCTTCTCGGCAGGGGAGGGGGGGGGGCTCTGGCCATGCGCCAGCCCAGACAGATCGACCTGGTGATCAATCTGAAGGTCGCCAAGGCCCTTGACCTGAACATCCCTTTCCAGGTATTAAGTATGGCCACCCGGGTGGTAAAGTGATATAGTCGCGCCCTGTGCAGCGAGCTTCGGTACTTATGGGAAACATCCTGATTATTGACGACGACCAGGCCTTTACCGGCATCCTGGACGCGTACATTCGGCAGTATTACCCCTACCTCACGGTGAAGGTCTGTAACGATCCGGTCACGGCCCTTGCCGATATCAGGCAGGGGAAGCTCGATCTGTTGGTAATCGACCTGGAAATGCCGACGCTGGATGGCATGAAGGTCTTTGCCTATGCATTGGATGCCGGAATCGACAAAAACCGCATCGTCATCCTCTCCGGCCGGGACGTGGACTTTCTGCACGATACCTTTCCCATGGGGACCTGCCTGGCAGTCCTGAACAAATTCGAAGCAAAACAAAAGGCAGTGCTGGAAATGATCTTCGGTTCGCTCAACAGGAAGGCGGAGGTCAGGGACAGGCAGGCCCAGGGCGAATAATTCCGTTTACCTGGCGCCAGGGAGGCATGTGTGACGATGAGCGGGAAAAAGCTCGTATTGACGATCTATGGGCAAAACCACATCCGGCCCGACTGGCGGGTAGACCTTGCCGGCCCGGCTTTTCTGGCGTTCTGCCAACGGTTGGGCGATGAACTGCACCGTTTTGGCATCGACTTGAGCACTACCTTCAATCCTGAGTTCACCATCGACGTCAAGAGCTATGCCGACCTCCTCAATGCCGTCAGAATATCGTCACCGGCGGATGGCTTTGCCAATCGCTGCGTTGGACATCTGATCGGCAAGAGCGAGCACCTGGACCTCATGGAGGATATCACGCGGGCCGTGAAGAGGGTGGCATTCGCGCCGGAGACCATTCCGCCCGATGAACACAATCGCCGGGTCTGTCACAATTGCGGCTGCGGTTGTTAGAAACAGTGAGGGGTGAGGGGGCGGGGGGCAGGCGTGAAACGCGGGTCAGTTTCACCGTTCATGCTGTCTCACCGGGATCGAGCGCAATGATGGCGGCCGACGCGTTACCGTTGGCGATGTCAAGGACAGCGTAGCTCGGGATTGTCGCCCGATACTGCAATGTGCCGGGGTTGACCAGGAGGATCCTGTCTGCTTGCTGCACCAGGGATTGATGGGTATGGCCGAAGAGGACGATGTCCGCCCGCTCGGCCAAGCCCTTTTTGATCAGGTGATGCAGCCCGTTTTTGACACCATAACTGTCGCCGTGGGTAATGAGAATCCTCTTGCCGGCCATGGTGGCTGTTCTGAGGCGCGGTTCGGCACAGCCGGTATCGCAGTTTCCCGGCACGGCCAGTACCGGCAGTTGGCAGAACTGGCCGACCAGCACGCCGTCCGCGTACTCATCCCCCAGGTGGATCACCAGGTCTACTGGCCCAGCCTCGTTGACGGCCTTGACTGCCCGGGCATAGTTGCCATGGGTATCGGAAAAAATGATGATGCGCATGGTGGAAGAGTAACAGAAATAGCGGTTCCTGGTCAATCTGCCAAGGTCCGGTTGTGGGAGAGGGGGCGATATGCAACGTAAATGGCTCTGGTTCGGGCTTGGCCTGACCGTCATGATAATCCTCCTGATGGTGTTCGGTGTCCTGGCAGTGTGCTCTCTCCTGGGTGAGAGCCGTTCGCTGACCGTCGGCAGTGGCATCGGCCTGGTGGAGGTTCGGGGGCTGATCCTCGATCCGCAGGAAACGGTGAAACAGCTTCACGATTTCCAGAAAAACGACAACGTCAAGGCGGTGGTCCTGCGCATCGACTCCCCGGGCGGGGTGGTCGGGCCGTCACAGGAGATCCACGCCGCTGTCAAAAAGCTCAGCGCCACCAAAAAGGTCATCGTTTCCATGGGGAGCGTGGCTGCCTCGGGCGGCTACTACATTGCGGTCCCGGCCACGGTTATCTATGCCAACCCCGGTACCATCACCGGCAGCATCGGGGTGCTGATGAAGTTCTCCAACATCGAGGGGCTGCTGGACAAGGTGGGGATGCGGTCGTTCACCCTGAAGACCGGCAAGTTCAAGGACACCGGTTCACCGGTTCGGCCGATGACCGACGAGGAACGGGCCATGCTCCAGGGGGTTATCGACAGTACCCATGGCCAGTTCGTCCGGGCCGTTGCCGAGGGGCGCAAGCTACCGGAGGAAAAGGTGCGGGAGATCGCCGACGGCCGGATCTTTTCCGGTGAACAGGCCTTGGGGCTGAAGCTGGTCGACCGGCTCGGCACTCTGCAGGACGCCATTGACGAGGCCGGCCGTCTTGCCGGTCTCAGTGGCGAGCCGCAGGTCATCCGTCCCCCGAAAAAGAAGAAGCTGCTGCTGGATATGCTGGTGGAGGAGAGTGCCAGGCGGATCGACCGGGTTCTGGGCACCAGCCGTGGGCTGAGCCTGAACTACGAACTGGGAACAGGCGAGTAGGAGATGCCGGCCTATCTCCTCCAGCGTCTGGTGGCCTTGGTTCCCCTCCTGCTCGGGATCACCCTGATCACCTTCGTGGTGATGCACCTGGCACCCGGTGAGCCGGTGGAGATGCAGACCGCCATGAACCCCAAAGTCTCCGCCCAGGCGCGGGAGCGACTCCGGGAATTCTACGGTCTGGACAAACCGCTGCACGTCCAGTACCTGAACTGGCTGGGACGCCTTGCCAAACTTGACTTCGGCCGCTCCTTCGCCCCGGACAACCGGCCGGTCATGGACAAGATCAGCGAGCGGATTCCGGTGACCCTCTCCCTCAACGTGATCGCCCTGGTGCTGGAATTCGGCCTGGCGATCCCGATCGGCATACTGGCTGCAACCCGCCGTGATACCCTGCTGGACAAGGGGATTACCCTGTTCGTCTTTCTCGGTTTTGCGGTCCCAACGTTCTGGCTGGCGCTGATCCTCATGTATCTCTTCGGCGTCAAGCTCGGCTGGCTGCCGATCTCCGGCCTGCATTCCCTGGGAAGCGACAAGCTGCATGGCGTGGCCTGGTTCGGTGACCTGGCCCGGCACCTGATTCTGCCGATATCAATCGCCACCTTCGGGAGCCTGGCCGGGCTGTCCCGCTACATGCGCTCCACCATGCTGGAGGTGATCGGTCAGGACTACATCACCACGGCACGGGCCAAGGGACTCACGGAGCGGGTGGTGATCTATCGCCACGCCCTGCGTAACGCCCTCCTGCCGGTCATCACCCTGCTCGGGTTCTCCCTGCCCGGATTGATCGGCGGCAGTGTGATCTTCGAAACGATCTTCGCCATACCCGGCATGGGCCAGCTGTTCTACATGGGGGTCATGTCCCGTGACTACCCGCTGGTCATGGGGATACTGACCATCGGCGCCGGCCTGACCCTGGTCGGCAATCTGCTGGCGGACCTGGCCTATGCCGTGGCCGATCCGCGCATCCGGCACGGGGGGAACGCTTAGTATGTCGTTCAAGACCTCCTATTTCTACTCCATCGTGCTCCGGCGGCTCCGGTCGAACCGCTTTGCCATGGCCGGGGCACTGGTGGTCGGCATCCTCTTTCTCTTCTCGTTTCTGGCTCCTTACATCACCCCGTACGCCCCCGACACCCTGGATGCCTACCGGGTCCTGATGCCACCGTCGGCAGAGCACTGGTTCGGGACCGACGAACTGGGCAGGGACGTCTTCACCCGGATGATGTACGGGGCCCGCATCTCCCTGAAGGTCGGCTTTGTCGCCGTGGGGATCGCGGTCACCATCGGGACGGCTATTGGTCTCTTGGCCGGCTACTACGGCGGTTTCCTGGACAGCCTCATGATGCGTGGGGTGGACATCATGCTCTGCTTTCCCACCTTTTTCCTGATCCTGGCGGTGATTGCCATGCTGGAGCCCTCCATCTGGTACATCATGGCCATCATCGGCCTCACCGGCTGGATGGGGGTGGCGCGGCTGGTGCGGGCCGAGGTCCTTTCCCTCCGGGAGCGGGACTTTGTCCAGGCTGCCCGGGCGCTGGGGGCATCGGACTTAAGGATCATCTGCGGCCACATCCTGCCCAATGCCCTGTCGCCGGTGCTGGTGGCGGCCACCCTCGGCGTTGCCGGGGCGATCCTGACCGAGTCGGCCCTGTCGTTCCTTGGCATCGGGGTTCAGCCGCCTACTGCCAGCTGGGGGAACATGCTCACCTCGGGCAAGGATTACCTGGAGTTTGCCTGGTGGCTGTCGCTCTTTCCCGGCCTGGCGATACTGGTTACGGTGGTGGCCTACAACCTGTTGGGGGAGGGGATCCGCGACGCCCTCGACCCCCGTTTGAACCGATAGAAACAAAGGTACCCGTATGACTGACATAAACAAGAACGACTTCGATATCGAGTCGCTGGAGGAC
Source organism: Deltaproteobacteria bacterium (assembly GCA_021849045.1). GTDB lineage: Bacteria > Desulfobacterota > Desulfuromonadia > Geobacterales > DSM-12255 > Geomobilibacter. The sequence continues at coordinate 16,723 of JAJZTK010000010.1, read as the reverse complement.
GAACTGCGGGTGGACAGCCTCTGTCAGTCCCTCCTGCGCCGTTTCTACGACAACAGGCTTGCGGCAGGGTTGACGCCACGGGATGCGACGCTGCTAGCCAACAGTGCGGACTATTATCTCCGCGATTTCGTGGTGGACCGGATGCGCCGTAACCCGTTCGACGAGCCGCCCGGCCTGATCCGCCAGTTTGCCGGCAACTGGTACATCGTCAATACCCTGGAGCCGAACGTGGACGAACTGGCCCGGCACCTGGCCGGCATCAGGGCCTTCTACCACTTTCTGCATGGGGAGGGATTGATCTCCGCCGTGTTTCTTCAGACCGTCGAAGCGGAGTGTGAGGCGCTCCCCTGGTTCAGCAGCCGGATCGACTCATTCTGGTCCATCGAGGAGGATGGCTACTACACCTGGGAGCGGGAATGCTCCCTGAAGGAATAAGGGTAAGGGGGAGATGATGACACTATTTCGTTCGTTAGTATTGGCCCTCCTCGTTTTTGCCGGGCTGCTTTCCGGCTGTAGCGTCAACATGACCGACCTACAGGGGATCAACCTGATCTCCGTGGACGAGGAGAAGGAGCTGGGAACCAAGTTTACCGCCGAGATCGAGAAACAGCGCCAGGTGGTAACCGATCCCGAGGTGAACGGCTATGTGGACCGGGTTGGCAAGCGGCTCCTGACCGGGGCCAGGGAGGTACCCTTCCCGTTCACCTTCAAGGTGATCAAGGATGACAGTGTCAATGCCTTTGCGGTGCCGGGCGGTCATATCTATGTCCATACCGGCCTGATCAAGACCGCTGCCAGCGAAGATGAACTGGCCGGGGTCATGGCCCACGAGATCAACCATGGGGTGGCGCGTCACGGCACCCGCCAGATGACCCAGCAGTACGGCTACTCCCTTGTGCTGCAACTGCTTCTCGGCCAGAACTCCGGTCAACTCAGCCAACTGGCCGCATCCCTCTTCGGTCAGGCCGGTACCATGGCCTACAGTCGGGGAATGGAAAACCAGGCCGACTATCTGGGGGTGGAGACCATGGCCAGGGCCGGCTACGACCCCAAGGGGATGCTCACCTTTTTCACCAAGCTGGACAGTATGCAGGCGCAGCAGCCGTCCCAACTGGCCCAGTTCTTTTCCTCCCATCCGCTGACTGCCGAGCGGGTGGGGCGGGTAAATACGGCCATTGGCCAGCTTCCTGCCATGAAGTACAGCGGTCCGACCGACAAAGGGGCGTTTGCCCGTATCAAGGCCAAGATGAAATGAATGTGCCGGATGTCGCCTATCGTTTGATAACCACGCGTCGGATCTCGGCAAGGGTTGACACTACGGTGTGACAATGCTAATTTCTGTCCCCTAATAAATTTTTTTTGGAGGAATCATTAGGAAAAAGATTCTGGTGGGTTTCGTGGTAATTGCTTCACTGGTGCTCTCCGGGGCGTTGGCCCTCGGGTCCGGAGCCGGCAGCGGGATTTCGGCGGACGAGGCGCTGCAAAAGCTGCTGGAAGGGAACAAACGCTACGTCGAGCAGCAGACGACCGGCCAGAAGCTGAGTGATGCCCACACCCGGGAGTCGCTGGCCACGAGCCAGCATCCCTATGCCATCATTCTCTCCTGTTCCGACTCCCGGGTGCCGCCGGAGATCGTTTTCGACAAGGGGCTGGGTGAAGTCTTTGTCGTGCGGGTGGCCGGCAATGTGCCCGATCCGGTCGTCGTCGGGAGTGTCGAGTATGCTGCCGAGCATCTAGGTTCACCGCTGGTGGTGGTGCTCGGTCATGAGCGGTGCGGTGCAGTGACGGCTGCCGTGGAAGCCAAGGGGAAGCCGGAGGGGAACCTCGGCGCCATCATCAAGACCATTGCCCCGGCCGTCAAGCAGGCCCGCAAGGAGTACAAAGGGGCTGACAAGGCTGCTCTGGTGGAGACGGCCATCGACGACAACGTGAAACTGGTGTCAGCCAACCTGACCAAGCAGTCGCCGCTCCTCAAGCATCTGGTAAACGAGGGGAAGCTGAAGATCGTTGCTGCCAAGTACGACCTTGATGATGGCCAGGTGCGGCTGCTCAAGTAACACTACACGGTTCTCCGGATACAAAAAGGCCCGCTTCCGCGGGCCTTTTCCGTTAGCTGACCAAAGTTTTCAGTTCTTCCAGCAGTTCTCCCAGCACGTCATACCCCTTCTGCCAGAAATCCGGGGCAAAGAGGTCGATCCCGGCCGGCCGGACCGTGTCGGCCGGCGACTGGCTGCCGCCGCTGGCGAGGATTGCTTCGTAGCTGGGGACAAAGCCGGTGCCCAGTTCCTGGTAGCGGCGGTACAGGGCAAGTACCAACAGCTCGGCAAAGGTGTATGAGTAGCAGTAGAAACGGGTGTGGATGAAGTGGGAGATGTAGATCCACCCCCAGCGATACGGTTCGATCATCTCCACTGCGTCGCCGTAGAGCCGGGCATTCTCCTCCCACCAGAGGTCGCCGATCCGTCCGGCGGTCAGGAGCCCGTCAGCCCGCTCCAGGTGCAGTCGCTGCTCGAAACGGGTCAGCACATTCTGGCGGAAGGTGGTGGCAATGATCTCCTCGATCTTGGCGCAGAGCAGGGCGATGCGCACGCCCGGGTCGCTTTCCCGCTCCAGCAGGTGCCGGGTGAGGAGCATTTCGGCAAACACCGAGGCCGTCTCGGCCAGCGGCAGCGGCGCATGGTAGTTGATCATGGTCTGCTGCTGGGACAGGACGAAATGGAGGCCGTGTCCCAGTTCGTGGGCCAGCGTGGAGACGTCCCGCAGGGTGCCGGTGAAGTTGACCAGCACATAGGGTGGGAGCGATGGGGTCATCCCCATGCAGAAGGCGCCACCGGTCTTGCCGGGCCGTGGGGGGACGTCGATGCGGGCGTCGGCAAAGAATGCCTCGATGATCGGCCGGTAGGCGGGGTTGAACCGCTCAACGGACTCCAGCACCAGGTCGCGGGCCTCGTCAAAGGTGTAGGTGCGGTGGGTTTCTCCCACCGGGGCGTAGATATCTGAGTTCTTCAGGCGGGGCAGACCGAGGAGACGGGCCTTGAGCCGGAAGTAGTCCCTGGCCAGCGGGTAGTTTGTCTCGGAAACGGCCATCAGGTTTTCCACCACCTGGTCCGGGAGTTCGTTGCCGATGTTGGTCGGTTCCATGGGGTGGCGATACCCCCGCAGCTCCAGTTCCTGCCCGTGGTCGAGGGCAACGGTGTTGAAGATGGTGGAGAGGACGATGGCATGCCCGCCATGGCCGTCCAGGAAGGTGGCAAAGGCGCGTTCCCGCACGGTGCCGTCCGGGTGGTGCAGGAGGGCGAGAAGCTCTTCTCCTGTCATCTCCCGTTGTTCCCCGTCCAGGTTGAAGGGGAAACGGAGGGAGGCGGACAACTCTTCAAACAGCCGGGCAAACGCCTCGCTGCCGGTCAGGTTCTTCTGCTTCAGGAGCTGTTCCTCCCGCTCCGGCAGGGCATAGGGGCGGAACTTGCGGACCCCGGCCAGGAAGTGCCGGTAGTTGGCCAGCAGCGGATCGTCCAGGAGTGCAGCGAACCGGTCGTCGGCAATCTGCATGATCTCCAGCTCGAAAAACAGGATCTCCCGGGTCACCCGGTTGCCAAACTCCATTGCCTGCTGGGAGAGCTGCTTGTGGGGATCGTGCTCGGAATCGGCGGCAAAGAGAAGATGGGCGTACATCTGGGGTTTTGACAACTGTTCGTGAAGCGCTTCATAGGCAGTCAGGGCCGTGAGCAGTGCACCGGCGTCGAGTTCAACGATCCGGCCGAGCCAGGCATCACGGAACTGCCGGGCAGCCGCTTCGCCGGTCTGGAAATCGCGGGACAGTTCCGGTGCTTCCGGACCTGCATAGAGCGGGGTGGTATCCCAGCCCTGGATAGGAGTGCTGGTTTCCATGGGACCTCCTATGTCTTCAAATGGGGAACATGCACTGCACTGCGATCACCGGGATGGAGACGCTGGTGCACAAAGGTGGGGGTGGTGCCCACCGGGAACGGTCGACACCATCGATACTGCCGGGTTGGGCAAGCCTGAGGGACCTGGATCAAACTAACAACCGTCTGTTCCGTGTCCCTTAAATGAACAGGTGCTCTTCCTGTTGTTCCTGATGTTCCTGGGACTGCTCCTTGGCAGTGTAGAGGAGTACTGCGGCGACGCCGGCAGCCAGTCCGGTGATGAACGACAAGACGAGAGTTCCTGAGCCGAAGCCGTTTGAGTTTTCTGCCACGGTGCTTACCTGCCTTTCCAGTGAGGTCACGATGCTCGCCGGGTGCGAGAGAGTCAGTACATAGTTCATACCAGATATTTCGGGAAATGATAAGTGGAAATTTGTTGGCAAGACGAGGGGCGTCCGTACTGAAAGGGCGGGCAGCCGGAGTCTACCGGCATGCCCGCCCGAAAAGCGGCTTTCAGAGGCGCTGTGCAGCAGAAAAAAACGGTCAGCGTTGAACCAGTACGAATTCGTCGCGCCGGTTCTTCGCCCACGCTTCCTCGGAGTGCCCCTGATCGGCTGGTTTTTCCTTGCCGTAGCTGATAACGGAGAGGCGATTTGCAGCTGTTCCCAGGGTTACCAGGTATTGCCGCGCTGCCTGGGCCCGCTTTTCGCCAAGAGCCAAGTTGTACTCGTCCGACCCCCGCTCGTCGCAATTGCCTTCGATCCTGACGGTTGCGGCCTTGTTCTGCTTCAGGAAAGCGGCATTTTTTGCCAGGGTGGCGCGGGCTTCGTCACTCAAGGCGTTTGAGTCAAATGCAAAATAGATCTGGTTCAGTGATGCCGTGAGCTGGTCGGACGCTTTTGCCTGCTTTGCGTTGTCGGTCACTACCTCCTTGGCAGCTGCCTGCTGGCTGGATGGGTTCTGTTGTGCCGACTGCGCCGGGGTGACGGCGGCCGCCTTTGCGGGAGTCGTCGCTGTTGCCGCAGGGGCAAGCTGGTCATCCTTCTTGACCAATTCCTGCTTTGCACACCCCCCTGCAACCATGGTTGCACATGTCAGAGCCAGAATAGACAGAACTACGCGTTTCATTGATATTCCTCCTTGTTTTCTTGTCTCGATCCGCTTCGCCGGGGATGTCGCCAGGAAGCTGGTGTAGACATTGATTGCCGAGAATGTTTATGCTAAAAAAGATTACTACGCATATTATTTGAATGCAAAATAATTTTGCTGATTTTTTTGGAGACATCATGCCAAATGATCCGATGGTTGCGGAGATCCTCGACAACATCCGCCGGGTGTTTCAATTCGTCAACGAACACTCGAAGCGGGTGGTTAGGGAAACCGGTCTGACCGGCCCCCAGCTCTGGGCCATCAAGGTCATCGCCGAGCGCGCCCCGATCAGGGTGTAGGAGCTGGCCAAGCGGATGTATCTGCACCCGGCCACTGTGGTGGGAATCATCGACCGGCTCGAAGTGCAAGGATTGGTGTCGCGTACCCGTTCCCGGACCGACCGGCGGGTGGTGGAGATCGACCTTACCCCGCTGGGTGTAACGTTAGTGGCAGAGGCCCCGGAGGTGTTTCAAGGGGTGCTGTTGAAGGGGTTGGGGTCGCTGTCGATGGATACGCTTCGGGAGATCGCCGGTGGGCTTGACAAACTCGTGACCATTCTTGGTGTCCAGGAGACGCCACCAGTGCCGATTGTGCTGGTGGAGGAACGGACGTTAGCTAAAGCTAAGGGGAGACGGCGCGGGTAGTCCTCCGGCCTTACCGTGGCTCACGGCAATGGCCCCGTAACGGTTTCCGCCACCTTCTGATAGGGGCCGGTGGTATAGGCGCCGAACGTCACGTTCCCTGCATACTCCAGCAGGGCTGCCAGGCGATCACGATTTACCGGGTTGGCTACCATGGCCAGCGCTTCCTCTACGGCAAACCAGCCGAGTTCAGGGGTTTCGGCGCTGGGGGTCAGGTTGCCCCGGCAATAGCGGGCGATAAAGGCAAAAATGAGCGCTGCCGGAGGCGTCAGTTTCGACCAGACGCAGGCCAGCGGCCCCAGAGTCACCGTCACCCCGGTCTCCTCAAGGAGTTCGCGGTGGAGCGCCTCGATCAGGCTTTCTCCCTCCTCGACCCGTCCCTGTGGAATCTCCCATCCCCGTTTGTGGTGCCGGATCAGCAGCACCCTGTCGTCGGCATTGCGCACCAGGCAGCCGACTACCACGATATGACGCGGGCTCTCCATTCAATCATCCTTTCCCGAAACATGATCTCCCCGTTCCGGTAACCTTACGCTCTGCTGCTTCCCTTCTACCCGGCCGGCCGGCCGATGTCAATTCTGTTCCTCTCGCATTGCATCCGCACTTGATTGTGGTAAACGGAAAGGTAGATTCGTTACGTCGCACAGGCGACACTGCAACCCAAAGGAGGCAAGGACCATGGCATACACGGCACAGGATTATGGCAGGCTGATCGGCATTCCCGGCTTCAGTGAGACGCTTTTGAAGAACCATTTCACCCTCTACCAGGGGTATGTGACCAACAGTGGCAAACTGTTGGATACCCTGGCGCAGCTGATCGCGGACGGCAAGGGGGCGACTCCGGAATATGCCGAGCTGAAGCGCCGCCTGGGGTGGGAGTTCAATGGCATGCGGCTCCACGAGCTCTATTTCGGCAACCTTGGCGGCAGTGCCCCTCTGGGCCAGGGAACTGCTCTGGCCGGCAAGCTGGCTGCATCGTTCGGCAGCGTCGAACTCTGGGAAAAGGATTTCAGGGCCACCGGCGCCATGCGCGGCATCGGCTGGGTCGGGCTCTATCTCGACCCGGTCGGGGACCGGCTGATCAATTTCTGGATCAACGAGCACGACGTGGCCAATCCGGCCGGTTGTACCCCCCTTTTGATCATGGACGTCTTCGAGCACGCTTTCATGCTCGACTACGGGCTGAAGCGGGCGGACTACATCGAGGCGTTTTTCCGGAACATCGACTGGCAGGCAGTGGCGGCGCGGTTGCCGTAGTCTAAATGTATCCTGAAGGGAGGCGGTAGCGATGAAACGTTGGTTACTTCCGGTACTGCTGTTCGTCGTGCTGGGGGCGGTAACCGTTTGTGCCCGGGAGGCCAAGCGGCTGGTCCGGGCCACGGTCGGCGACGACGGGGTCCAGCGGGTGGAGCTGGTGGGGGGCGGGTACTTTTTTGACCCGGACCATATCATCGTCAGGGTGAACGTGCCGGTGGAGCTCACGGTACGCAAAGAGTCGGGCTTCGTGCCCCACAACATCGTGGTCAAGGCGCCGGAGGCGGGGATCGAGTTCGAGGAGAGCCTCTCCTCCGATCCCAAAACCATCCGCTTTACCCCGACCAGGATTGGCAGCTATCCCATGTACTGCAGCAAGAAGCTCCTCTTCTTCGAAAGCCATCGGGAAAAGGGGATGGAAGGGGTTCTGGAGGTGGTTGAGTAGAGGTCGCCGCTACCAACAGGTAACAAGCAGGGGGACCATGACGGTCCCCCTGCTTGTTCAGCGGGTGCCGTCCTTGATCTCCTGGCCGGGGCTCACGAAAGAGATCCCTTGGCCGGAGGTGGCGCCGATCATCAGGCACTCGATGATCGGGGCGTTGATGACCCGTGCCGACTCCCACCTGACGATGAACTTGGCGCCGAAACCGCCGGCGGTATCCTTTTCCTCCAGGTGGATGTAATGGGTGGCCAGCGGCGCCAGGCCGAGCGGTTTGGTCAGGTAGCGTCGGACAGGCTTGCCATTGGTGTCCAGGTAGTCGACCGAGGTAACGGTCATCGGGTGGGTCGGATCGATGTTCCTGATGCTCAGGGTGGTTGCCAGGTTGAAGGGGAGGGCCTTGGGGCCGACAAAGACGTTGGAATAGACCGGCACATAGACCGTTTCCCCCCTGGATAGCCGGAATTCGGCCCCTGCCGGTCCGGCCACGGCCAGCATCGTTATCACCAGAAGGCAGAAACCTGCCGCGGTCGACAGAAATTCTCCAAGGCGCTTTTCCATAATCCCCTCCTATCGGTATCAGCTTACTTGGCCATTGCCCGATTACAAGCGGTAGGTCGCAATGATTTCGTCTCGCCGGAAGCAGTCGATTGTGTGATCGTTCACCATGCCGGTGGCCTGCATATGGGCGTAACAGATGGTCGGGCCGACAAAACGGAATCCCCGCTGTTTCAGGTCGCGGGACAGGGCCTCGGCCGCGGGGCTTGTGACCGGAAAGTCCGCCAGACTGCGCAGTTCGCTGACCCTGGGGCGGCCGTCCACGAAGCGCCAGATGTAGGCGGCAAAGCTGCCGAATTCCGCCTGGACCTTGAGGAAGGCTCTGGCGTTGGTGACCGTGGCCTCCACCTTGGCCCGGTTGCGGATGATTCCCGGGTCCTGGAGCAGAGTGCTGACCCGTTCATTGTTGAACCGGGCGACCTCTTCCGGGTCGAAACCGGCAAAGGCCTGACGGTATCCCTCCCGCCGGCGCAGGATCGTGTACCAGGAAAGCCCGGCCTGGGCCCCTTCGAGGGTGATGAATTCGAAGATCAACCGGTCGTCGTGGATCGGCACCCCCCACTCGGTGTCGTGGTAGGCGACATAGTCCGGCTTGCTCTGATCGACCCAGGGGCAGCGGCATGGTGCGGTCATGGATGTTCTCCTGTGCGGAGTGCGGAATGGCTGCCGTCGGGCGCGATGCTGACGGTCATGGTAGCGGTGACTTGCCGCCGGCTGTCGTAGCATTGTTCCGCGAAGGTCACCCGGTTGTCCCGGTCGATCAGGATGAGGGTGGTGGACCGGGTGCCGTACGTGTCGCCGGCAATGAAGATCGGGGCGAGGAACCGCTCCCGGTCGAGGCCGACGCCGGTGTCCGGGAGGAGCGGATCGGGGAACTGGCGGCTGTCGGCAAGGGCGGCAAACATTGCTGCCATGTCCGGCTGTCCGGAGGTGAGGAGTTCTGCCAGCCACGCCTTGGCGGCTGTCACCTTTGGCCAGGGGGAGTCCAGGAGATGGTTGCTCAGGCCGTGGATGCCGGCTGGTATCCGCTCCGGACCACTGCCGCGGTTGGAGTGCCAGAACAGCCCGTTATCGTCGCCGACCAGTAGGTTGAAACCACCATAGTGCCCTTGTTCGTGGCCCAGCTTCTCCAGGAAGGCGGCCGGCGTCTCGGTCCCGGTAAGAAAGTCGGCCACCAGTCGCCCCCGTGACGGCGGGTGGGCCGGTTGGTGGTGGGGGTCCCGGTAGTTGGTGATAGCCGCCAGGCGCCGGTCGCTGGTTATTCCCAGCCAACTGCCTCCTCCCTGCAGATCGCGTCCGGCCAGGAGCTGCGGCGCGTCCGGCCAGAAGCCGGCCGGTGCGGTCGGCCGGGCAAAGTATTCGTCCCGGTTGGCCGCCAGGACCAGGCGATAGCGGGGATGAACATCAAGGGCGAAGACGATCAGGCACATGGGGGCATCATGTCAGAGGGGCGTCGGAAGGTCAATGGCGATAAAATGATTCGCCTCGTCAGTCGCCATCCGCCCGGAGTTGTGGTATGGTTGCACCGGCCGACGCCGGCAGATTGATGGACCATGGGGACAGGGATGAAACAGCTCATCGTTCGCTGGATAATCAACAGCACAGCACTTCTGGTGGTGGCCCACCTGGTTTCCGGGGTGGCCCTGGACAACTGGGTGACCGTCTTCGTTGCCGCCCTGGTGCTGGGGCTCCTGAACGCCTTTCTCAGGCCGATCCTGATTCTGCTCACCCTGCCGGTGACGATCCTTTCCCTCGGGCTCTTCACCCTGGTCATCAACGCCTTTCTCTTCTATCTCGCCTCCCACCTGGTGCGCGGCTTCCATGTGGCCGGCTTCGGCCAGGCCTTCGTGGCGGCCCTGGTCTTCAGCGTCGTCAGCTTCCTGTTGAACCTCTTCATCCGTTCGGACAGAAGATAACCATCCACTCCCGATCCTGAGCGACATGCTCTGTCGTCTTACTCATGCCATACTGAGGCCATATGATGGAGACGAATAGACGACGCTTCATCGCTGTCTGAGCGATCGAGGGGGAAGAGGACACAGGCATTGGCGTTGACAAACCGTGACGCAAAGGTAATACTCTTCAATACTAGGTATTACCTTTGTTAAAGGAGGTGCCCATGCATTCCCAAGTGAAACCCATGGCGATCAAGCTGCCGGAGAGCGACAAAGAACGCCTGAAAAGGCTGGGGGAGGCCAGGAAACGCACTCCCCACTGGCTGGCGAGGGAGGCAATCAGCCAGTACCTGGATCGGGAGGAGGCCGCAGAACGATTCAGGCAAGAGAGCGTTGCCCGGTGGGAAGCGTTCAGTCATGACGGCAAAACGATCTCGAACGATTCCGTCATGACATGGCTGGATTCCTGGGGAACCGACAAGGAACATGAGGCACCCAAGTGAGGGTCGAGTGGTTTCCCGGTGCCGTTTCCGACCTGCAGCGGCTCAGGTCGTTCATTCTGCCCCATAACAGCGATGCGGCACAGCGGGCGGTGCAGGTAATCAGAACGACGGTAGCGCATCTTGAAGTCAACCCGCGCATCGGCAAGCCTGTTGAGGGATTGGCGGATTACCACGACCTTGTCATTCCCTTCGGGTCCGCCGGGTATCTGCTCCGTTATCGGATTCAAGTTGATGTCGTTTATATCGTTGCCGTGAAACATTGCAAGGAAGCCGGCTATGCGGTAGTGGAACCCGTCTGACGGGGGCAGGTGGGATGAGCCTGACGCTTTCTCGGCGGTCGCAAGCTTACCATGGTGCGAGACTTTGTGACGGTTACTCCGCCTCGCTGCAATAGGCCGTGATCTCCCGCAGGAAGTCACTCCCGTAGCGTCCGAGCTTGTGGGCACCCACACCGCTTACCCGTCCCATCTCCTCCGGGGTCGTCGGCCGCAGGGCGGCCATGGCCACCAGAGTGGCGTCACTGAAGACGACAAATGGCGGGACCTGCTGTTCGTCTGCCAGCCGTTTGCGCAGGGTCCGCAAGGCCTGGAACAGCCCCTCGTCGTAGGGAAGATCTTCCTTGCCCCGCTTTGCCGGCTGCTTTGCCGGCGCCGGCCGAAGCCTTGGCTTGGCCAGCACCAGCCGTTCCTCTCCCTTCAGCAGGGGCCGGGCCTTGGCGGTCAGACGGAGTACCGAGTAATTCGCCATGTCCTGCTCCAGGTACCCCAGATGCACCAACTGGCGAAAGACGCTTCCCCATACATCCTGGGACAGTTCCCGGCCAATAGCGTAGGTGGAGAGCCGGTCGTGGCCGAGCTGTTGAATCCGCTGGTTCTGGGAGCCGCGCAGCACGTCGATGACGTGTCCCATGCCAAAGCGCTGGCCGGTGCGGTAGACGCAGGAGAGTGCCTTCTGGGCCTCAACCGTGGCGTCGTACCGCTCGGGTGGATTGAGGCAGACGTCGCAGTTGCCGCAATCCTCCTCCAGCTGTTCGCCGAAGTAGCCGAGCAGCACCCTCCGCCGGCAGGTGAGCGCCTCGGCAAAGCCGACCATGGCGTTCAGCTTGTGCAGCTCGATCCTGTTCTGCTCCGTGTTGTTCCCGGACTCGATCAGTGCGCGGCCAATGGCGATGTCGCCGTAGCCGAACAGGAGCAGCGCCTCGGCCGGCAGACTGTCGCGGCCGGACCGGCCGGTTTCCTGATAGTAGCTCTCGATGTTCCGGGGTAGGTCGTAGTGAACCACGAACCGGACGTTTGGCTTGTCGATCCCCATGCCGAAGGCGACCGTGGCCACCACGATCCTGAGGTCGTCCCTCAGAAACGCCTCCTGCACCCGGTGCCGCTCCCGGTCAGGCAGGCCGGCGTGATAGGCGGCGGCCTTGATCCCGGCCGCGGCCAGACGCTGTGCCACCTCCTCCACCCGCTTGCGGGACAGGGCGTAGACGATTCCCGCCTCGGTCGGTCGTGCCTGGAGAAACGCGGCCAACTGCTGGGCCGGCTTGTGCTTGGCCACGACAGTGTAGCGGATGTTGGGCCGGTCGAAGCCTGCCACGTGGCAGGTCGCCTCCTTAAGCCCCAGCCGCTCTATGATGTCGTCGCGCGTCTGGGGGTCGGCCGTGGCGGTCAGGGCGATAAGCGGCACAGCCGGAAAGAGCTTTCTCAGTCTTCCCAACTGCACGTACTCTGGTCGGAAGTCGTGACCCCATTGGGAGACGCAGTGGGCCTCGTCGATGGCAAAGAGGGCGATGGGAAGCTCCTGGAGCCGCTCCAGGAAGGCGTCGCTCATCAGCCGTTCCGGTGCCACATAGAGAAGTTCCAGCCGGCCGGCGTGAAGGTCGGCCAAGACCCGGCGCGCCTCGGTTTCCGTGAGGGTGGAGTTGTAACAGGCCGCGGCCACCCCGTTGGCGACCAGGGCGTCCACCTGGTCCTTCATCAGGGAGATGAGCGGGGAGACGATGATGCCGACGCCGGGCCGATGCAGGGCCGGGATCTGGTAGCAAAGGGACTTGCCGCCGCCGGTCGGCATGAGGACAAAGGCGTCCTCACCCCGGATCAGGCCGTCGATGATCTCCTCCTGGTGGGGGCGGAAGGCGTCGTAACCGAAGATGGTCTTGAGGGTCTGGCGGGGTGTAGTGATCATGAAGGGCCTTTGCAGGGGGTACGGCAGGCGTGGCAGTCTGTTGCGGCAGCAGTCGGTTATCCCGCTGCCTCGTCGAGGAACTGCTGGAGGCGTTCCTCCGGCACGTTGGCCAGGTTGGCGATCCGGGACAGCCGGGGGAATGACCAACTGCTGTCGGCCTCGGCCAGCAGCACGCCATCGCTATGGATGGTGGCACGGACCGTAGCACTCCGGTTGTCGTGGGTCAGGACCGTGCCGGTCACCACCAGTTCGCGGTTGGTCGGTACCGGCATCAGGTAGCGGGTGGTCATCTCCCGGGTCAGGCCGAGCCGGTTGAGCCTGGCGATGATAGCCCATGCCGCGACCTCGTCCAGCAGGGTGGCGATGATGCCGCCATGGGTCAGCCCGTCGAAGCCGCAGAGATGTTCCGGGACGGTGTGGGTAGTGGTGCAGCCCTCTAGCGTGCGGCTGAAGCGGAGCTGCAGCCCGTGGGGGTTGCCGCTGGAGCAGCCGAAGCAGGAGCCGGGCCAGTGGGCCTGGATCTGGTGCCGTGTCATGCTATCATTTCCTGTCTGACGGATTGGTTCAGCATGGGAGGTTATAGTACCTTTTTCGGTAAGATGCAATCAGAAGCGCTTCGCACTTTGGGGGACGGATTTGGCGCTTCCTGTATCGCGGAAAGATTAGCTGCCTGTTATTTAGTCAATTAGGGAAAAGTCTATAGCTTTTCATTCCCTCGGTACCTTATCCCCAAAGTTATTCACACATTTTTCAACAGTTCATGTGGGAACAAAGCAGCGGCAGTGAACGCTTTGCGAGAGTTAGGCGCTAACTCACGAGAGTTTATCCACTTTTGGACGCGTCAAGAAAAAATGTCAATTTGTTGATGACTTTTAATTTACCTTCTTGGAAAGCAGCAGTCGTTGGGAAGGTTTGAACCCGCGTCTGGTCAGAAAGTCCCGCAGCCCGAAATTCTCGTGTTCCACCTTGGTCCGGACAGATTCGACCTCAAGAGCGGAAAGGTCGGTCAGCAGTTGAGAGAGAAGTGCATGCCCGATACCTGACCCACTATAGGCGGGGTGAACTCCGATCGCATCTAACGCCGCTGATTTATTGACTTTGCCAAACTCGCCGTAATCGGCGCGTGCCATGATGAAACCGGTGACGATGCCGTCGTCTTCCGCCACCATGGCGACACGGATACCGGATGCATGGACCGATTCCCTGAACTTGGCGGCATAAAATGCCGAACGGTCCAGACCGGTGAGCCTCGTGTCTATTCGATCGACAGACACCAGGTCATCTCCCGTGAGCGGGCGCACCATGACGCTGCCCCTGGCCAGCGTTTCATAATAGTTCACTCCGGCGTTGCTCTGAACCCGCCATCTGCCGGTCATGTCGGCCGGAGCAGGCTTGGCGATCTCCTCACTCAGGGGCGAGGTGTCGCGCTCTATGACTTGGCCGGATGCCAGCGAGAAACCTGTTGATGCGAAAAACCTGGTCATGGTGTGATTAGACCAGATAATTTGGGTCTGCAAGGTGCTGAGATTCTTCCGTTTCATCCGCTGTTCTATCCCGGCCATGACCTTTTTTCCTATCCCCCTGCCTTGATAGTCAAGGTCGACACCAAGGGTATCGAGTTCCACAGTTGCGCCTCTGGCGCCGAACTCTCCTTCCAGAATCCTGGCGAATGCATAGCCCACGAGCTTCTTGTTATCAACGGCGGCACAGGTGATAAAACTGTCAGGCTCGGCCGTTGCCGCGACAAGCAGGCTTTCCAGAAAGGCTTTTCTCGGCCGGCCTGTCAGGCGGCTCTCGACTTCTGAAACCTGATCTATATCTTCGGGGTAGAGTGAGCGAACTGTGAGGTCGGACATGGCGTGTTCTCCTTTCTGCTGCACTTCAAAAATCATTTTATGAACTGCCTGTACAAAGGTATGTTTACCACGTTAAGGTTGGTTTGCAATTCGGGGTTACACTTCATGGAAATAGAACAGGATGGGGCAGGTTTTAATAGGCTGCGGTTTCGAAGGTGCAGTGTTGAGACCTGCCGGGTCAACGTCCCCGGATTGTGTCGGTCTGGATGTATCCTGGATTTAACCAACAAAAAAGGCCCGCATCGCTGCGGGCCTTCAGATCACGCCGTATCACATTCTAAGCACATTCACTATACCCGCACACCCGGCAAACCGCACACCCTCCCTCGTGCTCCACGATCCCGCCGCACTCGGGGCAGGCACCCCGTTCCGGCGCCTTGGCCTCCAGGCCGGTATCGTAACCGGCGGCATGCATGTGGGCCTGGATCGCCTTGGCCACTGCGTCGGCGCAGGAAAGGACCTTGTTGTCGCCGAAGCCGGCCGGGCAATGGCAGGATATCCCCAGGAGCTGCTTGATTACCTGCCGCGCCTGCACCCCGCTCCGCCAGGCCAGCGACACCATCCGGCCGATCGCTTCGGCCTGGGAGGCGGCACACCCCCCCGCCTTCCCCATGGTGGTGAAGAGTTCGAAGAGACCGCTCTTGTCCTCGTTGACCGTGACATAGAGCGGACCGCAGCCGGTCTGCATCTGGTAGGTCCACCCCTTGAGTGCCTTGGGACGGTCCCGCTTGAAGACGTGCTTTTCGTCCGCCACCGGTGCCGGCACCGGTGCTCCCTTCTCCTCTTTCTTGCCGGTGGAGAGGACCTGCTCGTCCCGCGAGCCGTCACGATAGATGGTGACTCCCTTGCAGCCGGTCTGGTAGGCGAGGCGGTAGACCTTCTCCACGTCCTCCACGGTGGCCGTGTTGGCGAAGTTCACCGTCTTGGAGACCGCGTTGTCGGTGTGGCGCTGGAAGGCGGACTGCATCTCGATGTGGCTCTCGGGGTCGATGTCGTGGGCCGTGACGAAGACCCGCTGCACATCCTCCGGCACCTCCGGGATGCCGTGGACCGTGCCGTGCTCGGCGATCCGCTGCATCAGCCCCTCGGAGTAGAAACCCCGCTCCTTGGCGATCTTTTCGAAGATCGGGTTCACCTCCACCAGGATGTTGTTGTCCATGACCTGCCGGACATAGGAGACGGCGAAAAGAGGCTCGACGCCGGAGGAGGCGTTGGCGATGATGGAGATGGTGCCGGTGGGGGCGATGGTGGTGACCGTGGCGTTTCTGATCGACTCCAGCCCCGGCTTGTCGTAGATCGACCACTTGAAGTTGGGGAACGGGCCACGAACCTTGGCCAGCTCGCGGGAGGCGGCATGCCCTTCGTCGTTGATGAACTGCATTACCTTTTCACCCAGGCTGATGGCCTCCGGCGAATTATAGGGTATGCCGAGCATGATCAACAGGTCGGCCCATCCCATCACTCCAAGGCCGATCTTCCGGTTGCCACGGGTCATGTCCCGGATCTGGTCCAGGGGATAGTTGTTGACCTCAATGACGTTGTCCAGGAAGTGGACCGCCAGTGTCACCACCTCTTTCAGGCGCGACCAGTCGACGTCCCCGTCCTTCACCATCTTTCCCAGATTGATGGAGCCGAGGTTGCACGACTCGTACGGGAGAAGCGGCTGCTCGCCGCAGGGGTTGGTGGATTCGATCTCTCCCACCAGCGGGGTCGGGTTGTCCTTGTTCAGCCGGTCGAGGAAGATGATGCCCGGTTCGCCGTTCTCCCAGGCCTGCTTGACGATCCGGTTGAAGACCTTGCGGGCATTCAGTGAGCCGGCGATTTCACCGGTCCTGGGGTTGAGCAGGTTGTACTCCCGGTCCTTGTCCACCGCATCCATGAACGCCTCGGTGATGCCGACCGAGATGTTGAAGTTGTTGAACATCTTCTGGTCGGCCTTGCACATGATGAAGTTCATGATGTCCGGATGGTCGACCCTGAGGATTCCCATGTTGGCCCCGCGCCGGGTTCCCCCCTGCTTGACCGTGTCGGTGGCGATGTCGAAGACCCGCATGAAGGAGAGGGGACCGCTGGAGATGCCGGAGGTGGACTGGACAACGTCGTTGGCCGGCCGCAGGCGCGAGAAGGAGAAGCCGGTGCCGCCGCCGGACTTGTGGATCAGGGCGGTGTACTTGACCGCGTCGAAGATCTCGTCCATGGAGTCGCCGACCGGCAGGACAAAGCAGGCGGAGAGCTGCCCCAGCTCACGGCCGGCGTTCATCAGGGTCGGCGAGTTGGGGAGGAATTCCAGGTTGGTCATGATGCAGTAGAAGAGGTCGGAGAGCCCCTTCAGATCGGCCTTCTTGTCGAATGTCCTGTCCGCA
>JAJZTK010000131.1 GCA_021849045.1 Deltaproteobacteria bacterium | reverse complement strand
TCCGATCTGGAGGGGATTTTTTTCAAGCGGGCGGAAGATTAGTGCTAATCAGGAAGGTCTTTGTCAGCAAGAAAGGCTTTAAATTATTGGTTGATCGGGAACATGAATGGCAATTATGCCTTTTAAGTTATCCTCATAAGATTTGTACCATTGTATATCTACATGAATAGGCAGGGGATAAATCCAGCTTTTAATAATATTACCTGATTAGTACCAATCTTCCGCAACACACTCTCCCCCTCCCTTGACGGGAGGGGGGCGGGGGGGTGGGTGAAGCTGCAACCAGCGGACTTCGTGGCAACTTCCCCCCCACCATCACCCTCCCCCGCCAGGGGGGAGGGGATTTTTTTCAAGCGGGCGGAAGATTAGTGCTAATCAGGTAATATTATGATAGTTCTCTACATTAACAAGGTCTTGTGCAAATGATCTGATTTCCTTGACTTCATCACCAAAATGGACTTGACTCTTTTCAGTTCGGATTCCTAAGAGAATAATTCCACCAGTAGAATTGGCTAACCCTGTTACATCTTTAACCAACTCCTGTTTTTCTTTCGGATTATTCAAAGGATATGGTGCCTGCTTGCATTCAAACCAGTCGTTTTCAACTTTACCTATAATTAGATTAAACTTCCCTGACCTCAAAATCTCGTTTAGTTCATTATTGTCCATAATAATCCCTATTTTTGTCATAACTCTTATTGAGCAGTTCACGCGCGCACGCGCGTGAACTGGTGATCACCCAAATGGAACATTTAGCAAGTGAACATGAAAAAAAATTAGCAGTGCAACCATTCGCACCCCATCTGCAAAAACAAAAAAGCCACCCAGACCTTTGAATCGGCCCACAGCGGCTTTGCGACATTGCGTCGATGCTCCCCCATCCCGGCGGCACCTCATGACATAAATGAGGCATCAATCTACCCGAAGCGGGAACCCCGGTCAATTTTTCTAATCATTCCGCGATGGAATCAGGCCTTGAACCGGTTCTCCGTTCCGTCCCGCAGGCGGCCGATGTTCTCCCGGTGCTTCCAGATCACCAGCGTCGCCACGACGACTGTCATCCCTACCAACAAGGGGCGTCGGTCCAGCAGGGCCACCAGAATCGGCATGGCCGAGGCGGCGGAGATGGAACCAAGGGAGATGTAGCGCCACTTCCAGACCAGGAGGGCGAAGATCGCCACTGCAAAGAGAACGGCCAACGGAGAGACTCCCAGGAAGACGCCGAGGGCCGTGGCGACCCCCTTTCCCCCTTTGAAGCCGAGGAAGATTGTGTAGACGTGGCCGAGGAAGGCCGCCAGGCCGGCTGCGGCGATCCAGGCGTCGGTGACCCCCAGGTAGCGTGCAGCAAGGACCGGCAGGAGTCCCTTCAGGCAGTCCCCCACCAGGGTGAGGACGCCGACGGTGCGGCCGAGAGTGCGGTAGACGTTGGTGGCGCCGATGTTGCCACTGCCTGCGGCGCGGATGTCGACGCCGGCAGCCTTGGCCAGGAGCAGGCCGGTGGGGACTGAGCCGAGCAGGTAGGCGCCTGCGACGAGGATGATTTCACTGGTCACGATGATATCCTGAACGTTAATGAAAAATCGGCGGCATAGTACACCATTTGCCGGCAGCGTGCAATCAATCGTGTCTTTCAGGGGAGACGGTCGAAAGTTCGAACCGGTAATCGTTCACCAGGATCGCCAGCCGGTCCAGTCGCTCCCATAACTGCCGCCGGAGCTCTTCGTAGTAGGCGGAGAGTTCCGTGGAACGCTCGATCTCTCCCAGGGTTCCAGCCGGCGTCACCCGGGCGCTGCGCCGCTCCAACTCGTCCAGTCGGGTTCTCAGGCGCGCAGCCTGGGCTTCAAGTGAGACGATGAGCCGTTGGTAGGCTTCGGCAGCGCGTACGTCAGCCTTTCCCTGTTCTCGCCCTGTTGCGCCGCCAAAGCCGGCGACCGCGTCGAAGAGCGCGGCCTGCTGGGCGAGCAGCTCACCGGTTCCCCGGCAGCGTTCGGCAAGCACGAAGTAGTGTTTGAGGAGCGCGGTGTCGATCCGGGGAAGGGTGAGAAGTTCGTTCTGCAGAGTGGTAAGCGTGCTCCTGAGTTTTTCGGACTTGCGGGACGGCTTGCCATGAAGCTCCTCGCCGAGTCCGGCCATTTCTTCCTGCAGGTCACGCATCCGGTTTTCCAGCAGCGTGCGCCGTTCCAGCGCCCTGGTCAGCCGCTTCTGCTCCTGGCGGAACTCCTTCTCCAGGGATGCCAGCTCTTTTCCCAACTCCCGGCTGGTGCGTGCTGCCTGCCGATAGCCGTCCGCCGCGCTGCCAAGGGGCTCCTTGCCGGCCCGCAGAAGGGCCAGGTCGGCGTCGTGACCGGCGATGCGTCCCTGGAGCCAGTCGGTGTAGTCGGCATACCACTCCTGCAGGGATTCGATGTCCTGCTCACGTTGGGCCGGTTCCAAGGGGGTAACGGCTGCCGCTGCCTTTTCCAGGGCATCGCTATCCTCTTCTGCCTGGACCAGGGCAAGCCTGAGGTCGGCCAGCAGCCTGCCGATCTGGCGCTCTTCCCGCTCCTGGCCGCGGGGCGCGACTGGCGCGGCTGCTCCGCAGCAGCAGAAGAGGATCAGCAGCAGATAGCAGAATCGTCTCACGTATCGTCTCCTTCGGTTACGGTGCCGGTCCCGACCACTCCTGCCGCATCCCCGGCCGGCATCTCCTGCACGTTCTTCAGCTTCCGCTCGATGGCCCTGGAGCGGACCGAGGCCGCGTCGATGGTATTCCCCGCCTCCTGCAGCTTCTTTTTCGTCTTCTCCAGGATGTCACCGAAGGTGGCGAACTCGCTCTTCACCGCACCCAGCAGGGACCAGACCTCGCTGGAGCGCTTCTCGATGGCCAGGGTGCGAAACCCCAGCTGCAGCGAGTTGAGTAGGGCCGCCAGGGTCGTCGGGCCGGTAATCACCACCCGGCACTCACGCTGCAAGGTCTCGCAGAGGCCGGTGCGGCGCAGTACCTCGGCGTAGAGCCCCTCGGTGGGGAGGAACATGATGCCGAAGTCGGTGGTGTGCGGCGGCGCCAGGTACTTGTCCCGGATATCCCTGGCCATGGCCTGAACCGCCCGTTCCAACTGGCGGGAACTCTCCTCCACCAAGGCCGGGTTCCCCTGCTCCTGGGCCTCCAGGAGCCGCAGATAGTCCTCCTGGGGGAACTTGGCGTCAATGGGGAGCCAGACCGGCTGTTCGCCCACGTCGCTCTTTCCGGGCAGCTTGATGGCGAACTCCACCCGCTGGCTGCTTCCCGGCCGGGTGGCCACGTTGGCGGCGTACTGCTCCGGGGTGAGGAGCTGCTCCAGGAGGCTCCCCAACTGGATCTCTCCGAAGTTCCCTCTTGTCTTCACGTTGGTCAGGACCTTTTTCAGGTCCCCGACGCCGATGGCCAGGGTCTGCATCTCGCCGAGCCCCTTGTGGACAAGCTCCAGCCGATCGCTCACCAGCTTGAACGATTCGCCCAGCCGCTTCTCCAGAGTTGCGTGCAGCTTCTCGTCCACCACGGCCCGCATCTGTTCCAGCTTGGCGCCGTTGTCCTCCTGCAGGCTCTTCAACTGGCTCTCCACGGTCTCGCGGAGCGTGTTCAGCTTCTGCTCGTTCAGCTGGGTCAGGGTCTTCAACTGCTCGGCAAAGGTATCCAACTGGCTCTTCTGGAACCCGGCGATGTCGGTCATCCGTTTCAGGAGCGACTCGCCAAAGGCGCGCAGGGCGTTTCCCTGCTCCTCGCGCCCCTCCCGCCCTTGCTGTCCCATCTCCTCCCGCAGGCGGGCCAATTCGTCGCGCAGCGCGCGTTCGCTCCGCTCCAGGGACCGGTCCAGGAGATCGAGGCGGCCGGTTGTGCTTTCCCCTCCGGTGCGCCTTAGCAGCAGGAGAAGGAGTACGAGGCAGGTGACGGTCAGAAGGAGTATCAGGATCAGCACTGGTTGTGTCACAGCCTCCTCCCCACCCGCCGCAACAGCAGCGAGTTGCTGACCACCGAGACCGAGGAGAAGGCCATGGCCAGGCCGGCGAACTCCGGTTTCAGGGTGATGCCGAAGGTTGGGTAGAGCAGACCGGCCGCGATCGGGATGCCGAGGACGTTGTAGAAGAGCGCCCAGAAGAGATTCTGCTTCACCTTGGACAGGGTGGCCCGCCCGAGCTTGACGGCCCGGACCACGTCCATCAGGTCGTCCCGGACCAGGATGATGTCGCCGGTTTCCTTGGCCACATCGGTACCGCCGCCGATGGCGATCCCCACGTCGGCCCTCGCCAGTGCCGGCGCGTCATTGATCCCGTCTCCCACCATGCCGACGAAGAGCCCCTTTTTCTGGTACTCCTGCACCACCTGCTGCTTCCGGTCCGGCAGCACCTCGGCCTCGAAGCCGTCGATCCCTGCCTGGCGGGCGATGGCCGCTGCCACGTCCCGGTGGTCGCCGGTGATCATGGTGCAGGGGATGCCGAGAAGCTTCAGGTCGGCAATGGCCCGGGCCGAGGTCTCCTTGATCGGGTCGGCCAGGGCCGCGAGCCCGACCAGTGCCCTGCCGGCGGCGATCCAGATCAGGGATTTCCCCTCCCTGGCCAGCCGTTCGGCATTTTCCGCCAACGGGTCAATATTCACGCCGGCCTCCTTCATGAGCCGGCTGTTGCCGGCCAATAGCCGCACGCCGTTGTAGAGGCAGGAGATCCCGAACCCGCCCCTCTCCTCGTACTCTTCCACCACGCCCGGCGTGACGCCCCGTTTGGCGGCACTTTCCACCACGGCCCGGGCCAGCGGGTGGAGCGATTGGGACTCGGCCGCGACCAGGCACTCCAGAAGCCGCAACTCATCCACTCCCTTGACTGCCAGAAGCGTGGTCAGGACCGGCTTGCCCAAGGTGATGGTACCGGTCTTGTCCAGCAGGAGGGTGTTCAGGTAGGCGATCTGTTCCAGCGCCGACCCCCGCTTGATGAGGATGCCGCGGGTGAGGCCGATGCCGCTCCCCACCATGATGGCGGTCGGCGTGGCAAGCCCCATGGCGCAGGGGCAGGCGATGACCACCACGGCGATGGCCAGCTTGAAGGCAAAGAGAAAACCGTGGCCGGTGAACAGGTACCAGCCGCTGAAGGTGAGAAGGGCAAGCCCCAGGACCGCCGGAACGAACCGGGCCGAGACACGGTCGGCGAACCGCTGGATCGGGGCCTTGTCCGCCTGGGCCTCCTGGACCATCTTGACGATCTGGGAGAGGAGGGTTGCTTCGCCTACCCTGGTCGCCCTGACCCGGATCACGCCGCTGGTGTTGATGGTGGCGCCGGTGACGCCGGTCCCGGCTTTCTTTTCCACCGGCAGCGATTCGCCGGTCACCATGGATTCGTCCACCATTTAGCGGCCGTCGATCACCTCGCCGTCCACCGGGATCGTCTCTCCGGGCCTGACCAGGACGATATCCCCAATCTTCACCATGGCGGCCGGCACCTCCCGTTCTTCGCCGTCCACCAGGAGGCGGGCCTTGTCGGCCTGGAGCCTGAGAAGCTTCTTCAACGCCTCGCTCGCCTTCCCCCGCGCCCTCGCCTCCAGGTACTTGCCGAGGCGGATGAAGGCGATCAGCATGGCCGAGGTCTCGAAAAACACCTCGCCGTGGCCGCCGAGCAGGCCGAAAAAGGCGGCCAGGGAGTAGAAGTAGGCGGCCGAGGTCCCCAGGGCCACCAGGACGTCCATGTTGGCGCTTCTGCTCTTCAGGGCGAACCAGGAGCCGCGGTAGAAGGTGAGGCCGGCGGTGAACTGGACGATGGTGGCAAGGATCAGGCCCAGCCAGCCGACGGTCCGGTTGCCGTGCATCGTCATGGTGGCCATGATCGGGAGCGACAGGGCGAGGCTGAAGAGAAACCAGTTCCGCTGCAACCGGAAGGCCCGTGCCACATCCTCTTCCGCCGCCTCGTCTGCTTGCGGCTGGTAGCCGGCGGCCGTGACCAGGGCAAAGATCTCCGCCTGGCCGATGGCGGCAGGATCAAAGCGGACCAGGGCCGATTCCTGGGCCAGGTTGACCACGGCTGCGATGATCGCCGGGTTGGCCTGGAGTTTGGTTTCCAGGGTGGCGACACATGAGGCACAGTGGAGCCCCTTGACGCCGAAACGGAGTTCGCCGCTCCCCTGTCTCGCCTTGATGCCGTAGCCGAGGTCGGTTACCAGCGATTCGATCTCGTCCCGGCTGACGACTGCGTCGTCGAACTCCACCAGGAGTTCCTCAATGGCGAAGTTGACTGCGGCCCGGTCGATACCCGGAGTCTCCCCCAGTTTCTTCTCGATCCGGCCGGCGCAGTTGACGCAGGACATGCCGGTGATGGTATAGGTTTTTTTGGTCATGGGGTATGCTTTCTCGGCGCAGATTCCTTCACCGTCGGTGTACATTAGGCCTACTGCAGGCCAAAGACCAGCTTCAGCGCCTGCCGGGCTTCGTCAAGTTCGGTAGGGGTGATCTCCCCCAGCCTGCGTACCAGCCGTTCTCCGGCGACACAACGCACCTGGAACAGGTCTATTGCCGACGGTTTGGTAAGGTTGTTCACATGATCCGGTTTCAGGCAGACCATCCACGGAACGGAGCGATACCGCTCCTTCAGGTCGGTAAGCGGTGCAGCCAGCTTCAACGGCAGCGCCCCCACGGCGTCATCGCCAACAATCACGCACGGCCGCGTCTTGTGGATCTTAGAGCCGACGGTCGGATCGAGGTTCACCAACCAGATCTCGCGCTGCTTCATGCGAAATCCTCACCATCAAGCGCCGACAGGGAGGTAAGTTCCTTGTTGGTACGGTACTCCTCGGCCATTTCCGCCGCAATCATCCGGACCCGCAGCCGACGTTGCTCGGCGAGGTAGTTTTCCATGGCTGTCTTGTAAAGTTCGGAGCGGGAAATCTTCAGTTCGGTGGAAAGTGCATCCGCTTCCCGAGCGAGAGTATGGGGAACCGAGATGGTGATCCGGTCGACTTCGCGGGATTGGTTAAGCATGGCAATCCTCCTTGCTGCTGAATAACAAATATCATAACAAAATGCATAACAATCGGCAATATTGATCCTTCCAGCGCAGGGAGTTTCATGACGATTCAGTAGGTAATCACAGGCTCGGCTTCTTGCCGGGAAATTGCTGCACAGGTTTGAAGCCCCGTTAGGGGCGCTCGCTTGTAGCCGGGGGATTCATCCCCCGGATGAGTTGCCGAGATATCTCTACGTCACGTACGTGACGGGAGTGGCATTTTGCCAAGATGACCGGGGAATAAATTCCCCGGCTACAGGCATTCTGTCCCTACGGGACATAGGCAAGAACCTAGCCGGCCGCTGCGTATGTCCCCTCCACCAGGGCAATCTCCTCTCTCGTCAATCCGTACAGCGCATAGACCAACTGGTCGATCTCGGCTTCGAGTCGGGGAGTTTCCGGGCCGTAGGGGTCGGCGATGATCTGCCGGACGCGCTCGATGATCGGGGCCTGCTGGGTGTCGGTGGCGGTTGGGATGGGGAGCTGTTCCATGTACTGCGAGAAGTACCGCACAAAACCGCCACGTATCAAAGAGGTTATCGTGCCGTAAAACCACCAGAGCGCTTTTGAATTGAGCAGCCCGACGAGCCAGATTTCATCTGTCGGGACAAAGTAGGCGGTGTTGCCGAGGTACGATTTGCTGTCATCCCATAAGAATTTGGGAGATTGTGCAATATCAGGATAAACTATCTTTTGCGTCTCGAACTCTTCGAAATATGCGATGTTGTCTTGGATTTCGAACCACTTGTATGTCCGGCTTTGCATGTTAGATCAAAAGTTCCCGCATCTCGGCGGTACAGATCTTCAGCACCGCAGCGATCGGGATTGCGAGAACGATTCCCCAGAAGCCGAGCAGCTCACCCATGGCCATGACGGTGAAAATGACCGCCAGCGGGTTCAGGCGCAGCGTGCTCCGCATGACCAGCGGTTTGATGAGGTTGCCTTCGATGATGACGTTGATCACGAAGTAGGCGGCAAAGACCTTGGGGATGATCATTACGTCGCCGGTTTCGGCATAGCCGATGAGGGTCGGCGGGATGACCGCCACCATGACCCCGATGAGCGGCACAATGGAGGCAAAACCGGCAAAGAGGCCGTTCAGTACCGGAAACTCGATCCCCAAGAGGGCCAGGGCGCCGGCGGTAAGAAACCCTACCAGCAGGCTGTCGATGATCATGCCGATGATGAACCGTTCCAGGGAGCGGT
This sequence comes from Deltaproteobacteria bacterium, assembly GCA_021849045.1. Classification (GTDB taxonomy): domain Bacteria; phylum Desulfobacterota; class Desulfuromonadia; order Geobacterales; family DSM-12255; genus Geomobilibacter. The sequence continues at coordinate 3,847 of JAJZTK010000131.1, read as the reverse complement.
TGATGGTCCTGCCCAGGTCGATGAGGTGCCGCCGGTCGTCGTGATGGAACAGCCGCTTGATGAGGTCCTTGGCGTGCTGCTTGTAAAGGAGCATGAAAAAGACCAGGATCGGCGCCAGCACCAGGTTGAAGGCGCCGAATGCCACCCGTTGCAGCTGCCGATAACCCTGACCGGAGATGTCCTTCACCAGTTCGCCGGTCAGATCGTCGATCTGCTGCATCAGCCAGCTCATGTCGGCACCCTGGGACAGGGTTGCCACCTGCCCCTGCCAGCTCTCCATGGCTCCCTTGAGGGTCCTGGTGTAGGTGGGGATCGATTTGGTCAGGGCGTCCAGTTGGTGGCCAAGATAGGGGATGAAGAAGAACGAGGCGAGAAAGACGCTGAACAGACCGATTCCGTACAGAAGGATCAGGGCGGTGACCCGGTCGAAGCCCCGTGCCTCCAGGTATTTGAGGACCGGGTTGACCAGGTAGGCGATGACCAGAGAGGTGAGAACCGCCGAAAAGGTGTGGGGGAGATAGTAGCCCAGCGCGAGCAGGGCAATGAAGCAGAGGGCCAGGGCGATGGCGATCTTGCGCCGTGCAGGCTCTGCGGACATGGCGTCAGGACTCCCTGGCGAAGCCGCCGCGCCGCAGGTGGTTCGAGAATATCTTGAAGGCGGCGGCAATGGGGATGGCCAGGAGTATCCCCCAGAACCCCATCAGCTCGCCAAAGGCCATGACGACAATGATGGTCATGAGGGGGTTCAGGTCCATGGATTCCTTGAAGACGAGGGGCTTTATCAGGTACCCCTCCAGGAAGTAGATGAGCGCAAAGGCGCTTACCACCTTGATTACCGCCATGCCGGTCTGAAACTTGAGATAGGCGAAAAAGACCGGCGGAATGGTGGCCAGGATCACGCCGATGAACGGCAGCACCGAGGCGACACCGGCAAACATGCCGAGGAACAGGGCGTTGTCGATGTCGAGGAAGAAGAGGGCGATGGCCGACATGATCGCCACGATGACGGAGACGATGAGCTGCCCCCGGAGATAGCCGCCGATGCTGGCGTTCACCTCGCGGCCGAAGACCAGGATCTCCTCACGGTGGCGGGACGGGAGCCAGATCTTGATGCCGTCGATGATGGGCTGCTTGTAGTAGAGCATGAAAAAGACCAGAATCGGCGCCAGCACCAGATTGAAGAGGTTGAAGACGAGCCGCGAAGCGGTGGCGTAGAGGCCTGAGCCGATGGAACCGAGCCCGGAGTCCAGGTTGCCGGTCGTGGTGTCCAGGAGCCAGCTCCATTCCTCGGCGGCATAGACCGGCGTGAAACGGGTTTTCAGGTCGGCAACGATCGCCTTGACCTGAATGACGTAGCGGGGGAGATCCCTGATCAGCGCCTCCCAGCGGGCGGACAGGAGCGGCACGAGGAAGACGAGGGAAAAGGCGGACAGGATGGCCAGAACCAGGTAGAGCAGGGCGATGCCGACCGCCCGGGGGCATCTGCGCCGTTCCAGCTGGACCAGCAGCGGGTCGAGGAGGTAGGCGATGACGAACGCCAGGAGGAAACAGGAGACGGTGTGGCGCACGGCATAGGTCAGTGCCACGGCAGCCGTGACTATGGCGAGGCCGGCGATGGTCCTGTTAGCCGTTTGCGGGTGCTGGGTCATGTGGCCTCTAAAAGGTGGTGCCGGCCGGGAAGATGTCGTGTTCTTCCAGCCAGAGACGGATGCGGTCGGCGATCAACTCTTCCTTGAGGGCCAGGAACATGTCCAGTTCGTCGGGATAGAAGGCAAGGATATCTTCGATCCGGCCGTACGGACTCCTGCCGGTGAAGGTCCGTTCCAGGACCTGCCTGAGCCGCTGGTCCGGAATCCCTTTTATGAACTGGTGCAGCAGCAGGCGTTCCTGATCATAATCGAAGCCGGGGATCTGCAGGTACTGGTCGCCATGCTGCGCCACCTCCATCCAGAACGCATCGTCCTCGTAGTCGGTCGGGATGAAAAAGACCTCACCGGTGCTCCTGTCAAGGAGGTAGATCAGCCCCTGATCGGGGTTTTCAAAGGCATCGATCAGGTCGTCCCAGATGATTTCAACGTCGCGGGCCACCCCCATCATCCCCTCCTGTTCGGGGCAACATGCACGGTGAGATCCGCTGGCAAGGAGACGTGTGGGGAACGTGATCTGCTGTGTATCATTACCTCTGCCTTTACCTGTACCGCTATTTTGGCTATAGTGCCCGGCATGCACGCTATTTTTATTGCCGATGCCCATCTGCGGAGACCGGAGGATGCCAATTACCGGCACCTCCTCCGTTTCCTCGATACCCTTCCCGGGACGGTGGAGACCATCTTCGTCCTCGGGGATCTGTTTGAATTCTGGCTCGGCGCTCCCGGCATCAGCTATCCCCAGTACCAACCGGTTCTGGAACAGTTGCAGCGCCTCGTCCGGAACGGTGTGCGGCTGGTCTGCCTGGAGGGGAACCACGACTTCCACCTGGGGCCAATGTTCACCGAGACGCTGCAGGCTGCCGTTCATGCCGGCCCGGTGGTCATGGAACTGGACGGAAAGCGGCTCTATCTCTGTCACGGCGACCAGATGAACCGGCGCGACTATGGCTATCGGTGCCTGCGGGCCGTGTTCCACTCCCGGCTGACCCGCCTGCTTGCCCGTCTGGTGCCGGCTGTCGTGCCGCTGACGATTGCCGACCGACTCGGCTCACGATCAAAGGCGGCCGCGCCGCGGCGGAATGCACGATGGGACTACGACCGGATCATCCGGGAGTTCGCTGCCGAGCGATTCCGCGAGGGGGTCGAGGTGGTGATTACCGGTCATTTCCATCGCCCGTTCCTTGAAGAGAACGGAAAAACCGTCCTCCTTTCCTTAGGTGACTGGATCAGCCAGTTTTCCTACGGGGAATGGCGGGACGGCGTTCTCAGCCTGCGGACGTTTCCGCACGGCGCTCAACCGAGTCCGAACAGCGAAAGGTAGCGGGCAACACGTCCCTCCAGGTCGGGGGCCGCGATTTCCCTGCAGATGGCATCCGGCCGGTACCCTTGACAGACCGCCGGCCGTTCGTTGTAGATACGGCAGCGGTTGTCGCGGCCCAAGTGGCGGCATCGCACCCCCACGGGCTTTTGCAGCGTGGTGATATCCGGTGCCACGCAGCAGGTGCCGCACTGCATGCAGATCACGGGACGGGGACGGGGAGTTCACCGGTCTCTGATCCCTTGTCCCTGTGTTCCCTCACCTGAAAAAAGTCTCCAGAGCCTTTTCTCCAATGTGTGTTGCCTTGATCTTCCATTTCCCCTGGTTCACGACCAGGGCCACCAGGGCGATCTGGGGATTCTCGATGGGAGCATAGGCGGCGAACCAGCTATAGTGGCCTTCCGGGTCTTTGCCATCGATGGAGCCGGTCTTGGCGGCGATGGAGATCGAGCCGAGCATGGGGCGTCCGCGCCGGTCGTGGAAGGCCCGGCGTGAGGTGCCGCTGCTGACGGTAGTGGAGAGCATTTTTGCCAGGTTTCCGGCCGTCTCGGTGGAGATTGCCCGGCGCAGCGGATGGGGCTGGGCCTGGTACACGGTCGTCCCCTTGCCGCTCTTGATCTCGTCGGCCAAAAGCGGCGCCATCAGGGTGCCGCCGTTGGCTAAGGCCCCGATCAGGGCGGCGGCGTGCAGGGGGGTGATCTTTACCTCCCGACCGAGACCGGCCCCCATGAGCATCAGTTCGGCCGTGTTCTGGGGGGTGGCGGCAATGCTTGGCTGAATCTGTGTGCCCGGAAAGAGCACCTGGTTGAAGCCGAAGCGCCCGGCATACTGCAGAAGCGGCTCCCGACCCACCACATCACTGGCCAGGCGGCCAAAGACC
>JAJZTK010000009.1 GCA_021849045.1 Deltaproteobacteria bacterium | reverse complement strand
ATAGCGCGCTCTTTTGTTCTGGTGAAAAGGGTATGCATTTACTTCGGCAGATCCGGGAAAAACTGTAGAGCATCCGGGCTGACGTGCGTTCCGGCAGATCGCCGGCCTGGCCGGGAAAACGGCTGTTTTTGACCTTGGTCATCTGTTTGTCCGTAGGAAGAGTGTAGCGTATCCCTAACAATGAACAACAGGAGAGCGCACATGACCTTTCAAAACGGATTAGGGGAGATGGCCATACAGGATGTGATTGCGCAGCACCCGACGGTGGGAGAGATTCTCGGCCGTTACGACATCGGCTGCGTCACCTGCAAGGTGGGGATCTGTCTGCTCAAGGACGTGGTCAGCATCCACGGCCTCTCGCCGGAGCAGGAGGCGGCGGTAGAGACGGAGATCAATGCCTATCTGAACGGCAGCGCTGCCTGAAAAGGCCTGTTGTCGGCTCCGCCGCCATCACGCGCTTCCAATTCATAGTGTAAGGCTGCATGACCATCAAACCACAGGAGGTAGTAACAATGATTCCCGAAAAACTGCTGGAAATAATGAAACAGGATGGCGTGGTTGCCATTGCTACGTTGGGCCAGGATGGGCCGCATATGGTCAATACCTGGAATAGTTACCTGCGTATCTCCCCCGACGGCCGTTTGCTGATTCCGGCCGGATATATGCATCGTACCGAGGCGAATATCGCCTTTAACCCTGAGGTGTTGATTACCCTGGGGAGCAGCAAAGTGCAAGGCTTGCATGGAACAGGCACCGGTTTCCTGATCAAGGGCAAAGCAACGTTTATAACTTCCGGACCAGACTTTGATCTTCTGAAGTCAAAATTCGATTGGTTGCGCGCCACCTTGGCTGTGTCCATTGATTCCGTTACGCAGACTTTGTAGTGAAAAGATAAAGGGGAACAGGCACGTTAACCCGCAGTGCCGGCCTCTTCCCGTGACGAAAAAAGCCCCGGAACCCGGGGCTTTTTTCGATCTGTGGGGCAAAATGGCTCGTTAATCGAAGAAATAGCGGACGCCGAACGTCACGGAGAGGCTGGAGGGGGCGAAGTTGCCGACCTTGACGCCGCGGTAATCCCTGATGTCCGCATCGGGCGCAAATACTCCCTTCAACTGGCCGGTTACGGCCAATTGCTTGAGCACGAAGTAGTCGACTCCGCCCGACACGTGTACCCCTACGACGCTGTCCGCGCTCCCGCCGGAACCGTCAACCGGCGAGAAGTCGTTGAGGAGGATGTCGAGACCGGCACCGGCATAGGGTACGAGCTTCTTCACGGGCAGGTTGATGAAGCGGTATTGGGCTCCCAGGGAGATGTTGGTGGTAGCGAAATCGGCTTCTTCGAATCCGTAACCGTCATGGGCACGGAACTCCGTTCGGGTGATATCCAGCTCCGCTGTCCAGTTCCTGTCGATGCCATAGATGAATCCGCCGCCTCCGATTATTCCCGTGTCGGTATCAGACCTCCGATAGTGCGGGTAGTCGATGAATTCGCTGTCCCCGGGGATCAGGAATCCGATGCGGCCGGTGACGCCGAACCTGTTCTGGATGCTGTCTGCGAGGGCAGTGGATGCCATGGAAGCGATAAGGACAAAGCATGCAGCTACGGTTATCTTTTTCATTGTTCTTCCTCCTGTAACAATTGAATGTCGGGCAATCAGGCCCTGAAATGCGTGCCGCTTTGCGTGGAATCACCTCCTCTTTTACCCCCAGCCAGCGGCAACAAAAAAGCCGGGGCCGAAATCTGGAGTATTTCGGCAACCCGGCTGTCTCGTTGAGACCCTGTAGGCTTTCCGCCCCATCCTCGCGGATGGTTTAGTATTATCGTATACTTAGGAACAATTTTGAGACGGCTGCATAATAGCCCATGGTAGAGCAGAAATCAAGCCTGCTGTCATCCCCGGGGATGGGCGGCTCTTTGCCTGCGGGTGATATGGTATACTGACTCGCCAGGGAGGTGTCACATGAACCAGAATGTAACGGACTCAACAGCGCGATATAGAAAGCGCCCAACGGTTTTGAAAAAACCATCAGGAGCAACGAAAATGAAACGTATGACCGACTACGAATCGAATGGCTGAAATCCCCTGAAAATGCCGCTGCATATCTGAATGCCGTTTTGGAAGAGGGGAACAAATCAGCGATGCTTCTAGCCTTGCGGGAAGTGGCGCAGGCTAACGGCGGCATGACGGCAATTGCCGAAAGATCACACGTAAAGCGCGCGAGTCTTTACCAGATGCTTTCCAAACGCGGCAACCCGGAACTCACCAGTCTTTTTAATGTGCTTCATGGCATGGGGCTGACCATTACCATACAACCGATGCATGAGGCTCAAGCATAACGTACATTTTATTGTCTGACTATGGGAGAAAAACCCTCGCCTTCAGGCGAAAACTTCAGTTAAACTCGCTGGATGGAACACTATCGAACATCATCGCATACACGGCATGACCTATTTAACGGGGCTGAGGCTGACCGGGCGGTTTTTGGACCGGTCGTGCCGGTGGTTGGACACCCTCGTTTCCCTTGAACTCCTTCATTACCGTCCATTACAGCAGCTAATCAATTTTTCAAGCCTTACAATTTTGCCTTGACAATGTATCAGCTATTGATACATTGTGGGTCATGACATGGAATGTTGTTTATAGCCGGAAGGCGGCAAAGCTCCGTGAAAAAGTTCCGGAACGAATAAAGGCCGTGCTTGACGCTCTCATCATTGACATGCGCGCCACAGGTCCGGTACGTGGCGATTGGCCAAATTATTCTAAACTTTCCTGAGGGTTGCACCATTGCCATTTGAAAAAAGGGCAACCAACTTACGTCGCAGTCTGGCGAGTTCAGGATAACGAAGTTCATATTGTGGAGATTACTTATGTTGGCACACACGAAAAAGCACCCTACTGAAAGTATCCGTGTTGTAGGTTCTCCTGAAGTCATAAACCGACTGCGCAAATATGCACTAAAGGTCGGTGCTGGTATTATTGAGGCTTCTGACAGTATCTCTGCTTCCGATATTTCACCGGAGTTAGACACCAACCCTGCTGGGGTTTACCTGCGTGGCATACGTTTGCGTGAAGACCTAACTCAGGATGCCTTGGCAGAATTGACTGGCATTTCTCGGTCAAATATTAGCGCCATGGAACACGGCAAACGGCCTATTGGTAAGGAAACTGCAAAAAAGTTGGCAAATGCTTTGAACTGTGATTATCGCCGATTTCTTTAGTGGTTCTAAGTTCCTTTATTAAATGTCAGTCTTCGTCTGTCAAATCAATGAGTTCGCCATGGTCAAACTTATAACCAAACGTTTTCAGCCTTGCAATAGATACTTCTTTCTCTTTTCTTGTAAATAGGGAATTCCATGGTTCGCGCAATATTAATGACTCCATTGTTATATCAGGACAGCCGCACTCGCATAGTTTTTCGAATCCGTATTGTAGACCATGTTGACTCAAGAGTCTCTTTGCTGTGACAATTCCACCATGATCTTGTAACATCCCATGGAAGATGTGCGCGTTGTGCCTGCATTTTGCATAAGCTTCCCTATAAATCCTGTACATTTCTTTTTCGAAGTTGGCAATAAGCTCATCATCTTCCATTTCTTACCTCTCTTTCCCTCTGATAAGCCATCTTATTCATTGACCGGGGTGCGCCCTTGACCGGCGGCGTTAGCCGTCCGCGTCCGAGGGCATGGTTATGCCATTTTTGGCGTTTCCGGTAAGCACTCCTTGGCCTCCTTCACAGGAGAGGAAAGGAGATAGCTAATGGCTGATAGTAAAATCACGAAACGGCTCGTTCTCTGCAAATTTCACGATGGCGTTTATCCTTTGGTTGAAAAGAGTAAACCTTTCGTTTTCTTCGCCCATCGCATAATCAAGAAAGTAGACGCTAGCCATCCCTATGATGAGATGTGTAATAGTTCTCCCATGCTTCTTGATACCAGCAGGTCGCTGAACGAAGACAATAGGATGTTTATATACCAATTTCCATGCAAAAGTTCATTCCTAATGATTTAGCCATGTTAACAAGAGAATGCGGAGCCGGTGTAACAAAATGTGGCGCCACAAAATGTTACATCTTGACCGGTAAAGCCAGTAGCAGTACTGGTTAACAGGTGACTGTAACAAAATATTGCAGTGAGCGTGAAAGGGTGGGGGAGGGCACAGAGGAGGAATGTCAGCTGTCAGTGCCACAGTCCGGTGAGGTGGCGGCGCGGCTTGCGGTTCACCGGCGTCAGGCCGGCGAGCGCTACCCCCTCGTCGCCGTTCGATTGGCGGTGGTTCTGCAGGTCGCTGGCGTACCGCTGCAGGCGGTTGATGCGCTCTTCCGTTGCCGGGTGGGTCCGCAGGAGCGACGGTTCCGGATCGCCGTGCCCCGGTCTGAACAGCTGCTGCAGGGGGGGGTGCCGGAGCCGTTCGAGCTTGATCAGGGCGCTCAGGGAGGGGGCAAAGGCCATGACCAGGAGCGGTAGCCACGGGAGAGGGTGGTCGCTCAGAAAAACCAGGGGCAGGTTAATGATGATGAGCAGTTGGCCGAAAAGAGAGAAAACACGGGTCAGCCGGTCGTAACGCGGCTGCTCACTTATGCTTGTGCGGAAAATGTGTATACTTGGTTAAGCCAAATGATCAGCGAGAGGAGTTCTTCACTATGAACGCAGCTTCCACCCCGGCCTCCGAGCGGGCGGCGAACCGCCGCTGGCTCCGGGAACAGATGAACCCCTATTTCTTCATCGCCATGAAAGACGAGCCAGAAGCGCTCGCCATGCTGGGCCGGGAGCTGGGAAGCCTGCGCAGGAACCGCCGCCTCCTCCTGGCCGACCGGGAGAACTCCCTCATCATGGCCCTGGTCAATCAGCCCGGAACCCTGTACGACACCCTGCGCCGGGTGCAGGAACGTGAGATCTCCTACGCCATGATCGCCCATTCGGACGATCAGATCCCGGGACTCGAACAGGTGCTGGAGATCCAGCGTTTCGAGTTCGACCGGAGGAGCAACGAAGATATCCTCGCCGGCAGCAAGGTGGTTGTCCCTTCCCGGATCAGGCGGCAGGTGGCAACGGCTCTGCGGAAATACTACCCCGAATTCGACCTGAAGAACCTGGACCGGCTCCTCAGGATCATCTGGCTGAACAACGAGAATTATGTCCGGATCTCGCCACCCCGCCGGGTGGCACAACTGCTCCGCCTCTACCAGGAGGCGAACCGGCGGGGCGGGCTCTACCTGGATGTGGAGGAGATGGAAAACAGCGGTGCGGTCAGGGAGTCACGGGTCTTCTTCGCGGTCGGCAACCCGCCCCAGTATGATTTCCTCCTCCAGGTGATGGAGGTGTTCAACCGGCTCGATCTGGCGGTGAATAGGGCCTACTGTCTCACCATCTCCAACGGCATCCACCCGTACTTCCTGGGAACGTTCTACGTGCGGTGCCGGGATGGCGGGGTGCTGGGGAAGTGCGACCGGTCGTTCACCGCGCTCCAGCAGGAACTTTCCAATACCCAGGTCCTGTCTACCCGATCCCAGGCCTACCGCGAACTGGTGACCACCGGCCTCATGGCCGGCGAGGACGCCTCGCTGGTCAACGCCTTTATCGCCTTCTGCCACACCAACCTGGCCCACAACCAGCCGGACCGCTTCGGCCTGGACGATGTGCGGGGGGCGTTCCTTTCCCATCCCGAAATCTCTCTGCAGATGGCGCAGCTCTTCCGGGCCCGTTTCGACCCGGCCGTTGCCGACCGGACCGCGCTCTATGAGCGGCTGCTGGACGAAACGGTGCGGGCCGTCGTTGAGTACAACACCGGGCACCGCTACCTGGACGAGGTGCGGCGCTCCATCTTTCGCTGCTGCCTGGCCTTCATCACCCACACCCTGAAGACCAATTTCTTCGTCGTCGAGAAGCAGGCCCTGGCCTTCCGTCTCGACCCGGCCTACCTGACCGGACTTGGCCACGAATTCATTGCCGACCTCCCCCAGACGGCGCCGTTTCGGATCACCTTTTTCTTCAGCCGGTACGGCTTCGGCTATCACATCGGCTTCTCGGACATCGCCCGGGGGGGGTGGCGGACGGTCATTGCCCGCAATGCCGACGACTTCATCACCAATGCCAACACCCTGTTCCGGGAGAACTTCGTCCTGGCCCACACCCAGCACCTGAAGAACAAGGATATCTATGAAGGGGGCTCCAAGCTGGTGATGATCCTGGACGCCTCGGACATGATGCGGGAGCGGGAGCGGGAGATGGAGAACTGGCGGCTCTTCAAACTCCAGTACGGCGTCACCAGTGCCTTTCTGGATATCTTCACCACCTCGGACGGCGTGGCCAGTCACCCGGCGGTGGTGGACTACTACCGCGAAGAAGAGCCGATCGAGCTCGGGCCGGACGAGAACATGCACGACAGCATGATCGAGGCGATTGCCAAGCTTTCCAGCCGGCGGGGATATCTGCTGGGGATCGGCATCATGTCCAGCAAAAAGGTGGGGATCAACCACAAGGAGTACGGGGTCACCTCCACTGGGGTGGTGAAGTTCGCCGAAATCACCATGCAGGAGCTGGGGATCGATATACGGACCGAGCCGTTCTCGATGAAGTTCACCGGCGGGCCCAACGGCGACGTGGCCGGCAACGCCATGCGGCTGATCCTGGAGCGCTGTCCCCAGGTGCGGATCCGGTTGATCCTGGACGGTACCGCTGCCGTGTGCGACCTGGAGGGGGCAGATCACGCTGTGCTCAAGCGGATTCTGCTCAAGCAGGATCTGGACGCCTTTGATCCTGCGGCACTCCACCCGGGCGGCTTCATGCTCTTCCGCACCGGCAGCCGCCGGGAAGGGCTCAGGGAGCTTTACCGGAAGGTGACGAAGCGCGGTGCAGTCCTGCAGGAGGAATGGATCTCCATCGACGAGTTCTCACGGGAGTATGGCGACCTGGTTTTCTCTGTACCGGCTGACCTGTTCATCCCGGGCGGCGGCCGTCCCGAGACCATCGACAGCGACAACTGGGAGCGGTTCTGCCAGCCGGACGGCAGTCCGTCGGCCAGGGCGATCGTGGAGGGGGCCAACTCGTTCATCACCCCCGAGGCGCGCGTCCAGTTGCAGAAGAAGGGTATCCTGATCATGCGCGACGCCTCGGCCAACAAGTGCGGCGTCATCTCCTCGTCATACGAGATCATCGCCAACCTGCTCTTGAGCGAACAGGAGTTCCTGGCCGACAAGGAGCACTACGTGGGGGATGTGCTGGCGATCCTGGAGAAGCGGGCCGAGGACGAGGCCAGGCTTATCCTGAAGCGCCGTCGCGAGCACCCGGGGCTGCTCTGCACCGAGATCTCCGATGCCCTGAGCAGCGAGATCAACGCCCACTATGCCCGGCTGTTCCGCTTCTTCCAGGGACGGCCCGAACTCTGCGACCAGCCGCTGTTCAGGCGGGCGATTCTCTCCCACCTGCCGCGGATCATCCGCGAGGAGCCCCGCTACCGCAAGCGGATCGGCCGGATGCCCAGGAAATACCTCTTTGCCATCCTGGCTGCGGAAATCGCCTCGTCCATGGTCTACCGTGGCGACCAGGAGGCCGACTTTGCGGACACGCTCCGTCTGTATCTGGCGAGGAATTTTCCGGCCAAGGGGTGAACATGCATTGAAGTCGAAAAGCTTGTGTATAAGCATGCGACTCTGCTCACGGAGAAATGGGATGAAATCCACGGCACGAAAAAATGAACTGACCGAACCGGCAGCAATAAGGACTATCTCAGGTTACGGATTGAGAAAAATTGAGGGTTGAACGATCTGCGCAAACAGATCAGCGAGCCGCCCCTTGCCGAAATTATCCGCCAGGTCATCAGGGAGGAATTGAAAAACGTTGCGTGAGTGTTGCCAGAGCGGAGTTCTACCTCCATCAGCTAGATTTCCTCTTCCCGCAGCAATTGTCTGCCGTGCCGTACGGTAAGAATGGCCAGATCGCCGCCAATGCGGTAGATGATCCTGTAATTTCCGTATACGAGTTCGCGTAGATCGTTCCTGCTCGGGAGTTCCGGCAGATGCCGTCCGCTTTCGGGGAATTGCGCAAGCTGTTCGACCCGTTTAAGTGCCGCTTCAATCCACTCTCTGGCTGCCACCCGGTTGTCCTGAGAAATGAAATCAACTATCTCGCTCATCCGCTCAAGTGCAAGCGGCGACCATTTCACTTTCATCCGGCAATCCTGTCAAGCAGCATCATTCTGGCATCTTCCGATTCGGTCCCTTTGCCTTCAGCAAGCTGCAGTTCAGCTGTTTGCACATCCTGGAGAAGTTCGATCTTTTCAACAAGAGCGTCATACTCGCGAACATCAAGCAGTACTGCCGCACTCCTGCCGTGACTGGTGATAACGAGAGGGCGCCTGGTTGTCTGTACCTGCTTGATGAACATGGATGCTTGTGCCCTGAAGTCGGACAGAGGACGAATATCCTGATCGAGTTGCATTCTTTGCATGTCGAGCCTCACATATTTAATTTTGTACAAAATAGCGTACTAAATAAAGAAAGAGTTGGCAAGCCGGTAAAACAAGGAATTGGAGCATGCCGCGTGACTTTTACATCATCGAACGCAAAGAGGCCCTTCCTGCGAGAAGGGCCTCTTTGCGTCATCAGAGTCGGAAACCTACCCCTTCTTCACCTTCGGGATGAAGATCTGCTCCGGGTCCAGCACCTCGTGGATCAGGCGGAGCTCCTCCCTGGTCGGGGGGAGAGTTTCGCCGCTGACGCGGGAGATGTCCAGATCGAAGTGGCACATCTCCCGGATCTCCGCTGGGCTCTTGCCGGGGTGGCAGGTATCCAGGTAGATCCGGCCGGTCTCGTCGTCGAACCGGAAGACCCCGGCCGTGCTGATCACCGCCGACGGTCCTCCCCGGAAGGCTGCGCCGTACAGCTCCCGGCGGTGGACGAACTCGCCGCCGGGCCACTTCTTCACCCGCCATCCCGGGCTGGTGATGTAGCTGACACTGGGGGTGAACCGCCGCTTTTCGTGGACCATGATGAACACGGTCCGTTTGGCGAATGAGTTGATGTCCGGGTTGCCGCCGCTGCCGGTGAGGCGCAGCTCGGGATTCAGGTAGTCGCCGATGACGGTGGTGTTCACGTTGCCGTACTCGTCCACTTCGGCGCCACCGAGGAAGCCGAGGTCCACGTACCCCCGCTGGGCGATGCTGAAGGCGTCATAGAGCCCCGAGGCGCGGGATGCCCCCATCTCGCAGCGGGCATCCCCCACGGAGGTGGGGATCTCCGGCGGCCGCCCGTCCAGGGTGCCGGCCTCGAAGATCAGCTTGAGTGAAGGGGCATGGGTCTTCTGGGCCAGCATGATCGCCACCATGGGGAGGCCGGTGCCGGCAAAGACGATCTCGTTGTCCTGCACCTCGCGGGAGGCGGCACAGCAGAGCAGATCGGCCAGCCCGTACTCTTCCGGATTCGCATAGTTCGTGGTCATCTCATTGCCCCCTTTTCACCGATGTGGAGTAGTTGAGCGCGGTATTGGCCTTGAGATTCAACATCCGCGGCCACCCCAGCTTGTCCAGGTAACTCATCTGGTCCAGGCCGAAGATCCACTCTTTGGCGAACTCGTCAAACCCTTCCTGGGTGCGGGTCTTGCCGTAGAAATCCTTGAGGAATGCGCCATCCACGTCGTAGCGGCCGAACATGCCGGTGGGGTGGGCGCCGAAGGGGCACTCCATGATGTGGTCCACCTCGAAGCTGACGATGGTGTTCTGGTCGGCATTGCGCCGCAGGTACTCCTCGGGCACGATCTCCTCGGCCATGACAATGGTGATGTCCGCGGCCCGGGCCGCTTCCGGGTCGGAGTAGTACTGGCCGCTCACCCGCACCGTCCCTTCCTCGCCCACCTGCTGCACGCACATGATCGCGATGTCCACCTTGGCTGCCGGCACCAGTACCTGGGAGCCGGCACCGAAGAACGGGTCCTCGGTGAAGACGTACTTCTGCTTCGCAATCCGCTTGCCGTCGCGCCTGCCGGCGTTGCCCAGGGTATCGTACGCCGGGTTGTGGATGTCGGTCCCCAGCGAGGTCTGGGTGACGGCGTAGGGGGCGCCGCTGGCCGCGGCAGCGAAGCGGAACATCATCTCCGCGTGGCTGTAGTCCTCGACCAGGATCTCCTTGTTCCCCACCCTGCGGGAGAGGTTGGCGCCGTACTTGCCGTACAGTTCGTGACCGACCCAGCACGATTCCCAGATATCGACGCAGCCGGCGCCGACCAGGAATTCGGTATGGGGGCCGCCGTTCACCTCGATCAGGTGGAGCCCTTTGCGCTGTTGCCTGATCAGCTCGTAGACCAGGGCCATGGGGCGTCGCCAGATGGTGAAGCCTGAGAAGGTGAGACTTGAGCCGTCCTTGACGATCTCGGCGGCCTGCTGCAGGGTAATGCGTTTTCCCGTACTCATGCGTGCCTCCTTGCAAGCAGATTTGTATTACTTTTTTCCAGTGCTGATTTTGTAGGTTGGGTTAGGCGGGTGTATGCCGTAACCCAACATGACCAAGCTGGCAACATTCGAGGCTGTTGGGTTACGCGATGAGGCCGCTAACCCAACCTACGAAAAATATGAGTTGCAGTGTACTAGGTGAAGTTCCGCAGGATCTCCCGGGAGATGATCACCCGCTGGATCTCGTTGGTCCCCTCGTAGATGGCGGTGATGCGGGCGTCGCGGGCGTAGCGCTCCACCGGGAAGTCCTGGGTGTAGCCGTAGCCGCCGAGCATCTGTATGGCGGCGTAGCAGGCCCGGTTGGCCGCTTCTGTGGCGTACATCTTGGCCATGGAGGCCTCCTTGGCGAACGTCCTGCCGCTGTCCTTGCGGAAGGCCGCGTTCATCAGCAGCAGGCGGGCCGCCTCAAGTTCGGTGTAATGGTCGGCGACCATCCACTGGATCGCCTGGAAGTTGCTGATCTTCTGGCCGAACTGGGTCCGCTCCGTGGTGTAGCGGGTGGCATGGTCCATGGCTGCCAGACCCACCCCCAGCCCCAGCGACCCGATGCCGATCCGGCCGCCGGCCAGTTCCGCCACGGCGGTGCGGAAGCCGTCGTTCAGTTTTCCCATGAGTGCCGATTTCGGGATGCGGCAGTCGTCGAAGATGACCTCGTTGGTGGCCGAGGCGTTCTGCCCCATCTTCTTCTCTTCCTTGCCGATGACCAGCCCCTTGGTGCCCGCCTCCACCAGGAAGCAGCTGATCCCCTTTCCTTTGGGAGCCGACTGGTCGGTGACCGCCCAGACCACGAAGACCCCGGCATAGGGGGCACTGGTGATGAAGATCTTGGTGCCGTTCAGCACAAAGCTGTCGCCGTCGTCCACTGCCCGGGTGACCATGCCGGACGGGTCGGAGCCGGCACCGGTCTCGGTCAGGGCAAAGCCGCCGGCGGCATACTCGCCGGAGCAGATCTTCGGGATGTACGCCCTTTTCTGCGCTTCGTTGCCGATGGCCTGTATCACCTCGCAGACCATGTTGCTGACCGACACGGTCACGGCCGTGGAGGCACAGGCCCGGGCGATCTCGGTCATGACCAGGCTGAAGCCGATGGACCCGGCCTCGGTGCCGCCGAACTCCTCGCGGACGTTCAGCCCCATGAACCCCAGTTCGGCCAGCTTTTTCAGGTTGGCGAGCATCGGTGCCCGGTCATGCCCCTGGTCAAGCTGGGCCGCCACCGGCTCCAGCTCGGCCTTGGCGAACTCCCTGGCGGTGTCCTGAATCAGTTTCTGTTCTTCCGTCAGATCGAGAAACATACTCCCTCCGTGGACGGTTGCTGAAAAACAGCCATCTCGCCGCCGTCCTCGCAAGCTTCCTTGTGCGGCGTAGCGCTGCTACGCCTCCGCGGAGCCTGCTGCGGGTGCGACGATATGACTATTTTTGAGCAACCTTGAGATTTCAACTAGTTGACTGCCACGATTGGAACATCCGCCTCCTGGCCCCATTGCTGCCAGTCGGCGGAACTCCGTTGCAGGAATACCGTCCCGTATTCCTCCCTGGTCCGAACTGCCAGGGCCTCTTCCAGCCGCGTCTTGAAATGGGGTTCCAGGGCTGCCACGGCAACCCAGCCGTCCATGGTCCGGTACACATTGTATTCGGGAATGCCGCCGCCGAAGATGGCGCCCGGCGCCGTGGTGCCAAAGCGGAGTGGTTCGGCCATGGCTGCGGCCGCGTCGGACAGGGCAACTTCTGCGTAGCCGCCGCCACGGCCCCGTTCACGGGCCAACAGCAGCAACAGGGCGGCACTGACCGTCTTTTCGGCCCCGGCCATGTCGGCCAGCAGGGAACGCGGCATATGGGGAGGATTCAGGAGCCCCAGCGTGGCCTGGTAGGTGAGGTCGTGGCCGGCCTCGTTCTCGCGGGGGGAGGGATAACCGACAACGGCCACCTGGCAGAGCCGCGGAAGCTTTTCGTGCAGGGTTGTCCAGTCCAGTCCCAGCCGCTCCAGGGCCGCCGGTCGGCTGGAAGTGATGAGGAGGTCCGCATCGGCCAGGAGCGCCATCAGCTGGGCACGCCCTTCGGCCGCCTTCAGGTCGAGGGTGACGATGGTCGAGCCCGTGGCCATGTCCCGGTACCAGTCGGCGTGGTACAGCACCATCGGGTCGCCGGCAGGCGATTCCACTTTGATCACGGCCGCTCCCAGCTCTGCCAGTTGCCGCGCCGCTGCCGGGCCCGGCAGGTTGACCGAGAGGTTGACAATCGTTATGCCGTCAAGAAGGTTCATGGAGACTCCTTTTAGAGCTTGCTCCAGCAATGTTCTTGCTTACGTCCCATCGGGACAGAATGCCTGTAGCCGGGGAATTTATTCCCCGGTTATCTCGGCAATATGCCACTCCCGTCACGTACGTGACGAAAACAATTGGATAATTCATGAATCCCGGCGATAAATCGCCGAGCTACAGGCATTCTGTCCCTACGGGACGTAATCTCTCTTACGATACAATCCGCTCGGCCACGATTTCCGCCAGGTCCCTGACGACGATCGTCCCTTCGGCGCCGCCGGTCTTGATGCCGTCCTCGAACATGGTGAGGCAGAAGGGGCAGTTGGAGACCAGGAGCGGGGCCCCGGTGTCGGTGGCCATCCTGACCCTGGTTTCGCTGATCTTGGTGCCTATCTTCTCCTCGGCCAGTATCCGGCCGCCGCCGGCGCCGCAGCAGAAGCTGTCGTACCCCGATTGGGCCATTTCCGTCAGTCTGCCGCCGACCCGGGCAAGGATCTCCCGCGGCTGATTGAGGATGTCCATGTAGCGCCCGATATAGCAGGAGTCATGATAGGTGAAGGCAAACGGTTCCTCGGTTGCCTTGAGGTTGAGCGCTCCCTTTTTCAGCAGGGCGTGGATGAAGGTGGTGTAGTGCTCCACCGGCAGGTCGAGCCCCAGGTCCCTGTAGTCGCGGGCCAGGGTGTTGAAGCAGTGGGGGCAGGTAGTGACGATCTTTTTCACGCCATACCCCTTGATCAGCTCGATGTTCTCAGCCGCCATCATCTGGTAGAGGTACTCGTTTCCCAGCTTTCTGACCGGCTCGCCGCAGCACTTCTCCTCCTTGCCGAGGATGCCGACCCGTATCCCGGCGCTGGAGCAGATCCTGACGAAGTTCCTGGCCACCTCCCGGTTTCGCTTGTCAAAGGAGGCGTAGCAGCCGACGAAGTAGAGTATGTCCACCTCGACGCCGCTCTCCATGAGGGTGACGTCGAGTCCTTCGGCCCAGTCGCCCCGGCCTGCATAGGCGAGGCCGAAGGGGTTGCCGTTCACCTCGGTGTTGCCGGTGGCGGTCCGGACCTCGTCGCCGGGGAAGGCGCCCTCCATGAGGGTGAGGTTGCGGCGCATCTCCAGGATCTTGTTCACATGCTCGATGTTGGCCGGGCAGACGTCCTGGCAGGCCCGGCAGGTGGTGCAGGCCCAGAGGACATCCTGGCTCACCGTGGCACAGAGGTCGGCCGTCGGGTCGCCGAGGGCTGCCTCGCCGACCTGCTGCACCACCTTCATGGGGGAGAGCGGTTTGTCAGTGGCCCAGGCCGGGCAGCGGTCCTGGCACCGCTTGCAGGTGGTGCAGGCATCGGCGTCGAAGATGTCCTTCCAGGTGAGGTCGGTGACCCTGGCCGCGCCGAACTGTTCGACCCCTTCCTCCTCCATGTTGATAGTGGGGATGAACCCTTTGGTCTCGAACGGGGCGAAGAAGGAGTTGGCACTGGTGGTGAAGATGTGGCGCAGCTTGGTGTACGGGATGGCCCAGAAGAAGCCGAGCACCAGGAAGAAGTGGAACCACCAGAGGATCTTGTGCATTGTCCTGACGGAGTCCGGGGTGAAGCCCGTGAAGAGCTGGGCCACGAGTAAGCCGCCAGGGGAGAACTGCGCCAGGCGGGGGTTCTGCTGCAGTTCGGTCACGGCCATCCGCGCCCCTTCGATCAGAAAGCCGGTGATCAGGATGGCGAACAGAAGCAGGTGGATGATGTAGTCCTGGTCGATGGTCTCCAGTCCCGGCGGCCGGATGATGAAACGGCGGATGAGAAGGCCGGCCAGCATCAGGATCGCCACGATGCCGGCGATGTCCAGCACCAGGGAGAATGCCTCGTAGAACGGGCCGGACAGGATGTTCACCTGCATCAGCGGGGTGAAGAAATCCGCCTGGGCCATCACGATGAGTGTCCCGACGAACAGGGTGAGGAACCCCCAGAAGAAGATGGCATGGGGGATGCCGCCATCCTTGACCCGTTGGATCTTTTCCTGGCTGAAGACGTCGGCGATGAGCATCTTCACCCGCTCCTCGTACCGGTCGAACCGGTCGAGCGGCTTGCCCAGGCGGTACATGGGGAGGCGCTTCCAGAACCCCCATGCCAGGAGTGCCACGGCCACAAAGCTCAGGATGTACATGGGGATGACCACGCCGTGGCCGACGTTCCAGTAGATCTCGCGGGTTGATTCCATGGTTCGGTTCCTCGTAGGGGCAGGCCCCCGTGCCTGCCCAAATCAGGGGCACCACAGGAGAAGGGCACCCACAGGGGGGTGCCCCTACATTAGGTTGGGTTCCTACGACAGCAGCAGCTTGGAGATGACAACCCGCTGCACTTCGTTGGTCCCTTCGTAGATCTCGGTGATCTTGGCGTCGCGGTACATCCGTTCCACCTCGTAATCGCAGATGAATCCATAGCCGCCGTGGATCTGGATCGCCTGATGGGTGACGTAGGTAGCCGCCTCCGAGGCGAGCATCTTGCACATGGCCGATTCCATGGTGTAGTTCTTCTTGCTGTCTTTCAGGCAGGCCGCCTTGTAGGTCATTAGCTTGCTGGTCTCGATCCGGGCATACATGTCGGCCAGCTTGAACTGGATCGCCTGCAGGTCGCAGATCGGGGCGCCGAACTGCTTACGCTCCTTGGAGTAAGCCAGTGCCCGCTCGAAGGCCCCTTCGGCGATCCCCAGCGCCTGGGAGGCGATGCCGATCCGGCCGCCGTTCAGGGTGTCCATGGCAATCTTGAACCCCTGTCCCTCTTGGCCGAGGAGGTTCTCCGCCGGAATCCGGACATTGTCCAGGGCAAAGGCGGTGGTGTAGCTCCCCCTGATCCCCATTTTGTTCTCGTTCTTCAGGATCTCGACGCCGTGGGAGCGGAGGTCGATGATGAAGGCAGACACTCCCTTGTGCTTGAGGCTTTTGTCGGAGGTGGCGAACAGGACGCCGGTTCCCCGGTAGCCGCCGTTGGTGATGAAGATCTTGGAGCCGTTGACGACGAATTCGTCGCCATCCCGCTTGTAGGTGGTGGCGATGGCGCCGGCATCGCTTCCCGCGTCCGGCTCGGTGAGGAGGAAGGAGCCGATGATGTCGCCGCGGTTCAGGGCCGGCAGCCACTTCTTCTTCTGTTCTTCGGTGCCGAAGGTGTAGATCGGACCGCAGGCAAGAGAGGTGTGGGCCGAGATCAGGACGCCGCTGGAGCCGCAGGCCTTGGAGACCTCTTCAACGACGATGGCGTAGGAGAGCATATCCATGCCGGCCCCGCCGTACTCTTCGGGAAGATAGCTGCCGAGGAACCCCATCTCCCCCATCTTCCTTACCAGGGCGTCCGGGATCATATGGTCCTCGTCGATCTTCATGGCAAGCGGCTTGATCTCCTTGTTGACAAAATCCCTGACGCTGTCCTGCAATACCCTGTGGTCCTGGCTCAGTTCGAAATTCATTCTGTATCCTCCGCTATTTTTGTAGGGGCGCTGCTTGCTGCGCCCGCTTTTTACGCATGTTGGACAGGGGCGCGGCAAGCAGCGCCCCTACATTCCTATATTCCCTTGAACGCCGCCTTCCGCTTCTCCACAAACGCCCCCATCCCTTCCTTCTGGTCCTCGGTGGAGAACAGGACCCCGAACAGGGAGGCCTCGTAGCGGAAGCCGTCCTCCTTGGTCATGTTCAGACCGTTGGCAATGGCGTCCTTGGCGTAGGACACGCCGAGCGGCCCTGCGCCGGCAATGGCGGCGGCCGTCTCCTGTGTCTTGGCCAGCAGCTCTTCCGGGGGGAACAGTTCGTTGACGATCCCCCATGCCAGGGCCTTGTCCGCCGTGATCATCCTGCCGGTGAAGATCAGCTCGTTGGCCCTGCTCTTGCCGATCAGCCGCGCCAGGTTCTGGGTGCCGCCGAAGCCGGGCGTGATTCCCAGCGTCACTTCCGGGAAGCCGAGCTTGGCCCTGGTGGAGGCATAGATGAAATCGCACCCGAGCGCCAGTTCCAGGCCGCCACCCAGGGCAAAGCCGTTGACTGCGCCAATGACCGGCTTCTTCATCTTCTCCATGGCCATCATGACATGCTGTCCCTTGATTGCGAACCGGTGCCCCTCATAGGAGGACATGACGGACATCTCCTTGATGTCGGCCCCGGCCACGAAGGCCTTTTCACCGGCGCCGGTCAGCACCACCACCTTGACGGCCGGGTCGTATTCAAGCTCGTACAGGGCGCAGGCCAGCTCCCCCAGGAGTTCGCTGTTAAGGGCGTTCAGGCTCTCAGGCCGGTTGACCGTCAGGGTGGCGACTCCGGCAACGTTATTGATGAGCAGGTTTTTGTAGTCCATATAATTCCCCCTGTAGGGGCAACCCCATGTGGTTGCCAGCCTTTTATGCCTAAAACAGGGCGGCCACACGGGGCCGCCCCTACAGAATCCGAAATCAATACGTGTAGAAGCCCCGTCCCGACTTGCGGCCCAGATCCCCCGCATTGACCATCTTCACCAGCAAGGGGCAGGGGCGGTACTTCGGGTCCTTGAAGCCGTCGTAAAGGACATTGGCGATGGCCAGCACCGTGTCCAGGCCGATAAAGTCGGCCAGCACGAGCGGTCCCATCGGCTGGTTGGTGCCGAGCTTCATCCCCTTGTCGATATCCTCTGCCGTGGCGATTCCCTCGTAGAGGGCAAATATCGCTTCGTTGATCATCGGGATCAGCACCCGGTTGACGATGAAGCCGGGATAGTCCTGGGAGACCGCCATCTCCTTCTCCAGTCCGGCCACCAGTGCCGCGGTAAGGGAAAAGGTCTCGTCGCTGGTGGCGTGGCCGCGGATCACCTCCACCAGCTTCATGACCGGTACCGGGTTCATGAAGTGCATGCCGATCACCTTGGTCGGCCGCTTGGTAACCGAGGCAATCTTGGTGATCGGGATGGACGAGGTGTTGGATGCGAGAATGGCGCCCGGCTGGACGATCTCGTCCAGCTTGCGGAAGATATCCAGCTTCAGCGGCTCGTGCTCGGTGACCGCCTAGACGCAGAAGTCGCAGCCGGCCAGGTCGGCCATGTTCTTCGTGGCCGTGATCCGGCCGACGGTCTCACCCACCAGCGACTCGGCAATTGCGCCCTTCTTGGCCTGGCGTTCCAGGTTCTGGCGAATGGTATTGACCGCCTTTTCCAGCTGCGCCTCGGCGATATCGTAGAGAAAAACCCGGTACCCGTACTGGGCAAAGACGTGGGCAATGCCGTTTCCCATCTGTCCCGCGCCGAGCACCCCGATTGTCTTGATCATCTGTTTCCTCCTCCTGAAAGTGCTGTAACCCCTCCTGTCCTCCCCTTATGTTAAGGGGAGGAACGTGATTCTCCCCCTCTTAGTTAAGAGGGGGCAGGGGGGAGTTATGTCCCGACGAATATCACACCCTCTCGAAGATCACCGCCACCGCCTCGCCACCGCCGATGCAGAGCGTGGCCAGACCGTAGCGCTGTTTCCTCTTGTGCAGTTCGCGGATGACCGTGGCCGCCAGCCGGCCGCCGCTGGCGCCGATGGGGTGGCCGATGGCACAGGCGCCACCGTTTACGTTGACCTTGTCCAGCGGCAGGCCGAGCCCCTTGATCGCCAGCAGTGCCACAGAGGCGAACGCCTCGTTGATCTCGAACAGGTCGATGTCGGCCGGCTTCAGCCCTGCCCTGGCGCAGACCTTTTCGATGGCGCCGATGGGGGCCTCGGGGAAGTTGTCGGGATGGCGGCTTTCCGTGGCCGTGGCCACAATGCGCGCCTTGGGGGTGAGGTTGTGCTTCTTCAGTCCGTTGGTGTCGGTCAACAGGGCCAGGGCAGCACCGTCGTTGATGCTGGAGGCGTTGCCGGCGGTGATGGTGCCGTCTTTCCTGAAGGCCGCCTTCAGTTGTGGCAGCTTGGTTGTATCCCCCTTGAGCGGTTCCTCGTCCATGGTCAGGGTTTCTTCCCCCTTTTTCCCCTTCTTCACCACCGGGACGATCTCGTCGGCAAAGACGCCGTTTTGCACCGCGGCCCGCGCCAGTTCATAGGAGCGGATGGCAAATGCGTCCTGCTCCTCGCGGGGCAGCCCGCCCCGTTCTACGCTCGCTTCGCCGATCTCTCCCATGTGGCGGCCGCTGTAAGGGTCCTGCAGGCCGTCGTAGATCAGCAGGTCCAGCATCTGGCCGTGCCCCATCCGGTAACCGGTCCGGGCCTTTGGCAGGATATAGGGGGCGAGGGACATGTTCTCCATGCCGCCGGCGATGACCACGCTCGACTCGCCGAGCCTTATGCTGTCGGCACCGAGCATGATCGCCTTGAGGCCGCTGCCGCAGACCTTGTTGATGGTCAGGGCATGGGCAGAGTCGGGAATGCCGGCAGCCCGCATCGCCTGTCGGGCAGGGGCCTGGCCGCAGCCGCCGGAGAGGACCTGGCCGACGATCACCTCGTTCACCTGGTCGGCGGGCAATCCGGTCTTTTGCAGGAGACCGCGCATTACCGTTGCGGCAAGCTGCGGGGCATCGATGTCGGCGAATATGCCGCCGAACGAGCCAAACGGGGTCCGTAATGCTTCCACCACAAAGAGTTCGTTCATCCAGCTCCTCCGGGTTGGTTTTGAGGTTGAGTATATGCGTCGTTTACGTACAAGTCAAGCAATTTTAAAACGCAATTATTGTGCAGCAAAAAAGTCTTATGAGTATACGGTCATGAGGAAGCGGCAGTAAAGGGCAAAAAATGACTTGCTGACGACATTGACTCGCGCGAAGGCGCGGAGGCCGCGGAAGAATCTAAGGATTCAAACTGCTGCGTATGTCACGTTCCAGAGCTGACATGTTTTTTAAAGCTGTTTGATTGCTCTGCGTTTTTTGCAACATCTGCGTGAGGATGCCTAGTATTTTGATGCTGTTTTCGGCGTTACGGGACAGGAGGTGCGTGCAGGCGGAATAGGAAGTCGGGAAAGAGGGGCGGCCCGTCGACCGCCCCGTGTTGCAAGGGCTGCTGGCAGAGAAGCCCCGTTACAGGCAGACGATATCGTCCGGCAGGTCGGTAAGTTTCTCACCACCGTGGGGGGTGACGGCAAAGGTATTCTCAATGCCGATCACGCCCAAACCAGGGAGGACGAACTTCGGTTCAACGGCGATGGTCTGGCCGGCCTGGAGCGGCACCTTGAACCCCTGGGCCAGGACCGGGAATTCGTCCAGTTCCAGCCCGACGCCGTGGCCGACAAACCTGGCGTTCTCGCCCGGCACTCCCATGTAGTTCTTAGCCAGTCCGGCCTGTTCGGCCAGTTCCAGGGATTTCAGAAACAGCTCTTCGCAGATGACGCCCGGTTTCAGGTTCTCCACGATCTGCCGCTGGATGGCCAGCGCGGTGTCGAAGGCGTGCCGCAGTTCCGGGGCCAGGGTGCCGATCACGAAGAAGCGGGACATGTCGACGCTGTAGCCGTTGAAGGTGGCGGTGTAGTCGAGCATGACCGGCGTGTCCCGCCGGATCTCCGCCGTGGAGGCGCCGTGGGGGAAGGCGCTGGAGAGCCCCTGCCCGGTGACGGCACCATCGAAGAACCCGGGCTCGGCGGCGCTGGTTGCAGAGACCGTCAACCCGTGGAACAGCTCCTGGTTGTAGGCCCGCATCCTGACATTCCCCTCGCTACCGCTCCTGCGGAGCCGCACTTCGAACTCCGCGGCCACGTCGATCTCCCGCATGCCGGTACGGAGAAACTCCGGCACCTGCCGGAAGATGGCGACGAGCTTTGTCCCGCAGTTGCGCATCCGGTCCAGTTCCCAGGCCGACTTGACCGAGCGGATCTCCCGGTTGATGCCGGAAATGTCCACGAACTCCCGTCCGGCCAGCATCTTGGCGAAGTAGTTGTACTGTTGCACCGGCACCACATCGAAGGTGATGCCGACCTTTTTCACCGCGTCGCTGAACAGGGTTGGAAACTCCTTGCTGGAAGGGAAGGGCACGGTCTTTTCGATCATGCTCTCCTTTACGGCGCGGGTAAGGCTCTTGCGCACCATGAGCAGCGGGTTGCCGTCGGCCGGAACCCAGAGGGTGGCGGTCTGGCGGGTGCCGCTGAAGTAGTAGACATCGATGGCATGGATGATGAGCGCTCCGTCGATCCCCTTGGCGCGCAGTTCCTGTTGCAGGCGGATTATCCGCTGTTCCGATTCCATTTTTGTAAGCATGTGCAATCCCCCTGGTAGTAAATGAAGCAGTTGCCGGCATGGCCGGAGCAAATGTTCATGGTTCCTATCAGATGATTTCGTGGTGGCTGACGATCGCCTGGTAGCTGCGGTGGGCCGCCAGATAGCGGGCGTCCTCGGCATAGGTGGTCGGGTAGACCGGCGGCACCGGCCGGTGGACCAGGTTCCGGTCCACGTTGACAAAGGTGAACAGGCAGGAGTTGGAGAGGGCCTTGGCGGTCCGTTCGCGGCTGATCCGCTCGATGCTCGCCTCCACGCAGACGAAACTGCCGTTGGTGTACACTATTCGACTGGTATGGTGAAGCTTGTCTCCCATCCTGACCGGGTGGAAAAAATTTATCCGGTTCACGGCGGCGATAATGGAGCGGTCCGGCGCCACCAGTTCCGAGCAGATGGAGGCGACCTCGTAGGCCCGGCGGATCAGGTAGCCGCCGAAGATCTTCTTCGGCACGTTCTCCTGTTCGGGATACATCCGTTCCCAGGCATCGGCCACCAGCCGCCCGGCCAGGAGCCCCCGGAAGTCGTGATCCTCCTGGGCCGCATGGAGCGAGGTAAGCAGCTCGAACTCCTCGCGGGTCGGCGGTTCGTGGAGGGCCACCTGCTGCTGCTTGTACTCTTCCCTGCGCTCCAGGGCCTTGCGGGCCCGGGCCTGTTCGGTCATCTCATTGTACTCCAGGGGGGGGAGCGCAACGCTGACCGCATCGTCCCCCATGCCGGAGCGGGCGACCATGGTGAAGTAGCAGGAGGCGATATGGTTGGCCGGCTCGCCCGGCTGCTCCACCCGGATGCCGATCTCCAGTGAAGACCGCCCCACATGGTTGATCCTTGCCTCGAACACCAGGTCTTTGGTGACATCGGCGGCATGGCGCACCAGGATGTTGTCGATGGCCGCGGTCACCACCCTTGCCTCGGGGTAGAAGCGGTTGACGTAGTTAAGGGCGGTCTCCTCGGCTACCTTGTCCAGGATCT
The DNA here is from genome assembly GCA_021849045.1 of Deltaproteobacteria bacterium. Taxonomy (GTDB): domain Bacteria; phylum Desulfobacterota; class Desulfuromonadia; order Geobacterales; family DSM-12255; genus Geomobilibacter. The sequence continues at coordinate 31,545 of JAJZTK010000009.1, read as the reverse complement.
CCAGCAGCAGGCCAAAGCGGAGATTCCCCTGGAGCGGCTCGTCGATGACCATGAAGCGCCGGCGGAGCGCCGGGTCGGACAGCGACAGGGTCTGATAGAAAGAGGTCTCGTGCGGGGTTGTCATAACATGACTCCTGAGCTTAATGAAATAGCATCGGGGTAAGTTTACACCGAACAGCTCATTCGTAAAGTAATCTGATTACGTCCCGTAGGCCCCTTGGGTCCGATGGGACGAAACCAAATGTGAAACAAGTAGAAATAATGGCCTCGTATGTAGGGGCAATTCATGGATTGCCCCCTTGTTGTCCGATCACATGTTCCTTCTGTACTGCCCCCCCACCTCATACAACGCCCGGGTGATCTGCCCCAGCGACGCGTGCTTTACCGCCTCCATCAGCTCCCCGAAGATGTTGCCGCCGCTCGTGGCGGTCTGCTGGAGCTTGGCCAGTGCTGGCGGGGCCTTGTCCCGGTTCAGTTCCTGGAAGGCGCGGAGGTTTCTGATCTGCTGTTCCTTCTCCTCCCTGGTGGCCCGGGCCAGTTCGCCCGGCACCTGGTACCCCTCCTCGTCGGCCCGCGGGTTGAGGAATGTGTTGACGCCGATGATCGGCAGCTCGCCCGAGTGCTTCTTGTGCTCGTAGAGGAGTGATTCGTCCTGGATCTTCGAGCGCTGGTACTGGGTCTCCATTGCCCCCAGCACGCCGCCCCGCTGGTCGATCCGCTCGAATTCCGCCAGCACCGCTTCCTCCACCAGGTCGGTGAGCTCGTCGATAATGAACGCCCCCTGGTACGGGTTCTCGTTCCTGGCCAGCCCGAGCTCCTTGGTGATGATCATCTGGATCGCCATGGCCCGCCGTACCGAACCCTCGGTGGGGGTGGTGACCGCCTCGTCAAAGGCGTTGGTGTGCAGGGAGTTGCAGTTGTCGTAGATGGCCATGAGGGCCTGCAGGGTGGTCCGGATATCGTTGAAGTCCATCTCCTGGGCATGGAGCGACCGGCCGCTCGTCTGGATATGGTACTTGAGCTTCTGGCTCCGCTCGCCGGCCCCGTATTTCTCCCGCATGGTAACGGCCCAGATCCGGCGCGCCACCCGGCCGATGACCGTGTATTCCGGGTCGAGGCCGTTCGAGAAGAAGTAGGAGAGGTTGGGGGCGAAGTCGTCGATCTGCATCCCCCGTGAGAGGTAGTATTCCACGTAGGTAAAGCCGTTGGCCAGGGTAAAGGCAAGCTGGGAGATCGGGTTGGCGCCGGCCTCGGCGATGTGGTAGCCGCTGATGGAGACCGAGTAGTAGTTGCGCACCTTGTGGTCGATGAAATAGGACTGGATGTCCCCCATCATCCGCAGTGCGAACTCGGTGGAGAATATGCAGGTGTTCTGCCCCTGGTCTTCCTTGAGGATGTCGGCCTGCACCGTTCCCCGCACGGTCTGCAGGGTGCACTCCCGGATCTCGGCATACTCTTGCGCTGACGGCTCCCGTCCCTTTTCCGTCCGGAACCTTTCCACCTGCTGGTCGGTGGCGGCGTTGAAGAACATGGCCAGGATCATGGGGGCAGGGCCGTTGATGGTGATGGAGACGCTGGTGTTGGGGGCGCAGAGGTCGAAGCCGGCAAATAGCTTCTTCATGTCCTCCAGTGTGCAGATGGAGACCCCGCTCTCACCCACCTTGCCGTAGACGTCGGGCGGGTAGTCCGGGTCCTCGCCGTAGAGGGTGACGCTGTCGAAGGCGGTGGAAAGGCGCTTGGCGTCGTCGTCCTTGCACAGGTAGTGGAAGCGGCGGTTGGTCCGCTCCGGGGTCCCTTCGCCGGCGAACTGGCGTTTCGGGTCCTCTTCGACCCGCTTGAACGGGAAGACCCCTGCGGTATAGGGGAAGAGGCCGGGCAGGTTCTCCCGGTAGCTCCATTTGACGATCTCGCCGAAATCCTCGAAGTCGGGGAGGGAGACCCTGGGGATGCGGGTGCCCGACAGGGTGGTGGTGTAGAGGTCGGTCCGGATCTCCTTGTCTCTGACCTTGGTGACCAGCTGGTCCTGGCGGTAGCTTTCCTTGAGGCGTGGCCACTCTGTCAGTATCCCGCGGGTCTCCTCCGAGAGCTTTGCCTCGTGCTGCCTGATGCTGTCGTCCAGTTCAGCCACCGTTCCTGCCCCGGCAACGAGCTCCCGTGCCCCTTTCAGCTGGAACAGGGAGCGGGCCGCCCGTGCCTGGTCGGCCGCATGTTTCTTGTAGTTCCTGACCGCATGGACGATCTCCCCCAGGTAGTGGATCCGGTCCGGGGGGATGACGTTGTTCTGCCGGCTCCCGCTGTCGGTGGTCGGCAGCGTGGAGTGCCAGGCAAGCCCTTTCTTCTCGTTCAGAATCTCGATCACTCTGCCATAAAGGTTATTGGTGCCGGGATCGTTGAACTGGCTGGCGATGGTGCCGAAGATGGGGAGCGCCTCGTCCGGCTGCTCGAATAGCTCCCGGTTGCGGCGGTACTGCTTGCGGATGTTACGCAGGGCATCCTCGGCCCCCTTGCGCTCGAACTTGTTGAGGGCCACCAGGTCGGCGAAGTCGAGCATGTCGATCTTCTCCAGCTGGGTCGGGGCGCCGAACTCGCAGGTCATGACGTAGAGGGAGAGGTCGCAGATCTCCACGATGGCGGCGTCCCCCTGGCCGATACCCGAGGTCTCCACCACGATCAGGTCGAAGCCGGCGGCCCGGACCGTGTCGATGGCGTCCTTGATGGCTGCCGAGAGCTCGGAGCGGGAATCCCGCGTCGCCAGGGAGCGCATGTAGACCCGGCTGGTATTGATGGCGTTCATCCTGATCCGGTCCCCCAGGAGTGCCCCACCGGTGCGCTGGCGGGAGGGGTCGACCGCCAGGATCGCCACCTTCTTGTCCGGGAAATCCTTGAGGAAGCGGCGGACCAGCTCGTCGTTCAGCGAGCTCTTGCCGGCGCCGCCGGTGCCGGTGACCCCCACGACCGGGACCTCCCGTGCCATGCTCAGGATCTCACGCCGCAGTTCTTTGACCTCGGTGGTGGCCTCGTGGACAGCCTCCTCAAAGGCGGTGATCAGGGTGTTCACCGACCGCAGGTCGCCTTCGGGGAGCTTCTGCAGCTCGGCCCGGATATCGCGCTTGGGGGCGAAGTCGCACTGCTCCAGCATGAGGTTGATCATCCCCTGAAGCCCCATGCGGCGGCCGTCCTCGGGAGAGAAGATCTTGGCAATGCCGTACTTCTCCAGTTCCCGGATCTCGTCGGGGATGATCACCCCGCCGCCGCCGCCGAAGATCCTGATGTGGCCGGCATTCTGCTCCTTCAGCTGGTCGTGGATATACTTGAAGAACTCGATATGGCCGCCCTGGTAGCAGCTGACGGCGATCCCCTGGGCATCCTCCTGGACGGCGGCGGTGACGATCTCGCTTACGGAGCGGTTGTGCCCCAGGTGGATCACCTCGGCACCTGAGGACTGGAGGATGCGGCGGATGATGTTGGTGGAGGCGTCGTGTCCGTCAAAGAGGCTGGTTGCCGTGACGAAGCGGACCTTGTGGGTGGTCTTATAGGGTTGAGGATTCGTCTGATGCATTAAAAATCCCTCCTGTTCACGGGGTGTCGTTGTGTGTCGCAAGTCAATAAACCCATGTTTTGTAATTAGTGTGAATATGCGTTAATTAATTTGAGTGATTGTGTGTGGGGCACCGTTGTCAACTATTCCAAAGATTTTTGTAAAAGCTAGACTACACTTCGTTTACGTACATGTCAAGCATTTGTAAAACATTTTTTTATGGATATCAAAATTTGATTGTAACTTCTGTTGTATCTGATATATAGTCGTGGCATTCGGGCCGGGTGACGCTTCAGGGTATGCTGGAAACGGCCGATAATTGAGTAAAGATCTGCGGTTTACGTTAGCTTTATGGGTAATGCGTGACTGCTGGTGCCAGTACAGTCGTACATGGGGAAATGGATTTAACGATGTTTTAGAATGTTTCGTTTCGATCGGAGGAGACTGCAATGCTGGCCCAGCTTTCCTGCACCGATATCCAGCTCAATTTTGGCGGTGTGCGCGCCTTGTCCGGGGTTTCGTTCGAAGTCACCAAGGGCGAGATATTTGCCATCATCGGACCGAACGGCGCAGGCAAATCCTCCATGCTGAACTGCATCAGCGGCGTCTACCAGCCACAAAAAGGCAAGATCGTTTTCGAAGACACCGATATCTCCGGTCATCCCCCCTACCAGCGCTCCAAAATGGGCATTGCCCGCTCATTCCAGAACATAGCCCTCTTCAAAGGGATGACCGTTATCGACAATTTGATGATCGGTCGCCATCTGCATCAGCATGCCGGCCTTGTCAAGGGGGGCATCTTCCTGGGCCCGGCCCGCAAGGAAGAGATCGTCAACCGGGAGTTCGTCGAAGAGATCATCGAGTTCCTTTCCCTCCAGAGCATCCGCAAGAAGGTGGTCGGCACACTCCCGTACGGTTTCCAGAAGAGGGTCGAACTGGCCAGGGCACTGGCCCTTGAGCCGAAGATCCTGCTCCTCGACGAGCCGATGGCCGGCATGAACCTGGGCGAGAAAGAGGACATGTCCCGTTTCATCCTCGACACCAACGAAGAGCGGGGCGTTACCGTAATCATGATCGAGCACGATATGGGGGTCGTCATGGACATCTCCAATGCCGTCTGCGTGCTCGACTTCGGCAAGAAAATCGCCGGCGGCACACCGGAAGAGGTGCAGCAGGATCCGCAGGTCATCAAGGCCTATCTGGGTGACGAGGGGTGAGCGCGATGCCGTCGACTATCAATCTGGATGAGGCCACATTCGTCAAGCTGCTCAAGGCCAACGCCGAACGATTCGGCGACACAAGGGCTGCCGTGCGGACAAAGAGTCACGGGATCTGGCAGACGACCTCGTGGCGGCAGTACTATGAACAGGTAAAGCACTTTTCCCTGGGCATAGCTGCTCTCGGACTCGGGAAAGGTGATGTCGCCGCCGTTATCGGCAACAACAGGGCTACCTCACTGTATGCCGTAATCGGCACCCAGGCGGCCGGAGGCACAGCCGTCTGCCTGCACCACGATGCCACCCCGACAGAAGTGGCGGAACTCCTGAAGCGCTTTTGCGTGAAGTATGTCATCGCCGAAGACCAGGAGCAGGTGGACAAGATCCTGGATGTCAGGAGTGAGCTGCCGGCGCTGGCCGGGATCATCTTCTGCAACCCGCGCGGGATGCGCCGCTACCGGGAGGAGATCCTGCACCCCTTCGCCGAACTGCTGAACGCCGGCAGCGCAGCGGACAAGGAGCATCCCGGGGTCTTCGAGCAGAACATTGCCGCGGGCTCCGGCGACGACCTCGCCATGATCTGCACCACCTCGGGCACCACCGGCGCCCCCCGCGGTGTGATGCTCACCTACCGGAACATGCTCGGCATGGCCCAAAGCCTGGATCAGGTGGATGCCAAGCGGCCAACCGATGAATTTGTCTCCTATCTGCCGCTGGCCTGGTTCGGCGAGCAGTTGACCGCCCTCGCCAGCGCCCTGACTGTCGGCTTTACCGTCAATTTTCCCGAAAAACCGGAAACCTCCCTGGCCGACCTGCGGGAGATCGGCCCGCAGATCATCTTTTTCCCGCCCCGTGTCTGGGCCGAGCTCGCCTCGTCGGTCCAGGTCAGGATCATGGAGACGACCCCCTTCAAACGGTTCATGTTTCGGACTTTCATGCCCATGTGGGAAAAGGTCGCCGAACTGCGGCTCGCCGGCAAACCGGTCCCCCTGACCGCGCGCATCCTGCGCGGGATTGCCCACGTCTGCCTCTTCCGGGCACTCAGGGACCGTCTCGGCCTCTCCCGCGTCCGTTCGGCCATGACCGGCGGATCGGCCCTGGGGGAGGATGTCTTCACCTTCTTTCATGCCATCGGCGTCAATCTCAAACAGGTCTACGGCCTGACCGAGGCTGCCGGGATTGTCTCCATCCACCGGGATGGCGACATCCGGGGGGCAACCGTCGGCCTTCCGCTGCCGGGCATTGAAGTCGCCATTGCCGCTGACGGGGAGATCCTGCTGAAGGGGAGCGGCATCTGCACCGGCTATTACAACGACGGCGAGGGGACCTCGGCAGCGCAGAAGGATGGCTGGCTCCACACAGGCGATGCGGGCTGTCTGGACAAGCGCGGCCACCTGGTCGTCATCGACCGGCTCCGGGACGTGCTCACGCTTGCCGACGGCTCAGTGCTGGCGCCGCAAAGCGTGGAAGGGAAGCTGAAGTTCTCCCCCTACATCAAGGAGGCCGTGGTCATCGGCTCGGGAAACCCGTTCCTGACGGCACTCGTCTGCATGGATGGGCGCGTGGTCGGCAAATGGGCCGGCGACAACAAGATCGCCTTCACCACCTACAGCGATCTCGCTGCCAAGCCGGAAGTGGCGGACTTCATCGCCGCCGAGCTGGCCAAGGCGAACCGGGAGCTGCCCGAAGCCTCCCGCATCAAACGTCTCGCCCTGCTCTACAAGGACCTCGATGCCGACGAGGATGAACTCACCCGGACCGGCAAGGTACGCCGGGCAGTAGTGATGGAGCGGTACCGGGAGATTATCGAGGCCCTCCATGCGGACGTTGACCAGCTCCCCGTCGACGTCACCATCGACCTGCAGGACGGCAAGAGCGCCCGGATCGTCTCCACGGTCCATTTCAGGAATCTAGGGTAGGGGAAAAACAGATGGACATGACCTTCCTGCTGCAGCTGCTGATCAACGGCCTGGTGGTGGGCAGCATCTATTCACTGGTCGCAACCGGTTTTGTCATCATCTACAAGGCAACCAGCGCACTCAACCTGGCCCAGGGCGAGTTTCTGATGGTCGGCGCCTATATCTGCCTGAATCTGCTGACCAAGCACAACGTTCCCTTCTTTCAGTCATTCCTGATCACCCTGGTATTTTCCGCCCTGCTCGGGCTCCTGATCGAGCGCACCATCCTCCGGCCCCTGATCGGATCACACCTGATCTCGGTGATCATGGTCACCCTCGGTCTGGGCAGCATTCTGAAGGCACTCCTGCAGATGGCCTACGGCACGAGCACGATCCCCTTCCCGGAGGTCTTCCCCTCCACGCCGGTCCGGATCGGCCCGATTCCCGTTTCCCAGGGTTATCTCTACGCACTGGTCTGCGTCTCGATCCTGGTGACACTGCTGACGCTCTTCTTCAAGTATGCCAAGGCCGGCGTTGCCATGCGGGCGACCGCGTCGAATCAGCAGGTCGCGCTCTCCATGGGGATCAGCGTCAAGAAGATGTTTGCCCTTGCCTGGAGCATCTCGGCCGTCGTGTCCGCCGTCGGCGGCATCCTCTTGGGGACGATCCGTGGCGGGGTCGACATGTCGCTGGCGTTCATGGGGCTCAAGGTGCTGCCGGTGGTGATCCTGGGCGGCCTCGACAGCATCCTCGGCGCCATCGTGGGAGGGGTCATCATCGGCATTCTGGAGAACCTCTCCGGCGGCTATCTCGATCCGCTCGTCAATGGCGGCATCAAGGAGGTCGCCCCGTACATCGCCCTGATCCTGATCCTGATGTTCAAACCGTACGGCCTGTTCGGCAAACGCAAGATAGAAAGGGTCTGATATGCAATGCGGCGATTTCAACACAAGCTATGCAGCGGACATGACCATCTTCGACACCCGCTCGACCCGGATACTGGTCTTTCTGTTCGTCTGCCTGCTGTTTTCCGTGCCGTTCTACTCGACGAGCTATCTCCTCGATGTCGGCAACCGGATCGGCATTGCCATCATCGGTGCCATCGGCCTCAATATCCTGACCGGCTTCACCGGCCTGATCTCCCTCGGCAATGCGGCATTCATGGCCATCGGCGCATTTTCGGCAGGCTACCTGGGAATCCGGTTCGGGCTGCCGTTCTATCTCTGCATCCCGCTGGCCGGCATGGTGACCGCTATCATGGGGATGGTCGTCGGCATCCCGTCCCTCAGGATCAAGGGGCTGTATCTGGCAATGGCCACCCTTGCCGCCCACTTCATCGTCGAATTCCTTATCATCAAATGGGAATCGGTCACCGGCGGGGTTGCCGGCCTCACCATGCCGACCCCGACGATGGGGACGATTGCTCTCGACAACGACCGGAAGATCTTCTACCTGATCTACATCGTCGTTGTGGCCGCCGTGCTGTTCGGTCGCAACCTGTTCCGGACCAAGCCGGGCAAGGCGTTCATCGCCATCCGCGACCAAGCGATCTCCGCCGAGGTCATGGGGGTCAACCTGCTCAAGTACAAGCTGATGTCCTTCGGCATCAGCTCCTATTTCGTGGGGACCGCCGGCGCCCTGATGGCCTACCAAGCCAAGATCATCTCCCCGGAAACCTTTCCGATCACCGTGGCCATCGACCAGTTGGGGATGATCATCATCGGCGGCATGGGGAGCATCCTCGGCTCCATTTTCGGCGCCGTCTTCATCACCCTGCTGCCGGAACTCCTGCGCCTGGTGACAACGGCCATGTCGGCCAGTTATCCGCAACTGGTCACGGTGTTTTCCTCCCTGAAGGAGCTGGTGTTCGGGGTTCTGGTCATCGTCTTCCTCATCTTCGAGCCATCCGGCATGGCTGCACGGTGGCACAGCATAAAGAACTATTGGAAGCTGTACCCGTTTTCGCATTAGCGAAGAGTCATTGGCGACGAGCAGCATGGGCAGTATCAACCAGCAAAAAGGAGGAGCGGATGAAAAAGTACACCGGCATGTTGGCAATGGCGGCAGCATTGCTGCTGGCTCTCCCGGCGTGGGGAGCGGAATCGATCAAGGTGGGCGGGCTGTGGGATCTGACCGGCGTCACCGCCGATGTCGGGAAACCGTTCGCCGAAGGGGTCCAGGATGCCATTGCCCACGTCAACAGCAAAGGGGGGGTGAACGGCAAGAAGATCGAGCTGATCAACGTGGATTATGGCTACAAGATTCCCCAGGCTAATGCCACCTACAAAAAGTTTGTGGAGCAGGACAAGGTCGTCATGATCAACGGCTGGGGAACCGGTGACACCGAGGCGCTCAAGGACACCATCTCCAAGGACAAGATTCCCTATTTCTCCGCCTCCTTCTCCGGCCACCTGACCGACCCGGCCAAGACCCCGTACAACTTCTTTGTCGGCGCCAGCTACTCGGACCAGATTCGCGGCTTCCTGCAGTACGTAAAGAAAAACTGGAAGGACAAGTCCCGTGCCCCCAAGGTCGCCTTCATCTACCCGAATCACGGCTTCGGCAAGGCCCCCATCGAGGCGGGCAGGCAGTACGCCAAAGAGCTGGGGATCAACCTGGTGCATGAGGAGATCATCCCGGCCAGCTTCCAGGATGTCACCTCCAACCTGCTGAACATGCAGAAGAAGGCCCCTGACTATGCCTATGTGCAGACCACGGTCTCCTGGTGCGCGGTGCTCCTCAAGGATGCCAGGAAACTGGGGATCAAGACCGTATTCTTTCTCGGCAATTACGGCATGACCGAGGCGTTGCCCGCCCTGGCGAAAGATGCTGCTGAAGGGGTGTACGGCATGGCAACCCATGTACCCTACGGCGCCAATGTCCCCGGCATGAAACAGATTCTGGAGTTCAACAAGAAAAACCCGGCCAACAGCGCCGACACCGTGTATATCCGTGGCTGGGCCTATGGCCTCACCTGGGCCGAGGGGCTGAGGATCGCCGACAAGAACAGGCAGCTGACCGGCGAAGGGGTGAAGAAGGCGCTGGAAACCCTGAAAAACTTCGACACCGGCGGCCTGACCCCGCCCGTGACCTATACTGCCACCGACCACCGGCCGACCACCAAGACCACGATCTACGTGATCAAGGGTGGGAAGATGGCCAAGGTCGAAGACCAGGAGACCCCGCGCAAGAAAGAGTGGCTGGGGCTGTAACCGGGACCGTCACGGCGCTGCAGGGGGCGACTCCCTGCAGCGCTCTTCTCCGGCCGCGAGGGGATCGACATGCTGCGTATCAACAATGCCGAAGTGATCTACAATCGCGTCATCCTCGTCCTCAAAGGGCTGACCATGGAGGTTCCAGAGGGGCGGATCGTTGCCCTGCTCGGGGCGAACGGTGCCGGCAAGAGCACCACGCTGAAGGCGATCTCCGGACTGCTCCGGTCGGAAGAGGGGGAGGTGTCCGACGGGACCATCGAATTCATGGGGGAGTCGATCAACAACCTGCACCCCGAGGAGATCGTCCGCAAGGGTATTTTTCAGGTCATGGAGGGGCGGCGGGTATTCGAGGACATGACGGTCGAGGAGAACATCACCGTCGGCGGCCACACCCGCAAGGATGCTGCCGGTTTCAAGCGCGACAGGGAGTTGGTGTACGACTACTTCCCCCGGCTGCGCGAGCGGAGGAACCAGCTTTCCGGTTACCTGAGCGGCGGCGAGCAGCAGATGCTCGCCATCGGCCGGGCGCTCATGGCGAGGCCGAAGCTGATGCTCCTGGACGAACCGTCCCTGGGGATCGCTCCTCTTTTGGTGCAGGAGATATTTCAGCTCATCAAGAAGATCAACACCGAGGAGAAGACCACCATTCTCCTGGTGGAGCAGAATGCCAACGTGGCGCTTGGCATCTGCGATTATGCCTATATCATGGAAGGGGGCAGGATCGTCCTCAATGGCACTACGGAACAGATGAAGGCCAACGAGGACGTGAAGGAGTTCTATCTGGGGATGGCAGAAGGGGCCGGGAAAAAGAGCTACCGGGATCTCAAGCAGTATCGCCGCAGGAAAAGATGGCTGTAACGGGAAGCCGGCACTACGGCCGAACATGACCTAAAGAGCAGTTCAACGCTCTGCTCAGCGATGGATGCGTCATGTGAAACAGGACGCGACAGGTGAGGCCCATGATGCATGACAACAACGAAGGATACATTTCGATCGGCAACCTGGCCAAGGAGATCGGTCTGACGACCAGGACCCTTCGTTATTATGAAGAGATGGGGATCATGACGCCGCCGCAGCGTCTTGAGGGAGCCATCCGGGTGTATGCCCCGAGTGATGTACGCAAGCTCAAGTTCATCCTCAGGTTGAAGGAGCTGGGCCTGACCATAAAGGAGATGCAGGAGCTTGACGCCGTGTACGCCGAGGCAAAGGAAACCGACCGGATCATCCCCCGCCTGATCGAAATGCTCGATCACCATATCAACAACCTTGACGAAAAGATGGCCAAACTGGCCTCTCTAAGGCAGGAGATCGTCGAATACCGGCACAGGATGATCAAACGGTTCCAGCTTGAACCTGACAAGCCGGTACCGGGCAGTTGATGCGATAAGGAGTATCAGCCATGGCAATCAAGGACATCTTGCTCCATCTGGACAATTCGCCGAGTTGCCCGTCACGGATCGAGTTTGCCGTCAACCTGGCGCTCAGCCATGGAGCCCATCTGAAAGGGCTCTACGTGCTGACGCACCCCTATTACGCCTCCCGTCACGACAAGGGTGAGGCGGATCAGGTCGAGGCGGTCAAGGCACAGTTTCTCGACAAGACGGGTCAGGCAGGCATTTCCGCCGAGTGGCTCTATGTGAACTGGTCCGTTGTCGGCGTCGGTGTTTCCGAGGTCGTTGATCTCTACGCATACTACTCCGACCTGTTGATTGTCGGCCAACCGGATCTCGCCTCCCGGAACGCCGGAACACCCGATGACCTTCCCGAGCGGCTGGGACTGGGAATCGGCAGGCCGCTCCTGGTGGTCCCCTATGCCGGCATATTCCCTTCCGTAATCAACCGGGTCATGGTTGCCTGGAAAACCGGCCGGGAGTCGTCCCGCGTGATTCACGATTCGCTCCCCATCCTGCGGAAGGCAGCCCATGTCAGCATTGTGACCGTTGGGGCACAGGGCAAGCAGGATGACTCCGTCGAGCGCGATGCCCGGTCCGTCTGTACCTATCTGGCCAGGCACGGCATAACGGCCACGCACGACTGGATTCTGACTACCTCGAATTTCCCGATCGGGGATGTGCTCCTCAATCATGCCTGCGAGCAGACGATGGACCTGCTCGCCATGGGGGCATTCGCCCCGACCCGGCGCGGCGCCTTCGTGCTGGGACCGATCGCCCGGCACTTGATGGCCCACATGACGGTCCCGGTCCTGATCTCCCACTGACGCCCCATGGGCAGATGAGAGACTGGGCGCCGGGCCTGGCTGGTGACCATATCGGCTCTGCCGCGGCCGCAGAGCACAAAAGCCCTCCAATCACGCTCGTGTGACCGAAAACGAGACGGAGCCCCGGCCATGCCTTCCTATAACCGTACCCGCTTTCTCCTCGCCCGCTGGACGATCTATACCATCCTTGTCATTACCTACATGCTGGTCTTTTTTCACCGGATGGCACCGGCGGTGATCTCGGCCGACCTGATGAAAGCGTTCAACACCTCGGGCGCCGCCCTCGGGTCGCTGGCAGCCATGTATTTCTACATCTACACGGCCATGCAGATTCCGGCCGGCGTGCTGGCGGACACCCTGGGTGCGCGGGTCACGGTGACCGGCGGCAGCCTCATTGCCGGGGCCGGTTCCCTGCTGTTCGGTCTGGCCGGGACATTCGCCGGGGTCTCCACCGGCCGTGCCCTGGTGGGACTGGGCGTTTCGGTGGTCTTCGTCGGGCTCTTCAAGAGCAACAGCGTCTGGTTCCGCGAGCGCAATTTCGGCCTGATCAGCGGACTGACCCTGCTGCTCGGCAACATCGGCGCGATTGCCTCGGCCGGCCCCCTGGCCGGACTGCTCCGGACGTATTCCTGGCGTTCCGTCTTCCTGGTGCTGGGGATCGTCACCATCGTCCTGGCACTGTTGACGGCGCTGCTCGTGCGCAACCAACCGGAAGACCTCGGTTTTCCGTCAATGAGGGAGATGGAGGGAAAGGCCAGCCATGCGGCTCGCCACCAGCACTGGTGGCAGGCGTTGAAGAGTGTCGTCAGGACTGGCGCGGCCTGGCCGGTGTTGTGGGTCGATCTGGGGATGGTGGGGGGAATGCTGGGCTTCGTGGGGTTGTGGGCGATTCCGTACCTGCGCGATGTGCATGGCCTCGGCCGCTCCGCGGCGGCCGTGTACACCACCATCTCGCTGGCGGGCTTTGCCGTCGGTTCGATGCTGTTCGGCTGGTTTTCCGACAGGATGGGGCGGCGCAAGCCGGTCATCATTGCCGGCACCCTGATCTACACGCTGGCCTGTCTCGGCCTGGCGTACGCACCCTGGACTCCCGGTCCGGCGGGGCTGGCCCTGTTCGCCCTGCTCGGGTTCGGCACCGGCGGTTTCATCGTCACCTTTGCCGCCGCCAAGGAGGTGGTGGCGCCGGCCCTGGCCGGGATGGCCGTCGGCATGGTCAACACCGGCCTGTTCTTCGGTGCAGCCGTGATGCAGCCGTTGTTCGGCTGGGCCATGGATCTGGCCTGGGATGGCAGGACAATGAACGGTCTGCGCGTGTACGCGGCCGGTGACTATCACTCCGGCTTTCTGTTCATGCTCGGGTTTGCGGTGATAGCGATTGCCGGAGCCAGCAGGATCAAGGAAACCCATTGCCGCAATCTGACCATTGACAGCTGAAGCGCCGGTCGTTTCTCAGTGCGCGATGGACTGCCGGTACTTGTTGATCTCCCGGATCAGTTCGGTCCGGTCGAAGTAGATCTCGTTGAGGCGGATCTTGCCTTCGTCGTTGAACTGCATGAAGCAGAGAGCCGAACACTCGACGATCTTCTCCCCCACAGGGATCCGCGCCTGCAGCCGGTTCATGAACCCCCCTTCGATCGGGATCGGTTCGACCTGCGTCCAGACCCAGGTGGGGTTGTTTCCCAGCACCTTTATGAAATACGCGGTCAACTCCTCCATCCCCCTGATGCCTGCCGGACGGCCGGGGTCGAGAAAGAACGCGTCGTCGGCATAAAACGCCAGCAGTTTTTCGGGATTGTTTCCGGTCCAGCAGGGAAGCCAGCGGTCAGTGAAAGCTCGCGCTTCTTCGACGGTCATCATGGGTAAGGTTCCTCATTGCAGGGGAGTGTGTAAAATTTGGTAGAGATTATCCTTATCCGGCGGAAAAAACAACCGGATTTCTGCGTAGTAACGGCCCGGCCGGGTTATGCTGCGAGTCGGGAATGAACTTCTTTCGCGATCTTGCTGCCAATTTCATGCTCAGCGCGTTTTAGGTCATAGCTGGTCTGCAAGTTCATCCAGAACTGTGGGGTATTGCCAAAGTAGCGTGCCAGCCTAAGGGCCGTATCAGGTGTTATTGCGCGTCGTTCGCGCACAATATCGTTGATCCGTGGTGCCGGCACCTTTAGTTCCAATGCCAGTGCGTGTGCACTCATGTTTAGAGGAACAAGGAACTCTTCGCGTAATACTTCGCCTGGATGAATAGGGCGCATTTTATTGGTTGGGTTCATGGCTGTCTCCTTAATGATAATCTACGATCTCGACATCAAAAACATTGCCGTCCTCGAAGCGAAAGCAGATGCGCCACTGGTCATTAATGCGAATGCTCCACTGACCTTTGCGGTCGCCGCGTAATGCTTCCAGTCTGTTGCCAGGTGGTACTCGGAGGTCTTCAAATGAATAAGCGTCGTCAAGTAGTTGCAGTTTACGTTCGGCAACAGATGCAAACGCCTTGAACTTCCGCGGGCATTTGCCCTTGAACAATGCCAGTGTGTCCTTGCAGCGGAAGGTTTTTATCATAAGGGGATGGTATAACGAGTGGTGTTAAACGTCAAGCGGGATGTATTGTTTTTGCCAAACGGTTGAGAACGTAGCGGTGGGCGCGGCTTTTTTGTGAGCGATCCACTGGCCATGTTGGGCTCTCATTCTCTTATCGTTGTTGTCGTCGCATCAAATCAACTGGAAATAGAAACGCTGCTAGGGGGCAGACCTACACATTTTACGATGTCAATTGTGTAGGTCTGACCTCTCTATTTTTACCCTTATCGGAAAATAACAGGAAATCTCAATTGAGAACGCTACCTAGCTATTTGTTCTTCCTGATTAGCACTAATCTTCCGCCCGCTTGAAAAAAATCCCCTCCCCCCTGGCGGGGGAGGGTGATGGTGGGGGGGAAGTTGCCACGAAGTCCGCTGGTTGCAGCTTCACCCACCCCCCCGCCCCCCTCCCGTCAAGGGAGGGGGAGAGTGTGTTGCGGAAGATTGGTACTAATCAGGAAGAACTTTCACCCCTTTGATCCACGAAGTATTCTGCAAGGAATGGGTGGCATAAATCGAAATAAACCTTAACAGCAAGAGGGGTGGAAGGCGAAAAGCATTCAGTCGTTTCATATGCCACGGAGAGTCAACGTTCCAAACAACTACCGGGATTCCCTTCCGCTTCAGCTGCCACATCAATGGAAGAGACTGAGACTTCATATTAAATATGGTCGGAAACTCAAAAATAAGGGCATCGATCCTCTCTTCCAGGTATCGCCGGTAATCCCAGACATTCTCGACCACCTCATGACCCAGCTCTTCAAAACCTTCTTTAAGCTTTACCAATGCACCACGGTAATTAATTGCAACTTTCATGCAGCCCTCATCGTCAGTCAATCAGTTGTTAACTAGAATCTCAGAACGTTATTACGTCCCATCGCCTTGGCATATTTAAAACGGCATCTAATGTTTACCTATAACCTGAGAACTGACATAACACCGTCCATGATCATTTCCAATGTAATGCTTCCCCGGCACTCCACGTCCCGCTCGCACTTGGTCTTGAAACAGCGGGTACATGACAGGGGAGACTGGATCACTGCATGATGCTTCCCCCTCGGTCCACTCCGGCTGCCATCACTGGCGCGATAGAATGATACCGTCGGTGTCCCCACTGCCGCAGCGAGATGTACCGGCCCGGTGTCGCCACCGACCACCAGATCGACCTTTTTCAGAACCGCCACCAGTCCCTTCAACGAATAACGCTCCATGACCCGTGCCCCCGGGCCGATGGCACGGGCAATGCCGGTCACCACCTGACGCTCCTGCTCATTACCCCAGGAAAAGAGGATCGTCGAATCGTGATATCGGTCCAGCACAGATTTCCCCAGTTCCGCCCACCCCTGCTCAGACCAGAATTTGGTCTGCCAGGTCGTCCCGTAATGAAACAGAAAAACCAGCCCGTCCCCCATGGTCTGCATCAAGGCTTCTGCCGCGGCATCATCCTCAGGGGCGGTGGCGATGGTGGAAACCAACTCCATGCCGATGAAATCCTTGCCAAACGGAACACTCACCACCCGCAGGCACTTGTCGGTCACATGCCGGTCCTGTCGCCGGACCGGAACCTGATGCGTGGTGAACAGCAGGTTATACACCTCCTGCAGTTCGTCCCGGTCAAAACCGTAGCGGCGAACTCCCTGCGAGAGCCGGGTAAAGATCCCGCTTTTCAGATTCCCCTGAATGTCGAACACTATATCGTAGCGCCGCTCGCGCAGGGTCTCCTTCAGTGCTGCAATATCGCGTCGGGTCTCCACGGCAAAGGGAAACCGGCGCCATACCTTGGTGCACACCGTATGCAGCTGCGAGACGAGAGGATTACCCGCCAGCAGCTCCCGGAACGGCTTTTCCACCACCCAGTCCACTTCAATGCCGGGCACCACCTGGTGCAGGTAGTCGAGCACCGGCAGGGCATGGATAATGTCGCCGAGAGCGGAGGTTTTTACGATCAATACTCTCATGACTGGTTCGGGGTTCGAGACTCGGGGTTCGGAACTGACAGTATCGAACCATGCACATCAATCTGTTCTTTCAGCCTCTCAGCAGCTTCGATCACCATCGCCGGGGTAACGGCGGTCATGCAGCAGTGGTCGGTTGGGCACTCCCGCTTCATGCACGGAGCACAGTCGACCTTTTGACGCACGACCAGTGCATGTTCTGCCAGAGGATAGGTCGTCATGTTGTCGGTAGAGCCGAAGATAGCCACCAAGGGGACACCAAAAGCCGCGGCAATGTGCATCGGTCCGGAATCATTGGTGATAAAAATGTTGCACCTCTTGATCGCCGCCATCAGGCCACGTACCCCGGTTTTACCCGCCAGATTCATGCAAGGTGACGACATGGCCCCTACAATGTCGGACGCAATTTCAGTCTCGCCAGGTCCGCCGGTCACTATCACCTTGGCTCCCCAACGTTTGGCGAGCATATCCGCCACTGCCGCAAATCGATCAGGATACCACCGCTTGGCCGAACCGTATGTAGCACCGGGGTTTATGCCTATAACGAAATCACCGGGCAGAATCCCGCCGTTCTGAAGAAGTGAAGCATTCACCCAATCTTCATCCGGAGTCGTACAGAGGTATTGGGATCTGGGCGTAGCAACAATGCCTAAATAGTCAAGTATGGCAAGGTAGTAGCCAGTCTGGTGACCAGTCAACCGTCGCTCTTCTTGGGGCACTCCATGGGTCAGAAGCATCCCCCGTCCGTCGCTTCGCAGACCCAGCCGGCGGGGAATCCCGGCCAGCCAGGGAACCAGTGCGGAATCAAAGGAGTTCGGCAGGATGATCGCCAGATCAAAGGCACACGCCTTCAACTCCGCAGCCAGCCTCAGCCTGCCACCAATGCCACGGTGGCGCCCGTTTCGGTCGTACACCAGCAGTTCGTCAACCCAGGGATGGGGGGTGAACATCTCGGCAACAAGCGGCGTGGCCAGGAGCGTGATCCGTGCCGTTGGAAAGAACTCCCGCACCGTCCCGATGGCCGGGGTGGTCATCACCGCATCACCCAGCCAGTTGACGGCACGAATGAGAATTTTCCCGATAGTTGCCGGATCGATTGTCTGGCTCCTCACTCCTTGCACCTCACCCCTTACGACAACAACTCCGCCTCATCCACCAGCATGACCGGAATCCCTTCCCGGACCGGATAACGAAGCCGGCAGGCGTTGCAGGTCAGGGCAGGCAGTTCTTGCTCGTATTGGAGCCCACCCTTGCATTGCGGGCAGGCAAGGATCGCCAGAAGTTCCTCGGATAGTGCCATATCTATCTCCCGTTTTGAAGCAGTTTGTCCAGTCGCCGGCACAGGGGTCCAGTATCTCGTATCTCCAGTTCCAGTGACGCCACGTAGCAGGGGACACCATCCGCCCCCAGCGCCTTCAGCTTGACCCCATCCTTGGCGGTGGTAATCAGGTAATCGGCCCGCGCCGACGTGCGGAGCCTGGCCAGGGCCGCGCACTCCTCATCACCGTACACGGTATGATCGGGAAAGGCCAGGGTGGCGGCCAGAACAATCCCTTCCCGCTCCAGTTCGTCAAAAAAAACCGCCGGGTCGGCGATCCCGGCAAAGGCCAGTCCCCGCTGTCCGGCCAGTTCCCCGAACGGGCGTACCGGCCCGTCGGACAGGGTGGTAAAACCGCCCAGCCGGTGTCGGGCATGGCAAACCGGAAGCCCCCCCGGAAGCTTGATGTCAGGCAACGTACCATCGACACAGCGGGTGAACAGCGCCAGGTCGGCCCGGCCAATTGCCGAGACCGGCTCCCGCAGAAGGCCGGCCGGGAGGGTACGGCCATTGGCGAACGGCTGCCTGCTATCGAGGAGCAGGATATCCAGGTCCCGTTGCAGCCGCAGATGCTGAAACCCGTCGTCCAGAATGAAGATGTCGGGATTCAGCCGCTCCATGGCCAGGCAGCCGGCCCGGTAGCGATCGCTGCCGATCACCACCATCAGACCCGGCACCAGGTCGGCCAACAGGCACGGCTCGTCGCCGGCCTCTTCCGGAGTCAGGAGCCGTTGGTCGCCGTCGGCAACAACGGCAACGGTTCCCTCCAGCCTACCGCCGTACCCCCGGCTGAGAACCGCCACCCGTTTCCCCCGTGACATGAAGTAGCGGGCAAGCCAGGCGGTCATGGGGGTCTTGCCGGTGCCACCAACGGTAATATTCCCCACCGAGATCACCGGCCGGGGCAGCCGGCGCGACCGGAGCAGACCAGCCCTATAGGCAGCGGCCCGCAGCCGCATGGCCAGTGAGTACGGCACGGCACAGCCCCGCAGCAGACCCAGCAGCAGCCGGTCAGCAAGCGAGCGCCGCTCGCCGGTCAGCAGGGCCTTGTAATACTCCTCACCCTTCACTCCTCACTCCTCACGTCTTTGCCGGCCCCTCATCCAGCAACCGCGCAATTACCTCCAGATGCCTCTCGGTTGCCCCACCATTCTCCGCGACGATGCGCCGGCCCCGTTCCCCCATGGTGAGGCGCCGGTCGGCATCCTGCAACAGGGTAGCCAGGGCCGCGCCAAGGGCGCCTTCATCCGCGACCTGCACCCCGCCCTCTCCAGCCAGCGCCAGCCGCGATATCTCGCGAAAGTTCTCCATGTACGGTCCAAAGACGACCGGAACACCCAGGGATGCCGGCTCCAGGAGGTTGTGCCCGCCGACCGGCACCAGGCTTCCGCCGACAAACACCAGGTCCGACACGGCATACAGACGCATGAGCTCGCCGATGGTGTCCACCAGGAGCACCCGTCCCGGCACAATCAAGGGGGTAGCCGCTCCCAGCCCGGAACGACGGACATAGGCAAGGTCGGCTTTTTCCAGGAGACCGGCCACCTCGTCGGCCCGCTCCGGATGGCGTGGCACCAGAACCAACACCACTGGCAGACCGGCAGCCAGCAAGGCCCGGAAGGCGGCAATCACCAGCTTCTCCTCACCGGAATGGGTACTGCCGGCCGTCACCACCAGCGCTTCCGACGGCAGGCGGTAAGCGGTGCGGATGGCAAGGCGTTCATCCGGGGTCGGGACGGTCACGGCAATATCGTACTTCAGATTGCCCGCGACAAAGACCCTGGCGGGGTCTGCGCCGATGGTGGCTATGCGCCTGCCGTCCTCGGCACTCTGCATGCACAGGGCGGAAAAGTGGGCAAGGACCGGCCCGAAAAATCGGCGCAGCCGCAGGTAACGGCGGTACGAGCGGTCGGAGATGCGGCCGTTCACCATCACCACCGGAATCCCCCTTTCCCTGGCAATCCTGACAAAATTCGGCCAGATCTCGGTCTCGACGATGACGATGAGCGCCGGCCTGACCCGCTCCAGGAGACTGCGGACCGCAAAGGGGTAGTCAAAGGGAAAGTGGAGGGCCAGGTCCACCTCACCGATCCCCTGGCCGATGGCACGGCCGGTCTCGGTCATATTGGAGAGGATGAGCGGCCGGTCCGGCCACCGCTCCTTCAGCCCCTTCAGGAGCGACTTGGCGGCGACGGTCTCGCCGACCGACACGGCATGGACCCAGATCGGAGCCCGACCGGCGACTGGCACCGTAATGGCGCTGTCGACAAAGCCGAAACGCTCGCCAAATGCCGCCGGTCGCCCTCTACTGACGGAACGGTAGAGGTGGTAGGCGAGAATGAACGGCAGGGCCAGCCAGAGAAGAAAGTTGTAAAGAACGTACATAAACAATACCTGTTCGATGTTCAATGTTCGATGTTAAAAGCAATTTCGGACATCAAACCGACGTATATATTCGCTTCTTTACGGTCACTTCCCGCAAAACAGCCTAAACCTGCCCGAAGTTGCAGTTACCTCGAACCTCGAACCTCGAACCTCGAACCGAAGTACCCGTCCGCCCTCTCCGTCACGTCCCGCAGGGCAGCCTCGATCCGGACCCGGAACGCCTCCGGCTCCTCGCCATCACGGTAGCGGAGCGGTTCGCCGACCACATAAACCCCACGGGAAAACGGCTTGGGGATGAAAAACCGGTCCCAGCTCCCCAGTCGCCAGGCCCGGGACGCCCCGAAGGCCATCGGTATGACCGCCTTGCCGGAAAGTCTGGCCACCTGGGCAACGCCGGGCTTGGCCACTTCACGGGGACCTTTGGGGCCGTCCGGCGTGATGGCGACGTCCTTGTCCTCCCGCAGCAGCCTGACCATCTCCTTCAGTGCCGCTGTGCCACCCTTTTTCGACGACCCCCGTACCAGCCGGAACCGGAACCGCTCCATGACCCTGGCAATGATCTCTCCGTCGCGGTGGGTACTGATCAGGACATGCATCCATTTCCCCGGATAGAGAAAGGGGATCATCAACAGACGGCCATGCCAGAAGATGCCGACAAAACCCTCCCCCCGCTCGGTAAAGGAGGGCATGACCCGACTGCCCCGTACCTCGATCCGCATGCTGGCGTACAAGAGCCGGATCAGAAAGTGGAGAAGATAGGGGGCGAGTCCGGCACTCAGGAACCTGGCAATGTCACGGCGTAGTTGCTTCATGATTCCTGAAACTGCATGTCGTACAGACGCCGGTAGGTACCGTCAAGGGCCAGGAGCTGGCTGTGGCTGCCGCTTTCCACGATCCGCCCCCCCTCCAGCACCACGATCCGGTCGGCATGAAGGACGGTGGAGAGTCGGTGGGCAATGACAAAGGTGGTCCGGTTCCGCATCAGGTTGTTCAAGGCCTGCTGCACCATCTGTTCGCTCTCGGTATCCAGGGCGCTGGTTGCCTCGTCCAGGATCAGGACCGGCGCATCCTTCAGGATGGCCCGGGCAATGCAGAGCCGCTGGCGCTGGCCGCCGGAAAGGCGGACACCACGATCGCCGATGCCGGTGGCATACCCTTCGGGCATCTCCATGATGAAGTCGTGGGCAAAGGCGGCCCGTGCAGCCGCCTCCACACTGGCATCGGTCGCATCCGGCCTGCCGTAGCGGATATTGTTGGCAATGGTGTCGTTGAACAGGATCGTCTCCTGATCGACCAGGGCCACGTTACCGAGCAGGTCCCGCAGTCTGAGGGAACGGATGTCATTGCCGTCGAGCAGGACAGCCCCCCGGCTGACGTCGTAAAACCTAGTGATCAGGGAAACCAGGGTGGTCTTGCCTCCTCCGGAAGGACCTACCAGGGCGACGATTTCCCCCCGCCTGGCCTCGATGTCGATTCCACTGAGGACCCACTCTTCCTGGTCGCCGTAGGTGAACCAGACATCGCGGAACTGCACGTCCCCCCGCGCCCGTTCCAGGGTGACCGGCAGAGCGGGATCGACGATCTCGGGCAGTTCGTCGATGGAGGCAAAGACCCGTTCTGCGGCGCCCAGGGAACGTTGCAGGGTATTAAAGGTGCCGCTCAGCTTCTTGATCGGATTGAACAGCAGGACCATGGCCGTGATGAACGACAGCAGCGCCTCCGGCTTCATGGCACCGCTGATGACCTGATACCCGCCGAACCAGAGTACGCCGGCGATCCCCAGTGAGGTGAGGAGCTCCATGACCGGCACCGACACCCCCTCGTATTTGATCCCTTTCCGCATGAACCGGTAAAAATCGAGGTTGGCGGCAGCAAATTTGGCCACCTCCCGCGGCTCCAGGGCAAAGGCCTTGATCACCTTGATGCCGGAAAAACTTTCCTGGAGAATGCTCGTCAGATCCCCCATCCGCCCCTGGCTCTCCTGGGACGCCTTCTTGATCTTCCGGCCGATCTTCTGGGCCGGCACCACAGAGGCTGGAATCACCAGAAAGGCGATGAGCGCCAGCTTCCAGTTGAGATAGAAGATCAGCCCCAGCAGGGAAAGCGCGCCGAATCCGTCACGGAAGAAGCTGGTAATGACGTTCGCCACCCCCTCCTGCATCATGGTCACGTCGTTCAGGACCCGTGACATGAGGCTGCCGGTCTGGTGGCGAACGAAATACCCGATGCTCAGGGCCATGTTCTTCCGGTAGATTTCGTTGCGGATATCCTGGATTGCCAGTTGGCCGGCGGTGCGGATGAAGTATTCGTTCACGTAGCGGCTTAAGCCCCGCAACAGGAAAATGGCAATGATGGCCATGGGCAGGAGTTGGAGCAGCAGCCGGTTGTTGTCGGAAAAGATCTGCTTCAGCGCCGGTCCGGCCAGATAGGCGAAGCCACTGTCCATACCGCCGACAACCAGGGACGCGATGGCGGATATGACGATGCGCCAGGTGTAGGGCTTGCTGTAGGTGAGCAGACGCTTGAACGCTTCCATTTAGTTCCCGTGTTCGATTACGGCCATACCCAGGGCCAGAGCGGCAACGCGCCGCGAGGCCCCTGAGGTGCCGAGTTTCTCGCGTACCGCACGCAGTTTTGCGACGATCGTATCCCGATAGCCGCCATCGGTCAGATACCGCCCGATTGCGTCGGCGATCGGCACCGGCTCTGCCTCGTGCTGCAGGAGTTCGGGCACCACCCGTTCGCCCGCCACGATATTGCCGATCCCCATATGCGCCACCTTAACCAGTCGTTTCCCCACGGCATAGGTAAGGGGCGCAACCTTGTAGATGATGACCTCGGGGATGCCCATGAGCGCTATCTCCAGGGTGACGGTTCCCGACGCGGCAATGATGGCATCGCAGACCTGTATGACATCGTAGTTCTTCCCCTGGACGATGGTTGCCTCCACGCCGGCAGTGGCCAGCAGACCGTCCACCAGGCTCCGTTCGATGCTGGACGCCAGGGGGAGGACAAACCGCAGGTCGGGGAAGCGGTCCTTGAGGAGTGTTGCCGCCTCCAGCATCACCGGCAGGAGGGCAGTGATCTCGCTCCTGCGGCTCCCCGGAAACAGCCCCACGACACGCCCACCCTTGAGCCCGAACGCCTCCAGCGCCCCGGCACGGGTCATGGTCGGCGCTACCATCTCCAGCAGCGGGTGGCCGACAAAGGTGACCGGCGCCCCTACCTGCTCGTAGATCGGCACCTCGAAGGGGAAAATGACTGCCACGTGACTCACCGTTGCGGCAATCTTCTTCGCCCGCCCGGGACGCCAGGCCCAGACCTTGGGGCTGATGTAGTACAGGACCGGTACGCCGGCAGCCTTGGCCACGGCAGCGAGACGCAGATTGAAGCCGGGATAGTCGATGAGGATCAGCAGGTCCGGGGGGGTGGTGCGGATGATCCGTTTGAGGGTGCTAAAGGCCCTGGCGATGACCCGGAACTGGGAAACCACCTCCACCAGCCCCATCACGGCCAGCGTGTTGGCGTCCACCAGGGTCTCGACACCGGCGGCCCGCATGTCGGCGCCGCCAATCCCGAAGAACCGGACGTCCGGCTCCAGTTGAAGCGCCTCTTCGACGAGCCTGGCGCCGTACATGTCACCGGAGGCCTCGCCGGCAACTATCATGATCCGCTTGCCCAACGAACGGTATCTCCCGTCCTTCCCAACCGACGGGAAGGCCTCTTCTCCGCCTATCTGATGCAGCCCCGCTGCGAAGATTCCACAAACGCCAGGAACTGCTGCACCTCCGGCGTCTGCGGCACCTCGGACCGGATCCGGGCCAACGCCTCGTCGGCCTTGCAGTCCGACGTGAAGATCAGGTAGGTTTTTTTGATGGAGGAGATCGCCTCGTCGCTGAAGCCGCGCCTTTTCAGGCCGATCAGGTTCACGCCGCGCAGTTCGGCGTCCCGCTTGTTGCCGGTGGCGGCAATGGTGAAGGGGGGGAGATCCCGGCCCACCAGTGTCCCGCCACCGATCATGGAATGGGCGCCGATCCGGGTGAACTGGTGGACAGCCGACAGACCGCCGATGTTGGCAAAGTCTTCCACCGTGATATGGCCCGCCAGGGTGGCGGCATTGGCCATGATGACGCTGTTGCCGATATGGCAGTCGTGGGCCACGTGTGAGTACGCCATGAACAGGTTGTCGTTGCCGATGGTGGTCTCGCCGTCGCCGGTGACCGTGCCGAGATTGATGGTGGAGAACTCGCGGATGATATTCCGGTCGCCGATTCTCAGATAGGTCTCTTCCCCCTTGTACTTGAGGTCCTGGGGAATGGCGCCGACAGAAGCCAGCTGGAAGATATGGTTGTACTCGCCGATGGTGGTCCACCCCTCCACCACCGCATGGGGGCCGACCCTGGTCCCCTTGCCGATCTTGACATTACCGCCGATGACGGCATAGGGGCCGATCTCCACATCCCCGGCCAGTTCGGCGCCGGGATGGATAATTGCTGTTGCATGAACCATAAATATGCTCCTCAGGAACGCAACAAGTGACTCGCAGCCGGATTCAGGAAGCTATTTTCCCGTCACCGGTCACGAGTTACCAGTCACCGTTTTTACTGTCTGTCCATCTCGGCGAACGTCGCCTTCAGTTCCGCCTCGGCCGCCAGCTTGTCGTCAACGAATGCCTTGCCGCTGAAGCACCAGATGCCGCGCTTGCAGGCAGTGGCGGTCATCTCGATCCGGAGCTGGTCGCCGGGCCGGACCGGGCGACGAAACTTGGCGTTATCGATCCCGGCGAAATAGCAGACCTTCTTCCTGACCTCGTCATCCGAAGCGAGATAGGCGAGAATCCCCCCCACCTGGGCCATCCCCTCGATGATCAGCACCCCGGGCATGACCGGGTGGCCGGGGAAATGCCCCTGGAAGAACGGTTCGTTGATCGTCACGTTCTTGATGCCGACAATCCGCTTACCCGCCTCGTGTTCCACGACCCGGTCGACCAGGAGGAACGGATAGCGGTGCGGAAGGATTCTCATGACCTCGTTGATGTCCATTATCATCTGCCACTCCGTTGCATTGTAATTTTCCGTAGGGGGGCCCCTCTGTGGGTACCCATGTTCAGGGCAGGCACAGGGGCCTGCCCCTACGCCAGTCCCTGGTCCCTGTCCTTTTCCAGCTCGGCTAGACGCTTCTCCAGGCCGGCAATGGTCTTGCGCATCTCCGGCAGATGGTTGAAAACGGCCGAAGCCTTCAGCCACTCCCGGTGAGGGATGGCCGGACTGCCGCTCAACACCTGACCGGCCGGCACGTTCCCCGGCACCCCGGACTGGGCCGCGATCATGACATTGTCGCCGATGTTCAGGTGGCCGGCAATCCCCACCTGTCCGCCGAGGGTCACATGGTTTCCCAGCTTCGTGCTGCCAGAAACCCCCACCTGGGAAACGATCATGCAGTTCTCGCCGATCACGCAGTTGTGGGCGACCTGGACCAGGTTGTCGATCTTGGTGCCGCGCCTCACCACGGTGGCCTCCAAGGCGGCACGGTCGATGACCGTGTTGGCGCCGATCTCCACATCGTCTTCGATCACCACGATGCCGATCTGGGGAATCTTGTACCAGGCAGGGCCGTCCGGCGCATAGCCGAAACCGTCGCTGCCGATGACCGAACCGTTATGAATGGTGACCCTGCTGCCAATCCGGCACCCTTCCCGTATGGCGACTCCGCTATGAAGGGTGACGTCGTCCCCCAGCACCGCACCGGGATAGAGGGTGACGCCGGGAAAGAGGGTTACCCGCTCGCCGATCCGCACGTTGTCGGCAACGAACACCCCGGGGTACACCGTGGCGTCGGCGCCAATGACCGCAGTAGCCGCTACGAATGCCCCTTCCATGACTCCATGGGCAACACGGGGGCTACTGCTAAACAGGGTAAGCAGCTTTGCAAAGGCAAGATAGGGATTGGCAACCTCAATGGCGTTTCGGCCGTGATTATCCGCCCCCGGCGGCAGGATCACCGCCGCAGCCCTGGTTGTAGCGACCTTGGCAGCATACTTGGGGTTGGCCAGGAAGGTAATTTGCCCCTCGCCGGCATCGTCCAGAGTCCCAAGGCCACTGATCACGACAGCGGCATCGCCGTTCACCCGGCCGCAGAGATATTCCGCAAGTTCTCGAAGTGTCTTGCCCACGTTTCTACCTCAAAGACTGATTCATCACTTCCTGATCTGATCGCTCATCTTCTTCACGGCATTGAACTGCCTAAGGATCTCGTCCGTCACATCGGATTTCTCATCGATGTAGATCATCCCCTCGTTCTTGACGTAAATATACGTAAAGCCATTCTTGCGGCCATACTCCTGAACCACCTTGACGATCTCCTCGACAAGCCGGTTGGTCAATTCGTCGTTTTTGGTCTGGAGGTCGTCCTGGGCATCCTTCAGAAACCGCTGGAACTCCTTCAGCCTCTGCTGGTAGTCCTTCTCCTTGGCGCCCCGGGCCGATTCGGAGAGGAGCACGCTCTGCTTCTCCAGCTCGCCCTTCAGCTTCTTGAGCTCCTCCTCCTTGCCGGTCTTCTCCTGCTCATACCGGGCGGCCCGCTGGGAAAGCTGGTCCTTGGCCTCCTTGCCGGCTTCCGAGGTAAGCAGGATTTTCTGGATATCCACCGAGCCGAGTTTCACCTCGGCCATGGCCGGGGCCGCGGCAACAAGCAGTGCCGCAAAGACGAATACAACGATGTGTTTCATGGGATTCTCCTTTTACTATGATAAGTTAGCTTCTTAAGTAATAACGGGATCAGAAAAAACCGCCGATGGAAAACTCCAGCTTGCCGCCACTGGAGTCGATATCCTTGCGGGGGTTGAGCGGAATGCCGTACTCCAGACGGAGTGGGCCGATGGGTGAAAACCAGCGGACCCCGAAGCCGTAGCTGGTCCTCATGCTGGAAAAGATGTCGCTGGCCTTCTCATAGGCGTTGCCGGAATCAAAGAAGAGCACCCCTTTGAGGCCGGCCTCTTTCAGGAGGGGGAAGACCAGTTCCAGGTTCCCGATGGCCTCCGTATCGCCGCCGATGTAGGCACGGGCAATGGAGACGGATTTGATGCCGTTCACGTCGGTGCCCACGACCGTGTTCGTTCGGAACGGACTGACGGTCCTGCCGCCATAGCCGCGCACCGTGCTGATACCGCCGAGATAGAACTTCTCGTCGATCGGGATCTCCTTGCCAAGGGCCTGGATATGGCCAAGAGTAGCATGGGCCGAAAAGACCGCACTCCAGAACGCCGGAATGTAATAGGAACTCTGGCCGAGATAGCGGAGATAACGGGTGGTACCGCCCAGGCCGGCAAACTCCACCGACAGGCTATTCGTCATCCCCCTGGTCGGGTCGAGCCGATAGTCGGTGGTATTCCGGTTCAGGCTGGCCGAGATGGCGCTGGTGGTAGCGGTGGTCTCCGGCGTGGTTATGAGCCCGTTCCGGATGCTGTCCAGCAGGCTCTGGGACTGGTTATAGATCTGCTTCTCCTCGTACTTGTACACGAAGAAGCTGCTCACCGTATCACTCAGGGGATAGCCGGCCTTGATGTCGCCACCGGTGGCCCGGCGGGTGTAGTCGATATACTGCCGTTCGGTCCGGTAGATGTCGCCCCCCACGGTCCAGCGACTGTCCATGAAGTACGGGTCCGTCAAGCCCAGGTTGTAGGTCTGGGACTTGCCGCCGATGGAGGCGGAGACGTTCATCTTCAGGCCGAGGCCGAGGAAGTTGGCCTGCTGGATCGACCCCTGGCCGATCAGGCCGTCCAGGGAACTGTAACCGCCGCCGATGCTGAAGGTGCCGGTCGGTTTCTCCTTCACCTCCACATTCAGGTTGAGCTTGTTGTCACTCCCCCCCTTGGCCGTGGCCAGGTTGGCTTCTTCGAAAAACCCCAGGTTCATCAGGTTCTGCTTGCTCTTCTTGATGGCCGTGCTGCCGTACAGGTCGCCTTCGGCCAGCTTCAATTCCCGGCGTATGACCTTGTCGCGGGTCTTGGTGTTGCCTGAGATATTGATACGGTCGATATAGACCTTCTCCCCCTTTTCAAAGTCGAAGGTCAGGTCGACATTCTTTTGTTCGGGGTTGAGCCTGGTAAGGGGGTTTACGTTGGCAAAGGCGTATCCCTTGTCGGCGTAGAGGTCGGTCAGGGTAAAGATATCCATTCGCAGGGTCGCCCGGCTGAACAGTTCGCCGCTTTTCAGTTTGACCCGTTTGGCCAGTTCGTCGCGCGACTCCAGCAGGTCCCCCTTGAAATCAATCGTACCGGTTCGGAACTGGTCCCCCTCGGTGATCCCGATGGTTACCATCAGGCCGGACTTATCCGGCAGAAGCTCTACCTTCGGCTCGCCGACCTTTACATTGACATAGCCGTTGTTGAAATAGAGGTCGGCAATGGCTGCCGTGTCGTTTTTCAGGACCTCTTCCTTGTAGGTACCGGCCCCGGTGAGCCAGGACATAAACCACTTCTCCGTGGTCTCCATCGATTTTTTGAGCTTGCCGGCGGTAAATGCCCGGTTCCCGTCGAAGCGGATCTGCCGGATCAGGATTTTATCCCCTTCGGTAACGGTAATCCGCAGATTCAGTTCGTTTTCCCCGCGCTTCTCGACCTTTTCCTGAACCTCGGCCAGGTAGTAACCTTCGTCGGCATAGAGCTTCCTGACCTTCCTGATCCCCTTGGCCAGTTCCTTCTGGGAGAAAATGCTGTTCGGCTTGATATCGAGGGCATCGCGAACCTTTTCCAGGCTCAGTTCCTTGTTCCCCTCGATGGTGATCACCCTGACAACCGGTTTCTCGGTCACCAGATAGGTGAGGACCAGTCCCTTTTCACCCGTCGAGGTCTCAGCCTTCACGTCCTGGAAGTGGCCGAGTTTGTAGATGGCCCGCACATCGGCATCCACCTTCTCAGGGAAAAACGGATCCCCGACTTTCACCTTGAGAATATTGGCAATCGCGGCGCTTTCGATTCGCCTGTTTCCTTTGATGGCCACCTGATCGATTCGCTGCTCGGTCTCGGCAAAGGCCACGGAACCACAGAGAAGGACGCCCAGCAGGGCTACTATTATAATTTTGAATGAACGGAGCAAATGCCCTCCAATTTAAAAACCGTGACTGGTAACTCGTTAAAAGCTTTTCCCAGTCACCAGTTACGAGACTGTAGGTTGGGTTAGCGCCAGCGTAACCCAACAGATGCCGAGTTTCGTTGGGTTACGGCGATACAACCGCCTAACCCAACCTACCTCTGCTGAGCCATCAGCTATCAGCCAACTTCCCGTCCACCAGCCTGACGATCCGCCCCATACGGGCGGCCAACTGCTCGTTGTGGGTGACGACAACCAGGGTGATCCCGATCCGTTCGCGGAGCCCGGCGAAGAGATCATGAATCTCGCTGCTGGTCTTCATATCCAGGTTTCCGGTCGGCTCATCCGCCAACAGCAAGCGCGGCGAAAGCACCAGAGCCCTGGCAATGGCCACCCGCTGCTGCTCCCCGCCGGAGAGTTCCCCCGGCTTGTGGGTGACCCGATGGGCGAGCCCGACAGCGGCAAGAAGATCGGCGGCAATACCCTTTGCCTCATCCCGCTTCATCCCACCGATCAGGGCCGGCATCATGGCGTTCTCCAGTGCCGTGAATTCGGGCAGCAGGTGATGGAACTGGAACACGAAGCCGATGCTCCGGTTCCGGAATGAGGCCAGTTGCTGGTCGCTGCGCCGGAAGATATCCTCACCGCTGAAGCGGACCTCGCCGGCTGTTGGCCGGTCAAGCGCCCCCAGCAGATGGAGCAGCGTACTCTTGCCCGCCCCGGAAGCCCCGACCAGGGCCACCGACTCGCCGGCCTGCACGGCCAGGTCGATCCCCTTCAGCACCTCCACCCGTGCAGCACCGCTGCCATAGGATTTCTGGAGCCCCGCCACCTGAATGAGAGGGTCACTCATACCTGAGGGCCTCGGCCGGCATAAGCTTCGCAGCCTGCCACGACGGGTAGAGCGTTGCCACAAAGGAGATCAGCACCGCCGTCACCGCAACCAGGACCACGTCGGCCGGGACCACCTGGGAAGGAAAACGGTCCAGATAATAGACATCCTTGCTGAACAGCTCGAAACCGGTCAGCCGCTGAACCACCCCGACGATCGCCTCCAGGTTCAGGGCGACCAGAAGTCCGCCCAGCAGGCCAATCAGCGTGCCGAGCAGGCCGATGATCAACCCCTCGAAGACGAAGATCCGCATGATGCTCCGACCGGTGGCCCCCATGGACTTGAGGA
Organism: Deltaproteobacteria bacterium; assembly: GCA_021849045.1. Lineage (GTDB taxonomy): Bacteria > Desulfobacterota > Desulfuromonadia > Geobacterales > DSM-12255 > Geomobilibacter. The sequence goes on along the minus strand of JAJZTK010000009.1, from coordinate 959 downwards.
TCGCGATATCCTTGGTCTTCTCCATAACCACCATGAACAGGGTGGAAGCGATGCCAAAGGCCGCTACCAGCACGATCAGGGTGAGGATGATGAACATGACCGTCTTTTCCGTCTTCAGGGCAAAGAGGATGTTCCGGTTCATCTGCATCCAGTCCCTGGCGTAAAAGGCGCCGCCCAGTTCCCGGTTGATCCGCCGGCTAAGCTCGCCGGTCCGGTAGACATCTGCCACCTTGAGCTGAATGCCGGTTACCGAGGTCCCCATTCCCAGGAACGACTGGGCCTCGCCAATTCCCGCATAGGCCAGGGTGGTATCGTACTCGAACATGCCGGTATTGAAGATCCCGGCCACCCGGAACTGCTTCATCTTCGGGATCATCCCCAAGGGGGTGATGTTTCCCATGGGGGAGATGACATTCACCGTATCGCCCACATAGAGGTTCAGGTTCCTGGCCAGCTCCTTGCCGATCACCAGGCCGGGAAGCCGCGGTTCCGCCGCTGCCGCCGGGGTCGGCGACGTGCCATCGGCCAACGCTTCGAGTCGTCCCTGGACCATCGCCTTGTGCAGGTTGGTCACCTGCCGGTCACTCCGGGGGTCGATGCCGCGCAGCACCACGCCGGAGACGTTCTTGCCCGCAGCCAGCATCACCTGATTGTAAATGAAGGGGGTTGCCGCCACCACTCCGTCGAACTTCCCGAGCCGGGCCATGAGCGCCTTCGGATCGTCGATGCTCCCGCCGCTGCCCAGCACCACGATGTGGGCGTTGGTGCCGAGTATCTTCTCCTTCAGGTCTTCCTCGAAGCCGGTCATCACCGCCAGGACGATGATCAGGGCCATCACCCCCAGGGCAACGCCGGCCGTGGAGATCAGGGTGATGATGGAGATGAAGGTCGACTTCCGCTTGGCCTTCAGGTAGCGCAGGCCGATGAACAGTTCGTAGGGCATCAATTTTCCCGTTACT
>JAJZTK010000130.1 GCA_021849045.1 Deltaproteobacteria bacterium | reverse complement strand
GGAGTAACGGATCAGGATCCGCCCCTCGTCCCCCAGCTTCTGCTCCACGTCCCGCACCAGCCCGGCCACCGCCGGGATGGTCATGATATCCTTCTTCTCGGCCACCCGCACGTTCACCAGCACCTGGGGAAGCGGGATCATCACCTCGGCCAGTTCGGAGAGGGTCTTTCCCTGCCGCCGGATGATGGCCAAGAGCTGGAGCGCCGACAGCATCCCGTCGCCGGTGGTGTTGTGGTCGAGGAAGATCATGTGGCCCGACTGCTCGCCCCCCAGATTGTACCCCCCCTTGACCATCTCCTCCACCACGTAGCGATCCCCCACGGCGGTCTTGATCACCTTGCCGCCGGCCTTGCGCATGGCGATGTCCAGTCCCATGTTGCTCATGACCGTTGCCACCAGGGTGTTCTTCCTGAGTCTCTTCTGCCGGATCAGCTCGGTGGCGCAGATGGCCATGATCTGGTCGCCGTCCACCGAGTTGCCGAATTCGTCCACAAAGATCACCCGGTCGGCGTCACCGTCCAGGGCGATCCCCAGGTCGGCCCGGTGTTCCTTTACCGCCTCGCTCATGATCTCCGGATGGAGGGAGCCGCAGCCGGCGTTGATATTGGTGCCGTTGGGCTTCACCCCGATGGGGATTACCTCGGCCCCCAGTTCGCTCAAAACCGCCGGCGCCACCTTGTAGGCAGCGCCGTTGGCGCAGTCCAGCACGATCCGCATCCCGGTCAGGTCCAGCTCCTTGGGGAAGGTGCTCTTGAGAAAGACCACGTAGCGGCCCACCGCATCCTCGATCCGGTACGCCTTCCCCACCTCGGTGGCGATGGGACGGAGCGAGTCGATCTTCTTGGAAAAGATCAGCTCCTCGATCTTCAGCTCCATCTCGTCCGGCAGCTTGAAGCCGTCCTTGAAGAAGAACTTGATGCCGTTGTCCTGGAACGGATTGTGGGAAGCGGAAATGACCACTCCGGCATCGGCCCGCATGGACGAGGTGATATAGGCAATCCCCGGCGTCGGCAGAGGGCCGACCTGGAGCACATCCACCCCCATGGAGCAGATGCCGGCCACCAGGGCATTCTCGATCATGTAGCCGGACAGGCGGGTGTCCTTGCCAATGACCAGCCGGTGGCGACGATTACCGTCCTTGAAGATGTAAGCCGCAGCCCGGCCGATCTGCATGGCCATTTCAGTGGTCATGGGATAGACGTTGGCCACCCCCCGTACTCCGTCGGTTCCGAAAAGTTTCTTCATGGCTATTGGCGCTTGCCTCCTTTGTCACGCTTTAGCAGCTTCATTTCAACCGTGGCCGGGACAACCCCGACCACCCGGATGCCGGCAGGTACCCGCACTCCGCTTTCCAATCCGGTGAACCTGGCCACCCCCTCCCGCAGTCCGCCGCATTCCAGGGGAATCACCGGTGACAGCCCCTGGTAGCGGATGAGCAGGATCTTGGGACCGGCAAGCCTCACCCGCACCGCCGGCAGCTGCCCGCCGGTTACGGCCAGCCCGGGGGAGAGATTCTCAACCCGGACAGTTGCCGCCAGTTCGGCCTCATCCTGTTGTTCCAGGTCCACAAAGAGACAGATCACGACGGCCAGCAGCAGGGAAAGCAGTCGGATGAGCCAGATATGGCTGGTGGAAGCAATGCCGTTCATTGCAGCCACCTCGATTCGATCAGCCGCTTGAGCACCTTGCGTAGCGCCTGGAGATCAAGATCCCGGGTGATTCTGCCACCAACCACCACCGACACGCCGCCGCTCTCTTCGGAAACCACGATCACCACGGCATCGCACAGTTCGGTCAGGCCGATGGCCGCCCGGTGGCGGGTCCCCAGTTCCTTGGCCACTTCCGGGTTCTGGGTCAGCGGCAGAAAACAGCCGGCCTTGGTCAGCTTGCCATGCTGGATGATGACCGCGCCGTCATGGATCGGCGAATACGGCAGGAAGATGGAAGAGATCAGTTCGCTGGTCACCTTGGCATCGATCTCGGTGCCGATGGCGATCAGGTTATCCAGGGCCACCTCACGCTCGACCACGATCAGGGCGCCGATCCGCTTGCCGGCCATCCCCTCCACCGCCGCCAGCAACTCCTCGATGATGGCGTGGGACTCCTCCTCGTCCGGTTCCCGCCGTTTCACGAGATGGTTTCTGCTGAAGGAGAGGAAGGCCCGGCGGATATCGTACTGAAAGACGACCACCAGGATTACGGCCAGTGAACCGAGGAAGTTGTCCAATAGCCACTGAAACGCGCGCAGGTCGCTCAACTGGGCCAGCAGGTAGGCGATGAGGACAATGGGAAGGGTGAGGAGCAGACGGATGGCCGTCGTTTCCTTGAGATGAATAACCAGACGGTAGACGAGAAAGGCCACCAGCGCGATATCAACGAGATGCGTCAACCAGTCCGATCTGTGCAGGAGTTCAGCCATCCCCTCTCCACTATCAAATCAACGTAAATCCGTGAGAGCTCTCTGGTTGTAAAAATACCAGGTTGCTCAAAAATAGTCAGATCGTCGCACCCGCAGTAAGCCCCGCGGAGGCGTAGCAGCGCTACGCCGCACAAGGAAGCTTACGAGGACGGCGGCGAGATGGCTGTTTTTCAGCAACCGGCTAGGCCACCTCCCCGCCCCCCATGATTGCCCAGGTCATGTCCACCACATCGCGCATGGCCCGGACATCATGCACCCGCACGATCCGCGCACCGTTCATTATTGACACGGCAACCGTGGCAGCGGTGCCGAACAGCCGCTCAGCCACATCCCGTCCCAGCTGGGTACCAATGAACGATTTCCGGGAGGTGCCGACCAGCAGGGGGCAACCGGTTCCGGTCAGGTCACCCAGACGACGCAGCAGTTCCAGGTTGCCGGCAACACTCTTGCCGAACCCGATACCGGGATCGACCACGATCCGCTCCCGGCCGATGCCCGACGCTTCGGTCCTGGCCACCAGTTCGGCAAGACAGCCCGCCACTTCGCTCACCAGGTCGGTGTAGGCCGTATCTCGCTGCATCTCCGTCGGCCGGCCGCGGGTATGCATCAGGACCACTCCGGCAGTTGAAGAGGCCACGGTTCCAGCCATGTCGCCATCAAAGGTGAAGCCGCTGACATCGTTGATGATCTCGGCCCCGGCGGCAATGGTCTCCCTGGCCACCACCGCCTTGTAGGTGTCGATGGAAAGCGGAACGGAAACGAGCGGTGCCAGTTTCTCGACAATCGGCACCACCCGGCGCAGTTCGTCGTCGGCGGAGACCGGCGCCACATTGGGACGGGTGCTCTCGCCGCCGATGTCGATGATGTCGGCCCCTTCCGCAACCATGGCCAGGGCACGGTCAACGGCGCTCTCCGGCGCATCGAAGCGGCCGCCGTCGGAAAAGGAGTCGGGAGTGACGTTCAGTATCCCCATGACCAGGGGGCGCCGGCTCAGGTCGTAACAACGATTTCCGAACCGCCAGACCTGGCCGGCAGACAGAGGAGGCAGTGTCATGCCTCGGTCGGGGTCGGGTCCGGCTCGGGCACCGCCGGTGCCGACACGGGTAATGTCCCGCCCTTGATGATCTCGTCCACCTCGGCACCGCTCAGATTTTCCTTCTCGATCAGCACCCCGGCCAGACGGTGCAGCACGTCGACCTGGGCGGTCAGCATTCTCCTCACCCGACTGTAGTTGTCTTCCACGATCCGGCGGATCTCGCCATCGATCTCCACCGCCGTGGCCTCGCTGTAGTTCTTGTGGGAAGCCATCTCCCGGCCGAGGAAGATCTGCTCGTCCTTCTTGCCAAAGGTGACCGGCCCGAGCTTCTCGCTCATCCCCCACTCGCAGACCATCTTCCGGGCAAGTTCCGTGGCCCGCTCGATATCGTTCCCCGCACCGGTGGTGGTGGTGCGGAAGATGATCTCCTCGGCGGCACGCCCCCCCATGAGGACGGCGATCCGGTCGAGGAGCAGTTCGCGGGAGTAGCTGTGCTTGTCCTCGATGGGAAGCTGCATGGTGACCCCCAGGGCGCGGCCGCGGGGGATGATGGAGACCTTGTGGACCGGGTCGGCGCCGGGCAGAAACTTGGCCACCAGGGTGTGGCCAGCCTCGTGGTAGGCGGTGTTCTTCTTTTCCTCCTCGGAGATGACCATGCTCCTGCGCTCCACCCCCATCAGCACCTTGTCCTTGGCATCGTCGAAATCGCTCATGTCAACGAAGTTCTTGTTGCGGCGGGCAGCCAGGAGGGCCGCCTCGTTCACCACGTTGGAAAGGTCGGCTCCGGAGAAACCGGGGGTTCCCTTGGCCACAATCTCCAGGTTCACGTCCGGCGCCAGCGGCGTCTTCTTGGCATGCACCCTGAGGATCGCCTCCCGACCCTTGACATCGGGCCTGGGCACCACCACCTGCCGGTCGAAGCGGCCGGGACGGAGCAGGGCCGGGTCGAGGACATCCGGCCGGTTGGTGGCGGCGATCAAGATTACCCCCTCGTTGGACTCAAAGCCGTCCATCTCCACCAGGAGCTGGTTAAGGGTCTGTTCCCGCTCGTCGTGACCGCCGCCGAGACCGGCCCCACGGTGGCGCCCCACGGCATCGATCTCATCGATGAAGATGATGCACGGCGCGTTCTTTTTCCCTTGGACAAACAGGTCCCGCACCCGGCTGGCGCCGACGCCGACGAACATCTCGACGAAGTCCGAGCCGGAGATGGAGAAGAAGGGAACCCCGGCCTCGCCGGCAATGGCCCGGGCCAGCAGGGTCTTACCCGTTCCCGGAGGCCCCATCAGGAGCACCCCTTTGGGAATGCGGCCACCGAGCTTGGTGAACTTCTTGGGATCCTTGAGGAACTGGATGATCTCCTGCAGCTCTTCCTTGGCCTCTTCGATACCGGCCACATCCTCGAAGGTGATCTTGCCCTGGGCCTCGGTAAGGAGCTTGGCCCGGCTCTTGCCGAAGGACATGGCCTTGCCGCCGCCGGCCTGCATCTGGCGCATGAAGAAGATCCAGACCCCCACGAGGAGTATCAGCGGAAACCAGGAGATGAAGATGGAGAACCAGGAGAACTTCTCCTCTTCGGGTCGGGCCGAGACCTCGACCTTCTTCTCCATGAGCATATCGGAAATCTGGGCATCGCTCGGCCGGTAGGTCCTGAACGATTTGCCGTCCGTGTACTTGCCGAGGACGTCGTTTCCCTGGATGGTCACCGACTTGACCTTGCCCGCCTCGACAGCGGTAATGAAATCGCTGTAGGTGAGAGCGTCAGAGGCCGGCTTCGGCTTGTTGAACAGATTGAACAATAGGATCATCATCAGGCTGATAACCAGCCATAATGCCAGGTTTTTGTAAAACTGATTCAAGGTTACCCCCTCGTTGTGTATGCCCGTCTCCGGGCTGTAAGGCTTATCGGGTCGTAAAGTTACGGAAAGTTAGCACAGAGTGCCCGGCTTGACAAGCCTTACCGCTCCCGGGAGCAGACCGCAACCACCACCCGGTCACTCCCCGGCGAGACTTCCCCCACTGCCCCGCGTCGGATACCGCAAACCCAGGCAAGCACGCCGCCGGCAAAGATGAGCGGCAGGGAGCGCCGCTCAAGCGGGGGGACCTTCAGATCGATGAGGAGATCCTTGATCTTTTTCTCCCCTGTCATCCCGAGCGGCCTGATCCGGTCGCCGGGGCGAAAGGTGCGGACCAGCCACGGGAATGGTACCGTTACCGGGTCGAACCAGGCGGTATCGGGCGCCACCCCTTCCCAGGAGGCCGGGGCACTCCCCACTGCCACCGTCAGGAGCCAACCGCCGGGCAACCGGTAGCTGCCCGGCCCCTCCACCAGCAGTTCATACCCGAAATCCTCCCCGGACTCACCGACCGTCACGGTCAGGGCGTCGTAACAGCGGTAGACCCGGACCCCGTCGGGGAGTGCCAGTTCTGTATTGGGCCTGGCCGCGAGCACCAGCCGGTCGATGGCCTGCAGATGACGGTGGCCAAGTCGGCGCAGATCCCCTTTCACGGCGGCAATGGCCCGGCGATAGAGACGCAGGCGGATGCCGTCCGGTTCCCGGCGCAGCAGGGAGACAAGCAGTACCTCTCCGGTGCTGTCACTCCGGCAGGCCGCATACCGTTCAGCAGTCAACCGCTCCAGAAGCTCGCCATCGGCGGCAAGCGACTCGGCGGTCGCTGCCAGCCGCTCGGCAATGGCCGGATTGTAACTGGCCAGCAGGGGGAGCAGTTCGTGGCGGACCCGGTTACGCAGAAAACGCTGATCCTGGTTGCTGGCATCCTCTTGCCAGGCGAGCCCCTTTTTCCGCAGGTAGCCGACGATCGCCCGGCGCGTAACGGACAGGAGCGGCCGCACATACCGCCCATCGCCGGATCGGGGACGCATCCCCGACAGCCCGTCAACTCCGGCACCACGGATGAGGCGCATCAGCACCGTTTCCGCCTGGTCGTCGCGGTGATGGGCCAGGGCGATCCGTGTTGCACCGTACTGCCCGGCAACCGCCTCAAAGAAGGCGTAGCGCGCCTCACGCCCCGCCTCTTCCAGCGAAAGCCGCCGCTGCCGGCTGAGCGCCCGGACATCTGCCCTGGTTGTCGCCATTGTCAGGCCATAACGCTCTGCAAGCCCGCGCACGAACCGTTCGTCGGCATCGGCCTCGGCACCGCGCAGACCGTGGTTCACGTGGGCCACCACCAGTCGCAGCCCCAGACCGCTCCCGGTTGCCAGAAAATCCAGGAGCGCCACCGAATCGGCACCGCCGGAAACCGCCACGACCACGGTCTCTCCTGCCGTGAACAGCCGGTGCACCGCTATCGTGCGTAAAATCTCCCGCTCCACGCTCAACGGTTCCCGGACCGGTATGGCTGTTGCCCGCCCATCATGAGTGAGGCGTCAGGGACTGAAGTCGCTTGTTAAGGGTCTGCCGGGTGATGCCAAGGAGGGATGCGGCAATCCCCTGATTCCCCTTGGCCCGTTTCATGGCCCCGGCAATGAGGTACTCCTCCACCTCCCTCAGATTGGGGAAATGGCCAAAAATATCATGAAGAGGCTCCCCCTCGGTCACGGAAAGCGACATGCCCACTCCCTGTCCGCGCAACGAACCGATCGCTGCGCTGAAGCTCTCCATCGAAAGAACCCCGCCGCTATGGCGCGCCACCGCGTCATGCACCATCGATTCCAGCTCCCGCACATTGCCGGGAAACGGGTAGGTGGAGAGCAGCACGGACAGTTCCCGTGGAGCGGTCGGTTTCTTCTTGCGGAGTTGACGGGCAGCATCGGCAAGGAAGTGATCCAGGAGCAAAGGGATATCATCCGGCCGCTCCCGGAGCGGAATGATTGACACCTGATGGGTACAGAGCCGGTAGTAGAGGTCACGCCTGAACCGGCCGGCAGCGATCATCTGCTGCAGATCGTGATTCGTGGCGAGCACCACGCGGGCATCGCTCTTCCTGGGGGTGTCGGAACCGACCGGATAATACTCCCGTTCCTGAAGCAGCCGGAGAAGCTTGGTCTGGGACTGCTCGCTCAGATCGCCGATCTCGTCCAGGAACAGGGTACCGCCGGACGCCCTGGCCACCAGCCCCTCACGATGCTGTTCGGCACCGGTAAAGGCCCCTTTGCGGTGCCCGAACAGCGTATCGGCAAACATCACGTCATCCAGACCGGCCACATTGACGGCCACATACTCCCCCTGGCAACCGGACAGCTTGTGCACTGCCCGCGCCACCAACTCCTTGCCGGTCCCGGTCTCGCCTTTGATCAGGACCGGCTGCCGGGAAGGGGCAATGACCTCCAGGTATCTGAACACCGCCTGCATCTTCTCGTTGCAGGAAACGAACTCGCTGAATGCCGCCTCGTTCTCCAACCTATCGTTAAAAAAACGGTCGCGCAGCTGGTTTATCTCCCGGTGCATGCACCGATGTTCCAGGGCCTTGCGCAGACTGGTGATCAGGCGGTCGTTCTCCACCGGCTTGGTAAGATAGTCAAAGGCGCCTGACTTGATGCAGCGGACCGCCGTTTCGCTCTCATCCAGCGCGGTCATGACGATGACCTGGATTTCGGGATAGTCGCGGATGATCCGGGGTAACAGTTCGAGCCCCCCCAGATGCGGCATGAACAGATCGAGCATCATCACGGCAACATTGTGTGTTGCCAGAAATGGCATGACCTCGCGGCTGTCGTTCAGGGTAGCCACCGATGTAAACCCCTGGCTCAGCAGGGATAGTTTCGAGACCTTGAGCAGGGGGAGTTCGTCGTCCACCAGCAGTATCGTGGCGGGGTTCTCTTCACCGTTCCATTGTTCCATGTCAGTACTGCTCCTTATCCTCATCGTTAGTCAACGAAATGGCAGGCAGGCTGATGGTCACGACAGTCCCGCCGACCGGCTGGCTGACGATGGTCATGGTGCCGCCATGGGCCTTGACTATGGAGCTGGCGATCGACAGCCCCAATCCCGTGCCGCCACTGTCCAGCCTGGTGGTGAAAAACGGTTCGATGACCCGCTCCAGCAGTTCAGCAGGGATCCCCACCCCTTCGTCACGAACGGTCATGCTCACCTCCCGTTGGTCCGGATCATACGCCGTGGTGACCCACACCCCGCGATCCATTGCGGGCAGCGACTGGAGGGCATTCATGATCAGGTTGATCGCCACCTGCTCCAGTTGTTGCGGGCTCCCGTTCACCAACGGGATATCCTCGGTCAGTTGCAGATGGAACCGGTCGGTATGCCTGCTGACATGGTGATTCAAGAGCGCCATGGACAAAGAAATCACCCGGTTCAGCTCCACCGCGGCCGGCGCATCCGGAAACACTCCCACGGGACGGGAGTAATTCTTCAGATTGGCGATGATATCCCTGATCCGCCGGGCACCGCCGATCACCCCTTCCAGTATCTCGGGAAGGGCCTCATGCAGCTGGCTGAACTCCAGACCGCCGGCCTTGAAGCGGCCATGCTCCTTCGCATACTCCTGAAGCTGTTTGTCCAGGTCGGTCCAGACCCGCTCCAGAAGCTGGGCATTGGCCAGAATGGAATTGTTCGGGTTGTTTATCTCGTGGGCAACCCCTGCCACCAGCAGTCCCAGGGAGGTCATCTTGTTGGTCATGATCAGGCGGGACTGGATAGCATGGGCCTCTTCCTCCAAACGGATCCGTTCCGTGACATCCCGGAATGTGCAATAGATCGCATGCTTTCCCTGGAGCTGGATCAGCTTGCCGTGGACCGACACGTGAATCACGGTTCCATCCCGGCGCGCCACCTGCAAGCGCTCCATCCGGACCAGCTCTTTCTCCCTGAGTGTGGCAAGCGACGCCTGAAAAGAGGTCTGGTCGCCCTTGTTACGGAAGATCGCCATCGGCCGGCCAACGAACTCATCCTTGCCGTAGCCGAACAACTGTTCGGCGGTCGGGTTGATGTCGAGCACCGACCAATCCTCGCCGGTGAGGAGCACAATGGCGTCCTCGGTCTGCTCAAAAATTTCCCGGAACCGCTTCTCGCTGTCGGAGAGGGCCTGCAGGGCCAGTTTGCGGTCGGTGATGTCCCGGTAACTCCAGACCCGGCCGATACTCTGGCCGTTCAGGAGCTGCGGATGGGATGAGCGTTCCATGATCCTGCCGTCCCTGAACCTCAGGATGTCGAACGAGGTCGTGTCCGGTTGCCGGTATAACTCATCCAGCCTGGCCAGGAACGCCTCCGGCTCCTCCACCAGCCCCTGCAGATAGGCGGCCAGCCGGAAGCTGTCCCGTGCGTCGAGGATCTCGGCCGGAACATTGAGCAGTTCCACCAGCCGCTGGTTGTAGGTAAGTATCCGGCGCTGCCAGTCCACGGCCACGATGGCGTCAGCTGTCGCCTCAAGGGTCGCCTCCAACAGCGACAGCATCCGCTGCTGGCGCAACTCCTGTTCACGGATGGGGCTGATATCCCTGATGATCAGGATCAGGCTCGACCGGCCTCCAAGGTTGGCCCGGCTCACCGAAATGGACATGGGAAACCGGCTGCCATCGCGACGGAGCCCGATGATCTCATGGTGGATGCAGTCCGTCGGGACCTGGCCGGACTCGGCCCGTGCCAGAATCTGCTGCAGGTAGCCATCCGGCTCCACCACCAGCATATCCGGCTGTCGCCCGATCACCTCTCCTTCCCGATACCCGAAGGTCAACTCGGCAGCGGTGTTGAGCGCCTCGATCCGCCCCTGGCAATCAATCACTACGATCGAATCGATTACCTGATCAATGACCTGCTCGAAACGGGCCTTCTCGGCAGTGAAGTCCTTTCTGAGCGGCTGCACCACCAGCCACCAGATCAGAGGTGTACTGCAGATGGCCATGGCAAGCCCGTCGACGATTTGCATCACCGTTTCCGTCGACTGGGGCATCAGCAGTTGCAAAGCGCTGTCAACCAGGAGTTCGATTGCAAACAGGATCAGGAGCAGACGTACATACCGTCTGAACAGCAACGAGTTGCGATTGTGGGATGGTTCGGCTTTCATATCGTTCCCGGCACTGGTGCAAAAAAGTTTACAGTTGTCACCATCGTACATCAAGCGAGGGACCTTGCCCCATGCGGCGTTGCAGCAAGCCGGCTCCCGATGCCCCGGTAATCACGACACCCCTGCAAAAGAGACATTCAGAGGGCACCCCCGGAATAACGGCCCGGAAAGCCATTCCACCCTGCTGGCACCAAACCTGCTCTATGAGCACTCAGGTATTGCAAAGAACATGCGGCCTGGTGTTAGACTCTAACAAAAAATGCCGGGGTCGCAAACAGAAGAGAAGGTTCCTGCTCAGGACAAAGGCGTCCACATGGACCACACAGGTATATTCTCTGCCACGCTGGGTCTGTCCCTACTCTGGAAGATCGACCGGATCAGCTTTGTCGATGAAATCGGGCGGGTCGATCTATTCATCACCTGCAGCAGCGGGGCACGCTTTTCTTGCCCGGTGTGCGGGCAGGATGCGCAGCTCTGCGACATCCGTGAAGAGATCTGGCATCATGTCGACTTTTTCCGCTACTCCGCCTTTCTCCACGCCAGCGTCCCCCTTGTAGACTGTCCGGCCTGTGGCATCAACACGGTCAGTGTGCCGTGGTCGCGGTCCGGGTCGCGATTTGTCCTCCTCGGAAAACGTCGCCCGTCCCGAGCGCCAAGACCCGCCGCAAACGACACAGATACCGACGGATAGAGTGCCTCGGTCAGCAGTCGCAATTCTCCTGAAAATAGAGATGCAGGGGGTCAAGGGACAATGCGGCAAGGCTCCCCAGCCCCGCAATCCCACGAAAGACGCAACCGTTATCGAGCACGATCCAGTTCTCAGCGACGGACGCCTCGATCTCCCGGCGGGTCCGGGGGGTGTGGCCGCTGACAACGCGCCGGCCACCGATCCTGGCAGGGTCAACGGTGCAGGAACGGCTCCAGAGGAGGGTCTGCCGGTCGGCAAAGGGATCGGGCTGTCGACAGTCGATGCCGGCGTGAACTAGAGCGAAGTCGGGAAGCAGGATATGTGTCGGCAGGGCAACGAAGAACCGGTGATAGCGCTCGGGGATCTCGCAGGCATCCTCCACTCCGAAGCTCTGCAGGGTGGCATGGCCACCATTGAGCATCCAGAGGTAGAACCGACTCCGGTCACGGCAGGCGTCAAGACACATATCCTCATGGTTCCCCATGATCGACGCGACCGCGTATCCCGCCTCCTGCAGACCGATGAGAAACTCCAGCACCTCACGCACGGCCGGTCCACGGTCGATCAGGTCCCCCAATAGATAAAGTTCGTCATCCCTGGTCAGCCCGAGCCGATCTTCCACCAGCCGCCGCAAGGTTCGGGCGCAGCCATGCACATCGCCGATCACGAAACGTTGTCCCATGGAATAATCTTAATCGATACCGGGAAATATGCTAGAGTCGGTCGGCGGGGGACCTCCGCGCCATCACGAAACCGGGAAGCCAGCATGCTCCAGCGCCTCAAAACCATGCTTGTCAAGGAGTTCATCCAGATACTCCGGGACCCGAAGATGCGCTTCGTCATCCTGGTGGTGCCGCTCTTCCAGATCGTCATGTTCGGCTATGCGGTCAACACCGATGTAAAGCATGTGGCAACCGCGGTGCACGATCTGGACAACAGCCGGGAAAGCCGGGAGTTTATCGCCCGCCTCAGCCGGTCCGGCTACTTCGAT
>JAJZTK010000129.1 GCA_021849045.1 Deltaproteobacteria bacterium | reverse complement strand
GATCTAAGGAGCCGAAGATCCAGGTTGCGGCCATTGGGCTGGCCGGTGAAAACAAGGTCTTTCAGGCGACCATCGAACATGCCAACTCCAGCGCCTCCCGCCACGGGGTGGGGGCGGTCATGGGGGCCAAGCGGCTGAAGGCGATTGCGGTACGCGGGACAAAGGATGTCTATGTAGCCCAGCCAACAAAGCTTTGGGAGATTTGCCGCGGCAAGTATCAGGAGATTTACGACAATAAGAACTGCGGCGACCCGATGGCGCACGACCATAACGAAAGCTTCCATGTGGACAATTTTGCCTGGGGCAATGCGCGCACCCGGAGAAAAGACTACTGGAACAAAGAGCGCGAGGAGCAGTGGGTGGGGCTCTGGAAAGAGGTGCGTTCGCGCGATTCCGGCTGTTACAACTGCCCCAAGGATTGCCACTACACGATCTCCTATCCGGGGCGTCATACCTATTTCCTCAAGTGCTTCAACAAGCTTACGTACAGCATGGCGGCCTTTGAGGAGATCGATTTCAATTACAATATCCTGGGGCTGACCAGCGCCTACGGCATGGATGGCTTTTCCACACCGCAGGTGCTTGCCTTTGCCATCGAGCTCTATGAAGCCGGCATCCTGACAAAGGAGGATCTCCCGGATTTTCCCGAAGGTGGCGCGGACAGGTTCTTCTACCTCCTGGATAAACTGGTTCATCGCGAAGGGATCGGCGACGTGCTGGCCAATGGCGTCTATCAGGCCGCCCGTATCATCGGCAAAGGGGCTGAGAAATACGACCACAACACCACGAAAAAGGTCGAGCAGGTGCCGCTCAAGCTGGGGGTGGTCAACTATCCGTTTTTCCTCATGTACTGCACCGGCGAGAAGATGAACATCACCCAGATCGAGGGCTCATTCCCCCAGGCGCCCATCGCCAACCCGGAGAAGCGTAAAAAGTTTGTCGAAAACTGGTCTGCCGCTCCGGAGCGGTTCAAGAAATGGCTGCTGGAGTGGGAGCCGAAACAGCACATGCCGATTGAAGCCGCCGTCAATGTCTGCGACTGGAACGAGGCGATGCACTACGTCGACGACGCCATCGGTACCTGCGCCTGGCTGTCGTCGTTCCGTGGGCAGTTCGGCGGGTCGCCCCCCTATCACCTGTTCACCCTCCCGGAAATCATAGCGCTGGCGTCCGGTATCGAGCTGGATTCGGACGGGCTTTTGGAGGTATCCAGACGGAACCGTAACCTGGTGAGAGCCCTCAACATCAGGAGAGGGTTGAGACGGGACGTGGAGAAGCCGCCGGAAGACCACTGGAAGGTACGGGACCCCGAGATGGAGCAAAAGCACCTTGATGCCTACTATGAGTTCAAGGGGTGGACCAAGGACGGTATTCCCAACAGGGAGACGCTGGACCGGTTGAAGTTGGAGTTTGTCAGTGAAGACTTCATCCGGAGGGGGATCCTGACAGCCGACGGAGTCGCTCCCTAGCGGGAGAGAGCGTAGAACTACAGTCAAGGGGATAGTAGCCATGAGCGATCAGTCAAAGAAGAAGATAGTCAGAGAGATAAAAGTCGATCTTGATAAATGCATCGGTTGCCGCGCGTGCGAGGTAGCGTGCTCCGGGTTTCACGCCAGCCCGAAATACAGTAGCTTCAATCCGTCGCGTTCCCGGATCAGGGTGGTTCAGGACCTGGTCAATGACGTGTACGTTCCGTTGCGTGCCGGTGAGTACACCGCGGCCGAGTGTACCGGCAGACAGACCTTCAAGATCCACGGAAAACAGTACACCGAATGCAACTTCTGCCCCGCATCCTGCCCGTCCCGGGATCTTTTCAAGGAGCCGGATTCCGGTCTCCCCCTGAAATGCGACATGTGCGAGGACGAAAAGATGCCCATGTGCGTCGAGGTCTGCCGTCCCGGCGCCCTGACCTACGAGGAACGGGAAGAGGAACGGGCCGATGAGGAACCGGCGCTGGGCGAGGTGGAGACCGGGCTGCAATCGCTGGTCCACAAGCACGGAGTCCAAAAGGTCATGGATACCATTGCCCGGTTGTCGCAGAACAAGTGAGACGATACGGCGCATAATAAGGATATGAAACGTGGAAACTGTCGCCCCTTTCAAAGAGATCATTGATGTCATCAAGGAAGAAGGCGGTGATGCCTTCAAATTCTGCTACCAGTGCGGCAAGTGCGATTCCGTCTGCCCGTGGAACAGGGTCAGATCGTTCAGCATGCGCAAGCTGGTCCGACAGGCCAGCCTGGGGCTGACCGAGATAGAGAGCGAAGACATCTGGCGCTGCAGCACCTGCGGCAAGTGTCCCCAGAACTGCCCGCGGGGGGTGAAACAGATAGAGTCCGGGGTGGCATTACGCAGGATCGCCACCCAGAACGACGTCTTCCCCACTGCCATGGAACCGCTCCGCACGGTGAGCGTGGGGCTCATGGGGGAGGGGAACCCCTTCAATGACGATCGGAAAAACAGGGGCGACTGGGCGAAAGAGCTGGGGGTAAAGACGTTCAAGAGGGAGATGGACGTTCTCTATTTCTCCTGCTGCTACTTAAGCTATGCCCCGCGATTGAAGAAGGTGGCGGCTGCCACGGTCGCTCTCCTCAACAAGGCAGGGGTGAAATTCGGCATACTCGGTGACAAGGAGAGCTGCTGCGGCGAAAGCATCCGCAAGACCGGCAACGAGGACCTTTTCAGAAAGCTCGCCAAGGAGAACATCCAGAACTTCATCGACAACGGCGTCAGGAAGATCCTCGTCTCCTCCCCCCACAGCTTTCACACCTTCAAGAACGAATATCCCGAGTTCATGGTGAACTTCGAAGTGGTGTACGTCACCGATTACCTGAACGAGCTGATCAGGGACGGCAGGCTCAAGCTGGACAAGGAGTATGCGAAGAAGGTTACCTACCACGATCCCTGCTACCTGGGGCGCCACAACGGCATCTACGACCAGCCGCGGGAGATCCTGAAGGCGGTTTCCGGCCTGGAACTGGTCGAGATGGCCGACTCACGGGAAAACAGCCTCTGCTGCGGCGGGGGGGGCGGCAGGATCTGGGTGGAAACCCCGAAGGAAGAGCGGTTCTCCGATCTGAGGGTCGGACAGGCCGTCAAAGTCGGGGCCGAGGTGCTGGCCACCTCCTGTCCGTACTGCATAACCAACTTTGAAGACAGCAGACTATCGCTCGATGATGGCGTTGCCCTTGAAATAAAGGA
Source organism: Deltaproteobacteria bacterium (assembly GCA_021849045.1). Classification (GTDB taxonomy): domain Bacteria; phylum Desulfobacterota; class Desulfuromonadia; order Geobacterales; family DSM-12255; genus Geomobilibacter. The sequence continues at coordinate 9,013 of JAJZTK010000129.1, read as the reverse complement.
CATCACGGAAATTCTCCAGGAACTCATTTAGGATCGAGGACCGTTATTTCGTAGGTTGGGTTAGCGGCCTCATCGCGTAACCCAACAGCCTCGATTGCTGCCGGCTTGGTCATGTTGGGTTACGGCATACACCCGCCTAACCCAACCTACAAAATCTGATTTAACACCTATAAAGGGATGCTCACGGTGGACAATGACATGGCACAGAAAACGTTCATAGATGTTCTGGTTGTCGGTGGCGGAATCAGCGGTATCCAGTCTGCCCTTGATCTTGCCAACGCCGGCTTCAAGGTCTATCTCATCGACAAGTCGCCCGCAATCGGCGGCAAGATGTCGCAGCTCGACAAGACCTTCCCCTCCAATGACTGCTCCATGTGCATCGAATCTCCCAAGTTCAACGAATGCAGCCGTCACCCCAACATCGAGATCCTGACCTATACCGAGGTCGAGAGCGTCAAGGGAAAGGCCGGGAACTTCAAGGTCACCCTGGTGAAGAAGCCCCGCTATGTGATTGAGGAGAAGTGCACGGGGTGCAACCTCTGCGTTGAATACTGCCCTGTCAAGGTCCCTGACCGGTACAACCAGAACATTTCCACCAACAAGGCCATTCATATCCATTTTTCCCAGGCGCTACCGCTGATTCCGTATGTGGACCCGGAGGCCTGTCTCTATCTTAAAGACGGTTCGTGCACCATTTGCGAAGGGGTTTGTAAGCCCAAGGCCATAGATCTTCATCAAGAGGCAGAGACGGTCGAGGTGCAGGCAGGGGCCATCGTGCTCTCTCCCGGCTTCGAGACCTTCGATCCCAAACTCAGGAGCGACTACGGGTACGGCATCTTTGAGAATGTGGTGACCAGTCTCGACTACGAGCGGATTCTGAGCTCCACCGGTCCTTTTGAAGGGACGATCAGTCGCCCCTCGGACAAGAAACACCCCCATAAGATCGCATGGATCCAGTGTGTGGGCTCGCGCCAGGTCAATCCCGAGGGGGGGAACAGCTACTGCTCGGCGGTCTGCTGCGCCTACACCCAGAAGCAGGTCATCCTGACCAAGGACCATGACGCCGGCATGGAGGCCACCATCTTCCACAACGATATCCGTGCCTTCGGCAAGGAGTTCGAGCGCTTCTACCAGCGTGCAGAAAAGCTCTCCGACGTCCGCTTCATCAGAAGTTACGTCTCGATTGGGGAGGAAAATCCTGAAACCAAGAATGTGAGCATCCGGTATTCGACGTTCGATCAGGGGGTGAAGGAAGAGGAGTTCGACATGGTGGTCCTCTCCGTTGGCCTGAGTCCGCCGGCCGACGTCAGGACCATGGCCACCACCTTCGGCATCGAGCTCAACGAGCATGGCTTCTGTAAAACCAAGCCAGCCAACGCCATTGAAACCACCCGGCCCGGCATTTTTGTCAGCGGTGCCTTTACCGGCCCCGCCGACATCCCCGAGTCTGTTGTTGCCGCCGGCGGGGCCAATGCCCTCTGCAGCGAACTGCTCTCCTACCGGCGTGGCGACCTCTCCCGGGAGCGGGAATACCCGCCGGAAAAGGACGTTACCAACGATGACATCAGGATCGGTGTGGTCGTCTGCCTGTGCGGCGCCAACATCGGTCGTATCGTTGATACCCCCTCTGTCGTCGAATATGCCGCTGCTTTGCCCAACGTTGTCTACTCAGAGCGAAACATGTTTGCCTGTTCCACGGAGAATGCCCAGCTGATAGCGGATGCCATCGTGGAGCACAACCTTAACCGTGTGGTGCTCGCCGCCTGCACCCCCCGGACCCACGAGCCACTGTTTAGGGACACCTGCCGGGAAGCGGGGCTGAACCAGTACTATTTCGAATTTGCCAACATTCGGGAGCACTGTTCCTGGGTCCACTCCAAAGACAAGGAGGGCGCCACCGAAAAGGCCAAGGACATCGTCCGGATGGCCGTGGCCCGGGCGGCCCACCTGGAGCCGCTGCAGGAATTCCAGCTGCCGGTCAACAAGACCGCGCTGGTGGTGGGCGGTGGCATGGCCGGCATGACCAGCGCCCTGAGCATGGCCAACGTCGGCTTTGATGTCTATTTGATCGAAAAGAGCTCCGATCTGGGCGGCATGGCCCGCCGGATCCACTACACCCTGGACGGGCTTGAGGTCCAGCCGCTCTTGAACGACCTGATCCGCAAGGTCTACCGGCACCCGTCGATCCACGTCATACTGGATGCCAGCATCACCCATGTCTCCGGCTATGTCGGCAACTTTGTCACCAGGGTCATCTCCGAAGGGCGTCACCGGGAGATCGCCCATGGCGCCGCCATCCTCGCCACCGGCGCCGATGAATACAAGCCCACGGAGTACCTCTACGGGCAGAATGACCAGGTCCTCACGTCGCTCGAACTGGAGGAGCGGATCAGCAGGCGGGACGAGCAGGCCCTCAATGCCCAGACGCTGGTGATGATCCAGTGCGTCGGCTGCCGTGAGGAAGGGAAGAACTACTGCAGCCGTGTCTGCTGCAGCCAGTCCATTAAAAACGCCCTGAAGCTCAAGGAACTCAACCCCGAGATGGAGATTTACGTCATCTATCGGGACATGAGGAGTTACGGATTCAAGGAAGACTACTACCGTGAGGCCTCCAACCGGGATGTGAAGTTCATCCGCTATGAGCCAACTGACAAACCCTCTGTGGAGGCGGCCACGGAAGGGGGGCGGCCGATCATCCGGGTCACCGTGCCGGACCCGGTCCTCGGCCAGAAGCTGGCCCTCGACGCCGACCTGCTGGTCCTTGCCGCCGCTGTCGTCCCTTCGGCCGCGAGCCAGGAGATGGCCAAGCTGTTCAAGGTGGCCCTGAACACGGATGGTTTCTTCCAGGAAGCCCATGTCAAGCTGCGCCCGGTCGACTTCGGCGCCGACGGCATCTTCCTCTGCGGGCTTGCCCACTATCCGAAACATATCACGGAGACGATAAGTCAGGCATACGCCGCTGCCGGCCGAGCGGTCAACATGCTAACCCGCGACTCCGTCACCGCCTCGGGCGCCGTGTGCGATGTGACCAGGAGCGCGTGCGTGGCCTGCGCGGCCTGCATTACCGCCTGTAAGTACGATGCCATAGAGTTCGTGGATACCCCGTACGGCAAGGAGGCAACAGTCAACCCGGCCCTGTGCAAGGGAGACGGTCTGTGCAACACCAAGTGTCCGACCGGGGCCATCTACCTGAAGCACTATACGAACGAGGAGATCTGGTCACAGATCGACGCGGCGCTTCCGGAACTTGATTGAGCCCACTATATGTACCGAGCCGGCCATTGCCGGTGAGAAAGGAGACGAGCATGTCTACAGGCCTTGAGTTTAAACCGCGGGTCGTCGGCTTTTTGTGTACGTGGTGAGCGTACGGCGCTGCCGACCTGGCTGGAGTTTCCAGACTGCAATATACAACTGAAACAAAGATCATCCGCGTAATGTGCTCAGGCAGGGTCGACCTGGACTTTGTCCTGCGCGCTTTCGCCCGAGGAGCGGACGGGGTATTCGTCGGCGGCTGCTGGCTTGGCGAATGTCATTATGTTACCGAGGGCAACTACGATGCCCTGAGCATGATGCATCTGGCAAAAAGGGTACTCGAAGAGGTGGGGATCAACCCCGACCGGTTACGGCTCGAATGGGTTTCCGCTTCCGAGGGGATGCGTTACGCCGAAGTGATGAACGACTTCGGCCGGAAGCTCAAAGAGCTGGGACCGATCGGCTCAAGCGAAGGGATCGACAAGGACGCCCTGAAGCTGAAGTTTGCCGCGGTCAAGAAGATACTCCCCTTCCTCAAACTGGTTGAACGGGAGAGGCTGCGGGTACGGTTCAAGACAGAAGCGGAATATACCAAATTCTTCAGCAGCCCCGAGGTGGACACCCTGATCCGCGAGGTGATTGCCGAGAACCTGGCCATCAGTCAGATCACCACGCTCCTGGCAAGGAACCCCCTTACCACCAGGGAAATTTCCGAGGTGTTAAGGATTGAGCCGGCCGAAGTGGCCAGATGCCTCAATGTTTCGTCCCGACAGGGATTGATCAGGTACAACGAAAGCCAGAAACGGTACGCCATCGCCTGATTCCATGGGGCAGACGGCTGACTGAGAAGAGAGGGCAGGATTATGGACATTGGCAGGATTGACCAGATTATCGACAAGCATGGGTGCAAGGCCAGTTCGCTCATACAGATATTGATCAATATCCAGAGTGAAAACCATTGGCTCCCCAAGGAAGTGCTGGAAAGGGTCAGTGAGCGGTTGGCAGTACCCATGAACCAGATTCAGCATATCACCACCTTTTATAAATCGTTCAGCCTGGTTCCCAAGGGACGCCACGAGGTTCATGTCTGCATGGGTACCGCCTGTCATGTCCGTGGCGCACAGCGTGTTCTCGATACCGTTGAAGAGCTGACCGGTATCAAACCGGGCGAAACGGACGTCGATCTCAAGTTCAGCCTGGAAACCGTCAACTGCATCGGCTGCTGTGCACTGGGACCGGTCATGGTGGTCGACGGCGAGTATCACGGCAATCTTGCCGCGGGCCAGTTGGAAGACGTGCTGAAAAACTACGAGTAAGGTTCCTAAGGGAAGATCATGCCAAAGATAAATTCCTCCGCCGAATTTGCAGCATTAAGGAAGGAAGTCCTGTCGTCAAGGGACCCGAACCGCCCCTGCATCGCCGTATGCACCGGGTCCGGCTGCCTCGCTCTCGGCGCGGCGAACCTGGTCACTGCCTTGAAGGACGAGATCCAGGCGCAGGGGCTGGAAAGCCGCATCGAAGTCAGGGAAACAGGCTGTCCCGGCTTCTGCGAGAGGGGCCCCCTGATCGTCGTGTATCCCGACGAGACCTGTTATCTCAAGGTACAGCCGGCCGACGCCAAAGAGGTCATCGCCAGCGTGCTGGAAAAGACGGTCATCGACCGGCTGCTTTATGTCGATCCCGTGACCGGCGAGCGGGTCGTTCATGAGATGGACATCCCCTTTTACCAGAACCAGTTGCGACTTCTGATCGGCAACAACATCAAGCTCGACCCGACCAGCATCGAGGACTATCTGGCCATCGGCGGTTATGCCGCACTGGAAAAAGCGCTCTGCCAGATGAAGCCGGAGCAGGTGGTGGGGCTGGTGAAGGAGTCGGGCTTACGGGGCCGGGGGGGCGGCGGCTTTCCTTCCGGTAACAAGTGGGAATTCACCCGCAATGCTCCCGATCCGGTAAAGTACGTGGTCGTCAATGCCGACGAGGGAGATCCCGGGGCGTTCATGGACCGGGCGCTCCTGGAGGGGAGCCCGCATGCGGTCCTGGAAGGGCTCATCATCGGGGCCTACGCCATCGGCGCCCATGAAGGATTTCTCTACGTGCGCCAGGAATATCCCCTGGCCGTGGAAAACATCACCCTTGCCATCAAAACGGCCGAAGAGTACGGCTTCCTGGGGAAAAACATCCTCGGCTCCGGCTTCGATTTCATTGTCGAGGTGGCTCAGGGGGCCGGCGCCTTTGTCTGCGGCGAGGAAACGGCATTGATCCGGTCGCTGGAGGGGAAGGCGGGAGAGCCGAAACCGCGGCCGCCGTTCCCGGCCGTGAGAGGGCTCTGGGACAAGCCGACCAACATCAACAACGTGGAAACCTGGGCCAACATCCCGCTGATCATCAACAAGGGGCCTGCCGCCTTTGCCTCGGTCGGCACGGCGGGGAGCAAAGGCACCAAGATATTCTCCCTGGTGGGGAAGGTAAAGAACACCGGCCTGGTGGAAGTGCCCATGGGGATCACCCTCAGAGACATCGTCTACAAGATCGGCGGCGGCATCCCCGGCGACAAGCGGTTCAAGGCCGTGCAGACCGGTGGCCCGGCGGGTGGCTGCATGCCCGAGTCGCTGCTGGACATGGAGGTAGATTTCGACCAACTCACCAAGGCCGGTTCCATGATGGGGTCCGGCGGGATGATCGTCCTGGACGAAGAGACCTGCATGGTCGACTTCGCCAGGTTCTTCCTGGCCTTCCTGGCCGACGAATCGTGCGGCAAATGCGTCCCCTGCCGTGAAGGTATCCAGCAGATGCTGACCATCCTGACCGATATCACCCAGGGGAAGGGGAAGAAGGGCGATCTCGATCTCCTGCTACAGCTCACCGAGGTGTCCGGTGCCTCGCTCTGTGCCCTGGGCAAGGGTGCCCCCAACCCGGTAATGAGCACGCTGAAGCACTTCAGGGATGAATACGAGGCGCACATCGAGGGGAAATGCCCGGCATTCACCTGCAAGGAGCTGTTCTCCTTCTATATCGAGCCGGAAAAGTGCCAGGCATGCACGAACTGCGGCAGGAAGTGCCCGGCAGGGGCGATCGAGGGCGGGAAGAACCTGATCCACGTGGTCGACCAGGCAAAATGCACGAAGTGCGGGGCCTGCCTGGAAGCGTGCCCCCCACGCTTCGGCGCGGTGACGAGGATTCCGGGCAAGGCCGTCCCGGCCCCTCTGCCTGAAGACGCGAGAACAATCGTCAGGGGGAACAAATAGCCATGAGCGAACTGGTCTTACAGATAGATGGCAGAGAGGTTACGGCACAGGAAGGCGCGACCATTCTGGAGGCAGCCGAGAGCGTGGGTATATCCATTCCGACCCTCTGCCACCACCACAAACTGGAACCGTACGGCGGGTGCCGGGTCTGTTCGGTGGAGGTGGAGGCCAACGGCAGGACGGTCGTCGTTGCCGCCTGTACCTACCCGGCAGAGAAGAACGTGGTCGTGCGTACCAAAACCGAAAAGCTCGACCGGATCCGGAAGGCGCTGGTGGAGATGATGATGGCCCATGCGCCGGATTCCGAAAAACTGGTGGAGCTGGCCGAGGAGTATGGGGCGGACAAGGACCGGTTCAAGCGGAATCAGTCGTTCTGCATCCATTGCGGTCTCTGCGTCCGCTACTGTAACGAGGTCAAGAAGAAGAACGCGCTCGGGTTCATCGACCGGGGGGCAAAGAAGAGGATCTGCTTCATTCCGGAGATAGCCGCCAAGGAGTGCTGGCAGTGCAAGGAATGTTTCCCGCTCTGCCCGACCTCGGCCCTGCAGGCCGCCTTCGTGCTGAACGAGGCGATCACAACACCGTCCTCTGCGGAGCATTCCTGTTCCTGTGGGCATGGGGCGGGGAAGTAGCCGGCTGTAACGATAGCCTACCAACTGAAACACAAAGAGGCCTCCCAGGCAGTTAACCGGGAGGCCTCTTTGTGTTCCTATCCGCATTTCGGTCAGTCCATTCAAGTTCCCTACGGTAACATTTTGCTGTGAAGCGCGGTTATGGTAGCGGGTTTGTTGGTCGTCAAAGTGTAACATTTTGTGGCGCGCCACATTTTGTACTGGTGGTTTTTGAATCGGCAACATGGCTAAATTACAGGGTTGAACTTTTGGCATAGAATTTGTTAAATATAGGGCCTTAACGTCGCGGTGCGAAGGGGCGTCGTATGAGTTGAGTGCTCACCAAGCCGCATTGTCCCTCTCAGGATTGAAGGCTACGAGTTGGAATTGCGGGCGCAAGTCAGAGCGGCTGGTGGCAAATGGAATCCGGAAAAGCAGCTCTGGTTTGTGAAATATGGCAACATAGCCGGAACGCCCTTGGAAAAGCATATACATGTAGATGAAACGTAATAACTGGGAAAACAGTAAAAGCATCTATATTTAGATGGCCGTGAAGTATATACATATAGATGCAAGCATCTACATGTATATAGAAGTATCTAAATGTATATACCAGCCCCTAACGGGTGATTTACGAGTTGAAAAAGAAAAAAAGGAGCTGGCTTAACTTGCGGCACTGAACGAAATGGAGGTTACGCATGTCATTTGGTAATCCAAAATCAGGTTTATTAAAAGCAATGATTGACTTAATGAATGAACTTGACCCCACAAGACCCTACAACTCTACCCAAATCACTTCAATTCTCGCACAGAGAGGACATTGGGATAATAGTCCAGCCAAAACCCCTGAACGTACCGTAAATTCATACTTTTCTCAAAACCAAGACATTTTCCTTCACGTTGGTTCGAATAGTTATTGTTTGCAGTTGGGCCTTGTTCAACCAACCGAACAAATTGAAATTGCCGATTTTGGAAGTGATAATCCACCTCGTGTTGCTATCACTACATACCGAGTTCTGAGAGACACTGAAATTGCAAGAAGGCTCAAAGGGCTATATGGCAATAGATGTCAACTGTGCGGTGAACGGATTCAATTGCCACATGGATTCTACTCTGAAGCACATCATATTAAGCCCCTTGGTAGACCACATAACGGGCCTGATGTGGCTGAAAACATTCTAGTTCTTTGTCCAAATCACCATGTAATCTGCGACCATGGGACATTCCGACTTTCTGTACAAGACTTCCATACTGCCCCCCAACACAATATCGCACAGGAATTTGTCGATTATCACAATGAGGTACTTTTTGTTGATAAGAAAAACTGAGACATGCAGCAAGTTATGTAACTCATCGAGGGAGGAAAATGGGGTCGGGCTTGGCAACTTGCAAGATTGCACAAGTTTTTCCGTATGGTACGGAAATCCCACCTTCGTTAGCCTGTCGGCTTGTACCATGTGATCTTGTGCGGTAACGCTCGGCAGGAACTCATGAACTCAGAGTTGCAACTTGTCAAGCCTGACCCTGCTGAGCTTCTTCTCGTTTACGGTCAGGCTGTTGTCGCCATTGTCTGAAATAGTTTCTCTCATAAATTTGACTCGTTCGTCTGTCGAAAAAGCTGGAACAATTTTTACTCGGCTGTCCATCTCAATCTCTCCTTTCTCCCTCCGAAGAGGGGCCAAGGAGTGCTTGCCAGAGATGCCAAGAATGGCATAACCAGCCGGTTACACGCCGCCCCGCCCCGAGAAACCGGGCGAAGCGGGTGAACCGGGCACCCCGTGTGCGCCCGGCAGGGCGCGTGTCGCGCAAGCGACATATGATCAACTGTGGTGGTTGATCGTTGACTTGGAGGTGAAAGTCCTCTACGGACCCTGATGGTGGGAACCGTTAGCCGGACGGCAA